>JBLHWG010000182.1:0-10475 GCA_047629055.1 Halioglobus sp.
GATTCCATGAAGCATGACGACATGGATGCTTCAAAATCCACGGATAAGAACTAGTGAGCACGCGCCTAGCTAGCTTCTTGGATTACGCTAAAACGTATGGCCTTTATGTATTGCCTCACCATGCGCTTACGCGTGTGGTGTACTGGCTAACGCGTAAAGAATCCAGATTTACAACCGGCGTTATAAAAAAATTTGCAGCTGCATTCAATGTCGAGATGAATGATGCTGTCGATCCGAACCTTAACAACTACAAGACGTTTAATGCCTTCTTTACACGAGCGTTAAAAGGCGATGTACGCCCGATAGCAAACGGTGATGAGGAAATTGCGTCGCCAGCAGACGGTAGAATATCAGCAATAGGCGATATTCACGACGCTCGCGTTTTTCAAGCCAAAGGTCGTGACTATTCGCTGCTCACCCTACTAGGAGGAGATGGGGAAGCGACCGAGAGATTAGGCGATGGTCGATTCACCACGATCTATTTGTCTCCCAGAGATTATCACCGACTGCACATGCCTGTGGGTGGGCGCCTTATCAAACAAACACATGTTCCAGGTAGGCTCTTCAGCGTCGGGCCCCACACCGTAAAAACCTTACCCAATCTTTTCGCACGCAACGAACGCGTGATCGCTCAGTTCGAAACCGAGCACGGCCTAATGGCATTGGTATTAGTAGGCGCCATGAACGTTGCTGCCATCGAAACCGTGTGGGATGGACTAGTAACGCCACCACAACGATCCTCAATGTCGTCAAAAGACTATAGCGAACAAAATATCCAACTGAAAAAGGGGGAAGAGATGGGCCGATTCAATATGGGCTCAACCATTATCGTGCTGCTAGAGAATCCTGCTGCCTGGCGTGTCGACATGCAAGCCGGGGATGCTGTGCGCATGGGACAATTTCTCGGTCAGATACAATAAGGCATCCTCTGCATCAGTCTCAAACCATTCGCGTGAACTCCCCACGCGAAAGGAATACCCCCAACGATCCATATCAAGAAACATGCGATCTCGCCCCATACAGGTGAGTAAATCGGCTAGCAGTATCTGCAGATAGCAAACCGCCATTTCCTCAACTGCGCTCCCTTTGGCATCTGTATGCAAATTCGCGCGCCGCTCTGGACTCATCAAGCACCAGTGTGACGCTTCGTGCAATACCGAGTGAACAGGTGTATCCAACCTGGCAAACAAGGTGTGCTTTATCAGGCCTGCTTCCTCATCGCCCCAATGGCTTCCTGGAATCTCAAGGGCATCTGGCACCCTTTCAAGTAGCAAACCTGCCGGAGTCAAAATAGCGTCCAAACACGCCCAACCACTGGTGTTGATGCGCAGCACCTGGCTCTCGGGCAATTCGGCGTCAGGCACGTTGATCATCAAAACTCAATACCTGGCTGATGCACTCATATTTTCCAAGCACCATGAGCAAACGATCCAGGCCCATAGCGATACCTGCACAATCTGGTAAACCCGTCTCTAACGCATCCAGCAAATGGGTATCCATGGGCAACACGGGAGCTCCCATGATCCGCCGTTTTTCAAGATCCCCTGCGAATCGTGCACGTTGCAGGTCAGAGTCGTTCAATTCGTGGAATCCATTAGCCAGCTCAGTCCTGCCAAAATATATTTCAAATCGCTCTGCTACTTCGCGCCCATCTTCATCCAGGCCCAATCGAGCTAGTGCCGCCTTCGATACTGGATAGTCTTTTAACAGAGTGAACCCACTGTGCGAAAACGTAGACAGCACAAATTCATCGATGAACAAATCCAAGGCGGCATCCACATCAATGCCGATAGTGGCAGGATAACTACGATCATTGGCTATGAAATATTGCTCAATTAATTCAACACTGACCGCCTCTGGCCAAACACCTAATCGATCATGAATCTCAACACCGTAACGCAAGGTTCGTAAACCTGGCCAGATTGTCGAAAAACTTGTCCATACATGCTGCAGAAGCTTTTCGGCATCAACCATAAGGTCGTTGTGATTCATTCCGACGCGATACCACTCAAGCAAGGAGAATTCAGAATTATGGAACCGACCTGATTCACCCGCACGAAACACCGACGCAACCTGGTATATGTCTGGTTGAGACTGCGGGCCCTGAGCATGAGCAACTAGTAAGCGCTTCATTGGAAATTCCGGGGACGTATGCAAATACCCTCCATCACTTGTACCGAAACTCGGTACATGCGGGTCAGTTGTCGCGTGGCGCGACAACGCGGGGGTACAAACTTCCAGAACCTCGTGCTCGTCCATCCACTGTCGAATGGACGTTCGAAGCGCTGCGGCTTCCTTTAACGTTGCCAGGCTGGCATTGGGGCGCCAGTTCACTACTTGACCCGTGAAACGTATTCTCCATTTCGAGTGTCAATTTTAATTTTTTCACCTTCTTCAATGAACAATGGCACCTTAACCGACGCACCAGTTTCCAGATAGGCAGGCTTGGTTCCACCCGTTGCGGTATCGCCTCTCAACCCAGGATCCGTTTCCTTTATTGTCATTTCAACAAAATTCGGTGGTGTGACAGCCAGCGGCTGACCGTTATAGAGAGTGACTTCGCATACTGCCTCATCCATTAACCATAAATGAGCATCTCCAACGGCCGTCTTGTCAGCCGCGAGTTGTTCAAACGTTTCAGGGTTCATGAAGTGCCAATATTCGCCGTCGCTGTACAGATACTGCATGGATGTATCCATTACATCCGCTGATTCGATCGACTCCCCCGACTTGAAGGTCCTTTCTACAACTCGTCCAGTCTTGAGATTCCGGACCTTTGTTCGAGCAAATGCTTGGCCTTTTCCTGGTTTCACGAATTCATTACTAACAATGCTATGCGGATCCCCGTCTAGCATGATCTTCAGACCGCCCTTGAATTCGTTTGTACCGTAATTTGCCATGAGTTTCTCGTGTTTATCCTGTGTGGGCACACCCTGTTGCGCCAATCTCTCTTATTATAACTGTACAGCGCAAAATTCGTATTCTCAGTGACAGTAAGGTCGTTAGTAATAAAGTCGGGGCCACAAATACTATGTTGCCGGTTACATGTAACCTATTACTTAAGGTAATCACTAAATGTAACGATGCATTTCTTAGTAATCTTACTAAAGTCACTAGTTGAGGTTCTCAAAATAGATGGCAATTCATGTCCAGCGTTTGGTCCGTTCAATTAACTTGCGTCATCTTTGGCAGTCGTATCGCCGAACAGTGTGAATTAGTGGACGCCTTAAAACGTTCACGGCACATTGCTCATGCAGACGAGCTGAGCAGGCTTGCTAGTTTGCGCGATCACCTCACACGGCACCGGTACGATTTCGTCATCGTTATCCTTACGCATCCTGATGACAACTTGCCTGCGTGTTTGCTGCGCTACCCCGAATTAAAAGTTCTGGTGGTAACGCCTGCCCGCAAAATTGGTCCTGTGGAGGGCTGGTTTCAGCAAGGAGCCACTGATGTAGTCAGTTGCCAACGTCAAGATAAATACCGACACGCGCTCGAGCGAATGATTGAGGAATGCCAACTACGGGCTCAATTGCGTGTCGCCACACTGAAAATTGACTCCCAAAATAAGCTGCAGCAGATTCTGCTGAACTCCAGAAGTGAAGCTGTGTTGCTTTGGCAAAATGGTCAAGTGATTGAGTCCAACTGCCGATTAGACGAGTTAATAGGGTGTCATCACCAAGACCGTCAGAGTCGTAACATTGAATGGAAACGTTGGGTCTCAGCACCTTGCTATGCTGAGCTGCACTCCGTAACTACAGCGGTTTCGAGCAAACTCGTTGTCACAAACCACTCAGGATCAAAATATAACGCTGTCCTTGAGCAGGTAAATCTGGAGCACGGCGAAGCCAAACTCATTCGAATCAATCCACAGCCAATTGGTCAGACGTCATGGAATTCTGAATCGTTGGATTCTTCAACGGGTGTTCTTCTGCAGCAGCCTTTTAGTAACGCACTAGATTGCTGGTTGCAAACTACGGCCCAGAAGCGATATACGATTGTACAAATCCATGTAGACGAGCCTGACTTACTCGCTAGCCACGGGCGTGCTAACAGCACAGTCCAAGAGTTGCTGTCCTACCGAGTCGCCTCGTTACTGAGACAGGAGTTTAGAGAAGGAACGATTATTGGCAGAACAGGGCCTACTACCTTAACGTTACTACCCTTGAACTTGTTCAAGAACTCACGCGGTTTGGCCGCCAGGATCCGTTCTCGGATGGGTGATATCGGTGGGCTTCTCGAAGACACCAGTCATATTCGTATCAAGACTCTGACACTTTCAACAACTGCACTGTGTGCATCGGAAATCATTGAGCGCTTAGACCGACCGCCGCTACTAACACGTCGAGCGATCAGGTCAAGTCCGCAGCACATCGGACTATTATCGGACAGCCTGCTAGGCCTCGGAGCGTAATCTGGCGATTCGCACGTCCAAAGGTGGGTGGGTCGAGGCCATTTTTTTCAATGCACCGCCAGAAATCCCAAACGCCTGAAGACGCTCTGGTAATGGCTCACTGTTGGAACTCCCGCGTTTCAGGGCTTCCAAAGCCGAGATCATATTTTGACGACCCGCCAATTTAGCGCCACCAGCATCAGCTCGAAACTCCCTCTGCCTGGAGAACCATGCAGCAATTAAACTTGCAAGGAAACCGAACACCACATTGCCCAGAATATTACCGATGAAGTACCCCATGCCGAATCCACCACCACCAGACCGGTTTCCTCGAAGAGCGCTGTCAAGCATCGACCCCAGAATTCGTGAGAAGATGATAACGAAGGTATTAAGCACGCCTTGTAGCAAACCCATCGTTACCATGTCGCCGTTATGAACATGGGCAACCTCATGTCCCAAGACAGCCTCAACTTCTTCTTTGGACATCGTTTGTAGTAAACCGGTGCTAACGGCAACCAGTGATTTGTTCTTATTCCAACCGGTCGCAAACGCATTTGGCGAATCTTGCTGAAAAATCCCGACATCAGGTAATCCTATTCCTGCCTCTGTTGCCTGAGCATGAACCGTGTCTTGTAACCATTTTTCAGTTTCATTGGAGGGCTGATCAATCAGCTGCACTCGCATTGAGCGAATAGCCATGGATTTAGACATCGCAAGGGATATGAACGACCCCATAAATCCGAACAACGCGGCATAGATAATCAGCGTAGTGGGGCTCTGCCCTATCGCCTTATCCAAACCAAATACAGACGTGATGATACCGAACACGACCATAACGGCCATGTTGGTTGCCAGAAACAGCAGTATTCTTGTCATTCGAACTTATCCATGAAAATTCAATTACCAGGAGAAAATATAAGGGCGCACATCGCCTAACTCAAGCTGGGGCAGCCCCACTGAAGGCAGCCCCACTGAAGGCAGCCCCACTGAAGGCAGCCCCACTGAAGGCAGCCCCACTGAAGGCAGCCCCACTGAAGGCAGCCCCGCTGAAGGCAGCCCCGCTGAAGGCAGCCCCGTAATCTACCCTTCCACATCCACAGCATCGACCTTCTGGAATCCACGTGGTAATTTACGGCCCCGTTGACCCCGAGTTCCCATGTAGTCCGTCAGCTCACGAAACTTAATAACCGTATGACGTTTTCCACTGGTAATTCTCAGCTTCTGGGAGGGTGCTAGCACCGTTAGGGCCAGCATGGATTCCTCACCAGACTTAAGCTTTGCGCCTGGAATATTAAAGATCTTGTTTCCCTTGCCCTTGGCCATTTCCGGCAGTTCTCCCACAGGGAAGCACAACAAACTACCGTTATTGCTTATGGCACAAACGATGTTATCAATAAGTGACGCAACCGCTGTTGATTTAAGCACCGAGGCACCAACTGGCACACTGATAACTGACTTGCCTGATTTATTGCGACTAATCAAATCACCTAAACGAGAGACAAAACCATAACCTGCCGTTGTTGAGAACAGATAACGATCGTCATCGTCCCCCATCATTACACTGACAAATTTTGCGCCATCAGGTGACTTAAGCCGACCACTTATCGGTTCGCCCAAACCTCGAGCTGAAGGAAATCCATGCGCAGGAACGCAATACACTCGACCGGTGGAGTCAAGGAACATGGCCGTGAGATTGGTTCGGCCTTTTGCGGAGCTCTGATAGCTGTCACCCGCTTTGTAGTTCAGAGACAGTGGATCTACTTCCAGCCCTTTTCCTGCTCGCACCCAACCACGCTCTGACAACACCACAGTAATGGGTTCACTAGGTATGAGATCCGCTTCTGAGATTGCTTGAGCCGCATCTCTTTGCACTAGAGGTGAGCGGCGTTCATCTCCGTAGGTATCGATATCTTCCTGAAGTTCCTTTTTCACCAACGTTTTCATACGGCGATCTGAACCCAAGGTAGTCTGAAGTTTTGCTCGCTCCTGTTCCAACGCGTCCTGCTCACCGCGAATCTTCATCTCTTCAAGCTGAGCCAGGTGCCTCAGCTTTAATTCAAGTATCGCCTCTGCTTGTTCATCGCTTATCTTGAACCGTTTGATCAAGACAGGCTTGGGATCCTCATTATTTCTGATAATGGCAATAACCTCGTCAATATTGAGGTAGGCAATCATCAAACCTTCGAGAAGGTGCAAGCGTTTCTCGACTTTATCGAGCCGCCACTGTAAGCGCTTACGAACCGTCTCCACACGAAAGCTAAGCCATTCCGTGACAATGCTAAGCAGTGATTTAACTTTCGGTCGCCCGTTCAAGCCAATCATGTTCATATTGACGCGATATGTACGTTCCAAATCAGTAGTTGCAAACAGATGCTGCATCAAATTGTCTGTATCAATCCGATTACTACGCGGCGTAATCACCAAACGCGTAGGATTTTCATGATCAGATTCGTCGCGAAGATCTTCCACCATCGGAAGCTTCTTGGCGTTCATTTGATGAGCTATTTGCTCTAAAATTTTCGAACCAGATACTTGAAACGGCAAAGCTGTGATGATTACATTGCCATCCTCTCTTTCATAAATAGCGCGCGCCCGCAAACTACCCAGACCTGTTTCATAGATAGCACGGATATCTTCTGGTGAAGAAATGACTTCAGCCGTGGTGGGATAGTCTGGGCCTTTTATATAGTGGAGAATGTCGTCGAGAGTCGCTTTGGGCTTATCCAGCAAATGAATACAGGCATTACCCACCTCCACAAGATTATGCGGTGGTATATCCGTTGCCATACCCACAGCGATTCCCTGCGTACTATTTAATAATATGTGAGGTAGCCGCGACGGCAGCAATGAGGGTTCCATCAACGTCCCATCAAAATTTGCTACAAACTCAACTGTGCCCTGCCCTAACTCTTGCAATAGCGACTTTGAGAATTTGGCGAGGCGAGATTCGGTATATCGCATGGCGGCAAAGGATTTCGGATCGTCCTGAGAACCCCAGTTACCTTGCCCATCAACCAGCGGGTAACGATAAGTAAATGGTTGAGCCATTAGCACCATGGCCTCATAACATGCTGAATCACCGTGGGGGTGAAATTTACCCAGCACATCACCGACAGTTCTAGCCGATTTTTTGTGTTTTGATACAGCCGATAATCCCAATTCAGACATCGCATAAATAATGCGCCGCTGTACAGGTTTCAATCCGTCTGCAATATGTGGCAAAGCTCTATCAAGAATGACGTACATGGAATAATCCAAATACGCTTTTTCAGTGAACTCGCTTAGCGGAAGTTCTTCAACGTGTTCCACAGCTCTAGGAGCAGCGGTAACTGTTGCTTTTTTTCGGGTAGTTTTCTTTTTCTGGGCCATTGGTTCAGGCAAGCAGGTTTTTAAGTTTCAAGGCTCGATTGATCAAGCCATTGGTCGACGAATCGTGTGATTTAACAGTCACTGCATCGGATATTTCGTTATGGATGGATTTCGCCAGCTGTTTACCTAGCTCCACTCCCCATTGATCGAATGGGTTGATATCCCATATGGCAGCTTCAACAAATACTTTATGTTCGTACAGTGCGATTAGTGCACCAAGAGCATGTGGGGTCAATTGCTGTACGAGCAGTGTGTTGCTGGGACGATTCCCAGCGAAACTGCGATGACCTGACAGGCGTTCGATCTCTTCCTCATTAGCACCTGCCGCTTGCATCTCAATACGCAGCTCATGCTTTGTTTTACCCATCATCAGTGCTTCGGATTGCGCAAAGCAATTTGCCATTAGAAGGTCTTGATGAATGCCCAGAGGATTCAAACTTTCCAACGCCATAATAAAGTCGGTTGGAATCAGGTGAGTTCCTTGGTGTACTAATTGAAAATAGGCATGTTGGCCATTGGTACCTGGCTCGCCCCAGACAACCGGCCCTGTGGCACACGACACAGGGGTTCCGTCCACATGCACGGATTTGCCGTTGCTCTCCATAGTTAACTGCTGCAAATAAGCCGGAAACCTATGTAGATACTGATCATAGGGTGCAATTAAATGACTATGAGCAGACCAGAAATTGTTATACCAGATCGTTAAGAGCGCCAGAGTAACAGGCATATTCTCTTTCATTGGAGCCGTTCTGGCGTGATTATCCATGTCATGAGCACCTTGAAGAAATTGCTCGAATCTATCCATTCCGATAGATAAAATCAGAGGCAGCCCTATGGCTGACCATAGCGAATAACGACCACCCACCCAATCCCAAAATCCAAACATGTTTGCGGCGTCAATTCCAAACTCAATGACTGCCTCTTTATTTGTCGATAAAGCAACGAAGTGTTTAGCGACATCAGTCTGTATTGCGCCACTGTTCAGAAACCATACTCTGGCCGAGTGCGCGTTTGTTAACGTCTCCTGCGTCGTGAATGTTTTCGACGCCACTAGAAACAGCGTTGTTTCCGGATTAACCTTCTTGAGCGTTGAAACCATATGTGAGCCGTCAACATTGGATACAAAATGCAGGTTTATCCGTTGATGAGCAAATGGCGCCAGTGCTTCAACAGCCATGAGTGGCCCAAGATCAGAACCACCGATGCCTATATTCACTACATCAGTTATGGCCTTCCCAGAGTACCCGACCCATTCGCCACTACGCACTTTGTCAGAAAAGTCGCGAAGCCTATCCAGTACGCCTCGTATGGCAGGTAAAACATTCTCTCCAGCGACTTGAACGGGCTTCTCACCTCGGTTTCTCAACGCTGTATGCAAGGCTGGACGATGCTCAGTCGAGTTAACTATTTCTCCATCAAACATACTGTTCAATCGAGCACTTACATGGCAGGCCTCAGCCAGATCTACCAGCAACGTATGCGTTGCATCACTGAGGTGGTTTTTTGAGTAGTCCAGAAATATTCCAGCCGCGCTAAGTTGGAATTTTTCGAATCGTGATTCGTCAGATGAGAAAAGCTCTCTAAGGCTGACTGCCTTAACAGCGCCATGATGGGCAGACAATACCTTCCAGGCAGCTAGATCGACAGGATTACCCATAATATTTATTAATCACTAATTAAGAGAAAAATGATGCTCGTTTACATTCAGATTGGCGCTCAAAGATGGCGCACCTTCTTGAATGTTTATTAGTCCAGCAAGCCCCAATCGCTCCAGAGCCTTGCTCAAGAGCGCAGCTTGTGGATGTAAAGCGACGAGATTTTCCAGCCGAATACCCTGATCCTGCATTTTAGACACAGGATTAACTTCGGGAGGCCATTCGATGAGAATAGGAAACGTTCCATCATACGCCAGTGAGCCGTCTTCTTTTAAGGCTAATCGCCAGTGGAGATCTCCTCGAGTCAGGTTCACTGGAATCCCAGGATCGATGCCTAGCCGTCGAACAGCTTCAAGTGACTCATCCAGGTTCTCAGTTGCTGCCACCCAGGTAGTCAAAGCCGGGTCAGCAGCAAGCCTTGCTTGGTGCCGCTCGTCATCCAAATTGAACCAGCGTGCTCTGTCAGGCGTTCTAGCGACGGGATCAATGGCGATAACCTCCAGAAACTGATCCTCTGCCAAAGCAGTCAGATGATTGTGAGTACCCATTAAAGGATGTTGACCGCCAAAGGGGATAGCGATGCCACTTCTGGCCTGCAACCACGATACCCCCTGCTCACAGGATGCAGCTGTTACCACTAGGTGATCTAGCCTACAGCTGCTCTGATCTGATAAACCCATAATTTAAATTAAAGATCAAAACTAGTGTCACAGTATACTCTGCGAACACCCATACCGAAGAGAGCATAGTGAGTTCCAGCGTCGAACTGCCTCTGTGGCTCTGCCTGATAGGCCTGTTTTTCGCCACACTCTGGCTTCTTCAACATTTCTTGCTGCCATCTGCACGCTGGATTCTTCGACGCCGGGCTAACAATCTTATTGAAGAGGTCAATACGCGCCTGGCGCTGCGCATACCCTCATTCAAACTGACTCGCCGAACTGTACTTGTCGATCGGCTAACATTTCATCCAAGAGTCATTGAACTGGTAGAGAAAAAAGCGCTGGAGCAAAATGTTCCACGAGAAGCTTTGATGCAGCAAGTGGGAGTTTACGCGCGTG
>JBLHWG010000183.1:0-10441 GCA_047629055.1 Halioglobus sp.
TAAGGTAATCGACTTACTTTGCCCGTTTGCTAAAGGCGGTAAGGTTGGATTGTTCGGTGGCGCTGGTGTAGGCAAAACTGTAAACATGATGGAGCTGATCCGTAATATCGCTATCGAGCACTCTGGTTTCTCCGTGTTTGCTGGTGTTGGTGAGCGTACTCGTGAAGGAAATGATTTCTACCACGAAATGAAAGATTCCAACGTACTCGATAAGGTATCGCTGGTTTACGGCCAGATGAACGAGCCTCCGGGCAATCGTCTTCGCGTAGCCCTGACAGGTTTGACCATGGCAGAGCACTTTCGTGACGAAGGCCGAGACGTATTGATGTTTATCGACAATATCTATCGCTACACACTGGCTGGAACAGAAGTATCAGCACTTTTGGGTCGTATGCCATCTGCAGTAGGTTACCAGCCAACTCTTGCACAAGAGATGGGTGCTCTTCAGGAGCGAATCACCTCTACTAAGACAGGTTCAATCACATCAATCCAAGCTGTATATGTACCTGCAGATGATTTGACTGATCCATCTCCTGCAACAACGTTTGCCCACTTGGATGCAACGGTTGTATTGTCTCGTAACATAGCCGAGCTAGGTATTTACCCTGCAGTAGATCCACTGGATTCCACATCACGTCAGTTGGATCCTTTGGTTATCGGTCAGGAACACTACGACACAGCTCGTTCAGTTCAGAACTCACTTCAGCGTTATAAGGAACTGCGTGACATAATCGCAATACTAGGTATGGACGAGTTATCTGAAGAAGATAAGTTGGTTGTATCACGCGCTCGTAAAGTTCAGCGTTTCTTGTCTCAGCCTTTCTTCGTTGCTGAAGTATTCACAGGCTCACCGGGTAAGTACGTTTCTTTGAAAGACACCATTTCAGCGTTCCAGGGCATTGTTGCCGGCGAATACGATCACTTGCCAGAGCAAGCGTTCTACATGCAAGGCACTATCGAAGAAGTTCTTGAGAACTTCAAGAAATCGGAAGCTGCATAATCATGGCCGCCTCTCTCAAAGTTGAGATCGTCAGCGCAGAGAAAGAGATCTGGAGTGGCGAAGCCTCTCTAGTGAGCTGTTCAGCGCAGATGGGTGAAGTTGGTATTGCGCCTGGTCATACACCGTTCATCACTCGCATAAAGCCGGGTGAAGTTCGTGTAAAGCCTAGTGATGACGGTGAAGAGCTGGATATCTATGTATCTGGTGGCATCATGGAAGTACAACCCTATGTTGTGACCATCATGGCTGACACTGCACTTCGGGTTGATGAAATTGATGAAGCTGCTGTCGAGAAATCTAAAGCAGAAGCAGAAGCTGCGTTAGCGGGCGCGAAGCCAGGTGAGATCGATTACAAGGCGATACAGGCGCAGTTGGCTGAAGCGTCAGCGCAGTTGCAGCTGATCAAGAAGCTTCGTAGATAAAGCTTTACAACGCGTGCGCAGATAGATTCGCACGCGCAGCTTAGACAAAGCCCGAGTTATCGTTTGTAGCGATGCCCGGGCTTTTTTGTGGGCGTCAGTTAGAGAGAGGGCGTTTTGACTAAAGTCATTGACCACATTCCCGAGGAGATAATTATCAAATTCTGCTGATATCGGAAAGGTGGCAACAGATCAGTCAACTATTCATGACGTATAAAATATTTAGGCTTGAAGTAATATTTTGATTGCACTAAGCTGTTTTTGAGTATGTCGTAGCAGGTTGTGTAGATGATGAGAGAATCCAAATGACTGATCCTTACAATCCGGCCACTGATGGGGCCAAGATGTCGTTTACCAATGCGATGTCCTATAGCGACTACCTGCATCTGGATACTGTGTTGAATCAGCAGCACCCCTTAAGTAAAGCTCACGATGAGTTGTTGTTCATCATTCAGCACCAGACAAGCGAATTGTGGATGAAATTAGCGATACACGAGATGTCGGCGGCTCGCGCATCGCTCATCTCCGGGGATACGGCCACTATGTTTAAGATGCTGGCAAGGGTTACTCGAATTTTTGAACAGTTAAACAATGCCTGGGATGTACTGCGAACAATGACACCTGCCGATTACACGACTTTTCGCGAAAGTCTGGGTGCCTCGTCTGGTTTTCAATCTTATCAATATCGTCAAATAGAATACCTGTTGGGAAATCGGAACCCCAATATGCTCAAGCCGCACGAGCATGTTTCAGAAGTGTTCACCTTACTGTCAGACGAATTGGCAAGGCCAAGTCTTTACGACGAAGTCGTCAAGCTGCTGTTTGTTACGCTCGATGGCAACGATGCGAATATGCCTGAAGCTCAACTCGATAGCCCGCATACAGCACTGCCAGAGATACAGGCTAAATGGAAGCTTGTTTACGAAAACATTGACGACTATTGGATACTCTACGAGCTTGCTGAAAAGCTGGTTGATTTGGAAGACTATTTTCGTCGATGGCGTTTCAATCACGTAACTACTGTAGAGCGGATCATTGGCTTTAAGCGCGGGACAGGTGGCAGCTCCGGTGTGAACTATCTGCGCCGTATGCTCGAGGTTGAATTGTTTCCAGAACTTTGGAATGTGCGAGGAGAGTTATAGCCATGGAACTTCCAAGAAAAAATAGATTTGATATTCCGGAGGGTGTTATTTATCTCGACGGCAATTCATTGGGGCCTTTGCCAAAAGGCGCGGCTGCTCATGCTGCCGATGTGATTAACCGCGAATGGGGAACCGAGTTGATCCGCGCCTGGAACACCGCTGACTGGATATCGTTACCGCAGCGCATAGGTGACCGAATCGCTCAGCTAGTGGGTGCACCAACGGGTTCAATTGCAACTGGAGACACATTATCAATCAAGGTTTATCAAGCGCTGGCGGCGGCACTGAGGAGCCGACCCGGTCGCAAAGTTATTTTGTCGGACACAGGAAATTTCCCAACTGACCTCTATATGGCACAAGGTCTAATCGATACTATTGATAACGGTCATGAATTGCGCTTGTGTGCACCTGAGGACGTTATCCATGAATTGAGCAGCGAGGTTGCAGTCGTCATGCTGACACACGTTGATTATCGAACGGGACGATTGCACGATATGAAAGATATCACACGTCGCGCACACGCTGCTGGGGCGGTTATGATCTGGGACCTCGCCCACAGTGCAGGAGCCATGACCCTAGATTTAACCGCAAGCAGAGCTGAGTTTGCAGTTGGTTGCACCTACAAGTATCTCAACGGAGGTCCAGGTGCGCCGGCGTTTATCTATGTCCGTCCCGATATAATTGATGAGGTCAAACCGGCACTTTCTGGTTGGATGGGTCATGAAGCACCGTTTGCCATGGATTTGGACTACCGGCCCGTAATGTCGACAGAACGTATGCGTGTAGGCACGCCACCCATAGTCCAACTTTCCTTACTGGATCATGCGTTGTCTGTTTGGGATGGAGTCTCATTGTCAAGCATACGAGCCGCTTCAATCGAATTGTCAGAGCTTTTTATCGCTGAGGTTGAGGCCCGCTGTCCAGTGTTGAATTTGGTCTCACCACGCAATGCCGCTGAACGTGGTTCGCAGGTATCCTTTGCCTTCGAACATGGATATCCCGTCATACAGGCGTTGACCGAACGTGGCGTAATCGGTGATTTTCGAGCACCCAATATCATGCGCTTTGGATTTGCACCGCTCTATCTCGATAAGGGCGACGTGATGGCTGCTGTTGATGTCATCGAAACTGTTATCAATAAAAAATTGTGGCAGGATCCTAAATACCAGGTCGTTTCCCGTGTGACCTGACGTTCTATAAGGGCATGCAAGATACCTTAGCTCCAGATCGAACAGGGTACTATCTAATGATTCCTGTCATTGACTAAGAGAATCGACATGAGTCGCCTGTCAGCTTTAGATAAGAGCATAAAATTCGCTTCCCAGTTTGGGTTAAGCACGCCAATCATGCTCGCCCCCATGGCTGGTGCTTGCCCTCCGGCTCTTTCGATAGCTGTATCTCGTGCTGGTGGAATGGGGGCCTGTGGTGCATTATTAATGGATGCTGAGGGTATCAACGCTTGGGTAGACGAAGTTCGAGCCAGCACTAACGGCGGTTTCCAACTCAATACATGGATTCCAGACCCAGCACCTGTCCGAGATTTTTCTCAGGAAACGCGAATTAGCGAATTTCTGGCTGATTGGGGGCCGAAAGTAGACTTAGCCGTGGCAGACGAAATATCTTCCGATTTCGATGCTCAGTGCGAAGCCATGATTGCTGCTCGACCTCACGTAATCTCCTCTATCATGGGTTTGTATCCCGATCATTACGTAAAGCAGATGAAGGCCGCTGATATTGCCTGGTTTGCGACGGTTACAACCGTTGCTGAAGCGCTAGCTGCCGAAGCGGCAGGCGCCGATGTCATCGTTGCACAAGGTATGGAGGCTGGAGGGCATAGAGGAACGTTTGAAGGCGATAACGCAGAATATTGTCTAATAGGTCTGTTTTCCTTATTACCCGCGATTGTCGATGCCGTCAATATACCAGTAGTTGCCACAGGTGGAATTGCAGATAGTCGTGGGGCATCTGCTGCGCTATTACTGGGTGCAAGTGCCGTACAAATTGGCAGTGGTTTCTTGCGAACGCCTGAAGCCTCCATTGCGCCTGCATGGGCAGATGCCATGGAGCACGTAACCCCAGAAAACACCGTGGCCACCCGTGCTTTCTCTGGTCGACTTGGTCGAAGCATTCGAACGGCGTACGTTGATGCAATGGCAAAAGCAGATGCGCCAATTGCTTCACCCTACCCAATACAACGAAACCTAACGGCTTCTATGCGATTAGCAGCGGTGAAAGAAAACAACCTCGATGGAATGCAAGTGTGGGCTGGGCAGTCTGCTTGTTTAGCTAGGAATGACTCCGCTAAGGCGGTGTTGGGAGATATCTGGACGGGAATGCAGGCAGTTCTTAGCTAAAACATTTCACATAAAATTGCATGAAGCGCTCGTTACCTTGATTTCAACAGCCTGAATGCGTTCTGCTGATGCCAAGTTTGTTAAATCGGAAGTATTTAGCATGACTTGTAAGTTGTCGGCGGACTCGTCTTGCAGGCAGTGAGCTGCTGTGAGTATCAATTGTGCTGCTATAACGCAGGCTCCGCAGAAAGTGTCAGTAGCGTCTGCTCCATTATTCACCAAGCCTGCAATTAAGCGGAATTGATCCAGTTGAGTTTTCGAGCCATCTATAATGCGCAAGTTCCCTGCATGGACGCTGGTTGCTACGAGCACGCTGACTAAGGAAGCCCAGCAAATGCATATTGTTTCTTCATCGTATTCACTTCTCTTGTTGTTGGCAGTGAGAGAAGTATCGGTCTGAGTTTGCTGTACAACCAGTGCGCATTTGCTGTGCTTTTTTATCAAGATGTACATGCACGCAGTCCTGTCGTATGTCGCGCCTTGCCAGCAATAGGCAGTTGCTGTGACTCTACCCACGATAAGCGTGTTTTTTATATAGTGCGCCACTTGTGTTCTGCGCCGGTAGTACTACTGTCTAAACATATAGAGCCGTTCTCCATCAGAGCGTAGGCAGGTAATTTTTACCGTATCTGAAAGCTCGTTTTCCAGCTCACGCCTGAGGCGCTGAATATGTGGAATTTGCTCGACAAATAACCGTTAAACATGATCCATAAAGCACAGGATACTCACTATTTGCCAACCAAATTGAACTGATAAATCCCCTGACGAGACGCTGTTAGCCAAAAAATGACGAACGCCGAGGGTGTTTTCAATACTCTGTTAGAGAGCAAATGTCAGGTTACCTGTGAGTAGGTTCTGGTTTTTGTTACACCAATTCGCCTGTGAGCAAGACATGATTTAACCAAACACTGTGTGTGACCGATATCTCATGGGATAATCGCGGGATTTTACGTCCAGGGACTTCGTATGACCACTCGAATCATAGTACTTGCTGCTGGCAAAGGTACGCGCATGAAATCTGCGATGCCCAAGGTGTTGCATCGCCTGGCGGGTAAGTCTTTGCTCGCACACGTGCTAGACACATCTGAATCGCTCGACCCCAAAAGCATTACGGTGGTAGTTGGTCATGAATCTGAACAGGTGAAAAGTAATGTTCAGCATTCTGTTCAGTGGGCGATGCAAACAGAGCAGCTCGGGACGGGGCATGCGGTAAGAGAAGGGCTTGAAGGGATTGAAGACAACGACACAGTGTTAATCACCTATGGAGATGTGCCCCTGACCCGAGGGTCTACTTACCAAGCACTGCTAGACGTTTGCAATGACAAGATAATCGGACTGCTCACCCTGATTATGGTAGATCCCACGGGTTACGGCAGAATACGCCGAGAAGGAGGAGCGATTGTGGGTGTCGTTGAGCAAAAAGATGCAACTGACGAACAATTAGGTATATCGGAGGTTAATTGTGGGGTCGTGGCCATTAAGGGTGGAAGCCTGCGTGATCTGCTCAGTCGAATTGGCAACAAAAATTCCCAGGGCGAGTACTACTTGACAGACATACACGAGCTCGCCGTCAAGGATGGTCTCTCGGTGACGGCTGTTCACCCAGATGACGCTTGGGAAACGGATGGCGTGAATAGTCGTTCACAGCTTGCCCGGTTAGAGCGGTTGCATCAGGAGCACATGGCAGAAGCTTTGATGGACTCAGGTGTCACACTCGCCGATCCGTCACGCATAGATATTAGAGGCTCGTTGACCACTGGGCGCGATGTGACAATTGATGTCAATTGTGTCTTTGAAGGTCACTGCGTTATCGGTGACAATGTAAATATTGGTCAGAACTGCCTGATATCGGGCAGCACGATTGAAGATGGGACCCAAATACTCGCAAACTGCGTTCTCGAAAATGCGATCGTAGGAGAGAACGCAACGGTTGGTCCTTTTGCACGACTACGTCCTGGTACGCGAACAGGTCAAAACATTCACATCGGTAATTTTGTTGAAACAAAAAACACTGAACTGGGAGCTGGCAGCAAAATCAACCATCTGAGTTATGTGGGAGATTCGATAGTGGGCAGGGATGTCAATGTGGGTGCGGGCACAATTACTTGCAACTACGATGGAGCTAACAAACACAAAACCGTGATTGGTGATGGAGCCTTTATTGGCTCTAATAGCGCCTTAGTTGCGCCTGTTGTAATCAGTGAAGGCGCCACTGTAGGTGCTGGATCGACGATTACGCGTGATGTACCTGCTGGTAGTTTATCGCTGACTCGAGCAGAACAAAGAGACATTAAAAACTGGTCTCGGCCTGTTAAAAAGAAACAGTAATCAATCTTGTCTGCTTTAAGTAGGCATCAAAAATCAGGACGTCTATATGTGTGGAATTGTTGGTGCAGTAGCGCAGCGAGATATCGCTGACATTCTGTTGATGGGTTTGCAAAGCCTGGAGTATCGTGGCTATGACTCAGCAGGAATAGCGACAGTGGGTGCAGACGGATCGCTTAACAGGTTGCGCCGAGTGGGTAAAGTCAAAGAGCTATACGATGCGGTTGAAGAGTTTGGAATGACTGGAGGGACCGGTATTGCGCATACACGCTGGGCAACGCATGGTGAACCAAACGAAGCCAATGCGCATCCTCATGTGTCCGCTGATCGAATTGCTGTAGTACACAACGGCATTATTGAAAATCACGCTATGCTGCGAGGAAAGCTTAAGGCGCTTGGCTATGTATTTACGTCAGATACGGATACTGAAGTAATTGCGCACCTGGTTGATCATGAACTCAAGTCAGCAGATAGCCTATTTGAAGCTGTACGAACAACCGTTGCGCAGCTTGAAGGTGCGTACGGCACAGTGATTATGGACAAGACTCAATCGGATCAATTAATCGTTGCACGCTCGGGTAGTCCCTTGGTCATCGGTTATGGGGTGAAAGAACATTTCATTGCCTCAGATCAGTTAGCTCTATTGCCTGTGACACGCCGCTTCTCATATTTGGAAGAAGGCGATGTGGCCATGATCACTCGCGATAAAGTATCCATTGTAGATGTTGACGGCAATGAAGTTGAGCGCGCCATCGAAGAGTCCACTTTGTCGAATGATGCTGGTGATAAGGGTAATTACCGGCACTACATGCAAAAAGAAATCTATGAGCAGCCCGTTGCCATTCAAAGAACACTGGATGAGCGGCTTTCTCAAGGAAAAGTGCTAGACGACGCCTTCGGCGAAAATGCTGCAGAACTACTCAAGAAAGTAGAGCATGTTCAAATAATTGCCTGTGGTACTAGCTATCACGCTGGCATGACTGCACGCTATTGGTTTGAAGATTTTGGCGGCGTTTCCTGTAACGTGGAAATCGCATCTGAGTATCGTTATAGAAAGTCATTTGTCAGGCCTAATAGTTTGTTAGTCACTATTTCGCAATCAGGTGAGACTGCAGATACCTTGGCAGCATTGCGACTTGCCCAGCAGCAAGGTTATATGAGCAGTCTTACCATTTGCAATGTTGCGGGTTCATCGTTAACCCGTGAATCTGACATGACATATTTGATGAAGGCAGGTGCGGAGATTGGTGTTGCATCCACAAAAGCGTTCACTGTTCAGCTATCAGCCTTACTTATGTTGGCAGCAGCAGTGGGTCACCATAAAAATATGGGTGATGAGAAAGAGTGTGAGGTTGTGTCGGCCTTGCAAAGTTTGCCTGCAAAAATTGAACAGGTACTGGGTATGGATGAAGCTATTCAGGTCATGGCTGAGGACTTTGCCGATAAAAACCATAGTTTGTTCCTGGGGCGTGGCGATCAATATCCCATAGCGATGGAAGGTGCATTAAAACTTAAAGAAATCTCTTATATACATGCTGAGGCTTATGCGGCAGGTGAACTAAAACATGGGCCTTTGGCATTGATTGATGCAGATATGCCAGTAATCGTTGTTGCGCCTAATAACGAATTAGTTGAAAAACTCAAATCCAATGTTGAAGAGGTGCGTGCACGTGGCGGTTTGATGTATGTTTTTGCCGACAAAGAAGCGAGCTTTGAAAGTGACTCCACCATGACCGTTCTAGAGGTGCCGCACTGTGACCCACTCATTGCACCCATCATCTACACGATACCACTGCAATTGCTGTCGTATCATGTAGCTGTCATCAAAGGTACAGACGTGGATCAGCCCAGAAATCTGGCCAAGTCTGTTACGGTAGAATAGGGCGAAAACCCTCTAAACAGCATTCACTCACCACAGTCTGCGTAAGTCTGCGGTGTGTGGATACTCTGGATGAGCCGGTAGTTCGGTAATTGAACTCACCATATCTTTGGCGTCAGTTACGTTAAAATAACCGGCGGTGCTGCGAATGTTCTCTTGCCCCTGTATGGAGCTTGGAGTGTGTACATCGGTTTCAAAACGTGCAAGTCGTCTGGATTCCGCAACGTTTGCATTGATGGGTACATCATCAGAGCTTCTTCCACCGGGGTGTGCCACATGGTAAGCACAGCCACCAAGACTCCTACCTTTCCATGTATCTACGACATCAAAAATCAAAGGAACGTTTACCGGCAGGTCGGGATGTAGGCAAGAAGGCGGTTGCCATGCACGATAGCGAACGCCAACTACATATTCTCCATGTTCACCGGTACTTCGTAAAGCTAATGCGTGACCGTTGCAGGTCACTTTGTAGCGTTCGTCGCTAAGTCCGGTAACTCGGAGTTGTAATCGCTCCATTGAGGAGTCTACATAACGAGCAGTGCCAGTACCGGTGGCTTCTTCACCTAATACATGCCACGGCTCGATCGCTGCACGCAATTCTAATTGGATATCACCAATTTGACGTGTGCCGTATAGTGGGAAACGAAACTCCCAAAATGCCTGTAACCATTGTGCGTCGAATTTAAAGCCACTGTCTTTGACGTCGTCCACGATGTCCAGAAGATCTCGCCATAGGTAGTGAGGCAGCATAAACTTATCGTGTAACTCAGTCCCCCAACGTACCAACTTGCCCTTGTAGGGCTTATCCCAGAAACGACTAAGTAGCGCTCTTAATAATAATGCTTGCACAACGCTCATACGTGCATGCGGAGGCATCTCAAATGCGCGGAGTTCTACAATACCAAGTCGTCCCGTAGGACCATCTGGCGAGTAGAGTTTGTCGATACAAATTTCTGCACGATGAGTGTTGCCAGTCAAGTCAATCAGTAAATGCCGGAGTAGGCGGTCTACCAGCCATGGTTGCACAGGCCCATCGCTGTTGTCGGGTTGTGGGAGTCGGTCTAGTGCCATTTCCAGTTCATACAACGTCTCCACCCTTGCTTCGTCGCAGCGAGGTGCTTGACTAGTCGGGCCAATGAACATGCCAGAAAACATATAAGACAGGCTAGGGTGGTGCTGCCAATAGGTAATCATACTGCCGAGCAGATCAGGTCTTCTTAAAAACGGACTGTCTGCGGGTGTGGCGCCACCGAAAGTCACATGATTTCCGCCACCTGTACCTGTGTGTCTACCATCCACCATGAACTTTTCAGCTGACAACC
>JBLHWG010000184.1:0-10412 GCA_047629055.1 Halioglobus sp.
ATTGTTTCCCCAAACAGGAAACGATGGGCAGATCAGTAGACTTATTCTTCGAGATCTTCGTCGCCTGGCATGGCTATTTTAACAGGCCTGCTCGGCACTACAGTCGAAATAGCGTGCTTATACACCATTTGGTTGACGGTGTTTTTAAGCAGAACAACGAATTGGTCGAATGATTCGATTTGCCCTTGCAATTTAATACCGTTCACGAGGTAAATTGACACTGGAATGCGTTCTTTACGCAACGCATTCAAGAACGGTTCCTGGAGAGACTGCCCTTTCGCCATTTCTTATATCCTTACTGAATGTGGTTAATCGGAGGACCTGTTCACTTTCAGGCGCGCGAAACGCTACCGTATTTGAACCGCTTACCGATTGTCGCTTCAAGCTTAGTATATGTCAATGAATTGTATGTATTCGCTCACATTATTCATTAAATACTTGCCTCTGAGCATTAGCCTGATTCTCAATTCAGTATCGGTTAAGTCGGCCATCGGTAGCCTGTGACACAACATCACACAAAAGGAAACAGTCGGTATGCGCTCATCGAAAAAAACCCGCAATTCAGTTGGCACAACAACCAGCAGGATGCACTCCCTATCAACACTTGCAGTTACAGGGGGCCTCTTGCTCTCAAGCTTGAGCACACAACTGAGCGCAGCTGAAACCAACTACGGAACCAAAGAAGGATATACCCACACAGCAGAACAACTCGGCACAGGCTTGACGCCGCCGCTAGGAATCAGCACCTTGCAAGATGCAATGAGAAGCTCTTCCGACAGTGACAATCACCTAACGCTCAACACGGAGCATGTGCTTTGGTTTGGTGGAGGCATATGGATCTCGAATATCGGCACCTCGCTTTACATTGATGGTGACCAGGATGGCTATTTCTCGGCTTTCAGCCTAACCATTGATGCGGACACTGATTACTCACAAGCTGATGTTTACGCCACCGTAGATATTCGACGATCTGGGGGTGAGCGCGAATCGCTACACACCACTGGAACCTTCAGCATCTACGGCAACTCGTTGACCGATGAATATCGTGTCGACATAGAACTGATTAGGAACTACCCGATTGGTGATTACGACTTATTTATAAATTTAGTTGATGCCAACAACCATGCATTATTAGTAGATAGCGTCGGACCGAGTGACATCTCAAATTTATCCCGGCTGCCTCTGGAATCCGAAGATTTAGACGATGACCCCGTCCACTTTGTGCCAGCAACTCCTATCCATTCACACACTATCAATCCAGATATAAGAATTGTGGAACACGCAGGAGCAAGTAGCACCTGGTTACTATTGGCACTGGGAATACCCATCTTATTCCATCGCCTGAAAAACACCCAATCCGATCGAAAAATCAACAATAGGACCGGCCTGAGCACCACTTACGACGCCTTCATTATTCCTGAGCACTAAAGTCACTATCTACCCTTGCCGTACCTGCAACCTTTTGTCTGGGCACGCCGTATAATGCACAGCATCAAGCGCCCCAAAGCGCATTACTTCTGGAACAGGGAACCAATAGACGATGGGCAACTACCTGGAACAACATCAACGCTCACTAGCCGAACCTTCCAAATACTGGCTAGACAAAGCCAACGATGTTCATTGGTACAAGAAACCAACACAGGGGGTTGACACTAGTAGTTCGCCGTTCAACATTTGGTTTGCAGATGGCGAGATCAACGCGTGCTACAACGCAATTGATGTACATGTCGCCAATGGCCGCGGCGACCAAGTTGCGCTGATCCACGATAGTCCGATTACTGATTCTCACAAAACACTCACCTACTCGCAGCTCCAGGACCAAGTATCTCGCTTTGCCGGAGTACTCGTATCAGAAGGAGTAGCAAAAGGTGATCGAGTCATGATCTACATGCCAATGATTCCAGAGGCACTTATTGCGGTTCTTGCATGTGCCCGGATTGGAGCCATCCACACCGTTGTATTCGGAGGCTTTGCATCGAAGGAATTGGCCGTTAGACTAAATGACTGTGGCCCAAAAATAATCATTACTGCATCTTGCGGGATTGAACCTGGCCGAATTATCGAATACCAGAGGCTGGTTGAAGAAGCCATTGATCTTGCTGACGATGAAGTCAGCACGTGTATTGTCTTACAGCGCCCAGAATCGAATTGGTCATTAAAGTCAGGACGTGACAAAGATTGGCAAAGTGCCATACTCGACGCCGCCCCTGCAGATTGCGTTGCTCTAAAAAGCACTGATCCTCTTTACATACTTTACACATCCGGAACTACCGGCTCGCCGAAGGGCGTTGTGAAGGATGTTGGCGGCACGGTAGTTTCTCTAAAGTGGACCATGTCATCGGTGTACAACGCTCAGCCTGGTGACGTGTACTGGGCAGCATCAGATATTGGATGGGTTGTTGGTCATTCCTACATCATCTACGGACCACTCTTCCAAGGCTGCACCACGTTGATGTACGAAGGCAAGCCAGTGGGCACTCCTGATGCCGGAGCATTTTGGAGAGTTATAGAACAGAACAAGGTCAACATATTGTTCACAGCACCCACCGCATTTCGTGCCATCAAACGCGTTGATCCAACTGGCGCCTTGATTAAAGACTACGACTTGTCGCAATTCAGAATGCTCTATCTTGCAGGCGAGCGCTGTGATCCAGATACCCTGCACTGGGCGCAAGAAAAACTACAAGTACCTGTTATCGATCATTGGTGGCAAACAGAAACGGGCTATTCCATCTGTGCTAACTGTCAGGGTATTGAAGCCATGCCTGTTATCCCCGGATCACCTTCTGTGGCTGTACCTGGCTATGACGTCGTAATTCTCAACGATGAAAGCGAGGTTATGGCACCCAGCGAAATCGGTTCTATCGTCGTTAGGCTGCCATTACCTCCAGGCACGTTCACTACCTTATGGCGCGCCAAGGATCGCTACGTCTCCGCCTACTTCGAACGGTTTCCGGGTTACTACGAAACCGGGGATGCTGGATATATGGCAAGAACCGACGACGTTATTAATGTCGCTGGGCACCGACTCTCAACAGGTGCAATGGAAGAAGTCCTATCCAATCATCCGGACGTTGCCGAATGCGCTGTTATGGGTGTCCATGATGAACTTAAAGGGCAGCTTCCGGTAGGGCTAGTCATATTAAATAGTGGTATCACTAAAAGTCATGAAGTGATATGCGCTGAACTAATAAAGAAAGTCCGAGATGATATCGGACCTGTCGCCGCGTTTAAATCAGTCGCTGTTGTCGACAAACTACCCAAGACCCGATCGGGCAAAATTTTACGCGGTACACTTCGATCCATTGCAGATTCCAAGAGCTGGAACATGCCAGCCACGATAGAAGATCCATCAGTACTCGATGACATCACCAAAAGCCTTCAAACACTGGGTTTCGCCAAGGACAACTCATGAATTCAATTGATTCTCGTCTCGCTCACATGCGCGAGGCCGCTTTGGCAGGCGGTGGACAAAAACGAGTCGACGCCCAACATGCCAAGGGTAAACTCACTGCCAGAGAACGCTTGGCGGTATTGTTCGATCCACACACGTTTCGTGAATGGGACATGTTTGTCGAACACGATTGCCATGACTTCGGCATGCAGGACAATCGAGTCCCAGGCGACGGAGTTGTCATAGGCTACGGACGTATCGATGGCCGCCTGATGTTTGCTTTCAGTCAGGATTTCACCGTACTCGGTGGATCCTTATCAGCGGCTCATGCACGTAAAATTTGCAAATTGATGGACCATGCGATGAAGGTACAAGCACCTGTCATTGGCATTAACGATTCCGGCGGTGCGCGCATACAAGAAGGCGTTGCCTCACTGGGCGGATATGCCGATGTCTTCCAGAAAAACATCCTAGCCTCTGGTGTCATCCCACAAATTTCGCTGGTTATGGGCCCATGCGCTGGTGGAGCCGTTTACTCGCCAGCCATGACAGACTTTATCTTCATGGTCCGCGACACTTCTTATATGTTCGTAACTGGACCAGAAGTCGTTAAAACGGTTACTCACGAAGAAGTGACTCAAGAGGAGCTAGGCGGAGCCAGCACACACACCAGTAAAAGTAGTGTTGCTGATGGTGCTTTCGATAATGATATCGAGACACTCATGCAAGTGCGTCGCTTCATGCATTTCATGCCCTCGAGCAACAGAGCAACCGCACCAAAACGCGATACCAGCGATGACCCAGGCCGTGATATCCCGGCATTGAATACCTTGATTCCTCAGAACGCGAACTTGCCTTATGACGTTCGTGAGTTGGTAACTCGCGTTTGCGACGAAGAAGATTTTTTTGAAATTCAAGCTGACTTCGCTGCCAACATTGTTATTGGCTTCGGCCGAATGAATGGCGACACCGTCGGTTTTGTTGCCAATCAGCCGATGGTGCTTGCAGGCTGTTTGGATATCAATGCCAGTCGAAAAGCCGCTCGCTTTGTACGCTTCTGCGACGCTTTCTCCATTCCCATTATTACCTTCGTAGATGTACCAGGATTTCTCCCAGGCACTGCTCAAGAACACGGCGGCATCATCAAGCACGGTGCAAAACTTCTCTTTGCCTACGGTGAAGCAACCGTGCCTAAAATCACCATCATTACTCGCAAAGCCTACGGGGGCGCCTACGATGTCATGGCCTCCAAGCATTTACGTGGCGATGTGAACTACGCATATCCATCTGCAGAAATAGCAGTTATGGGTCCTAAGGGTGCCGTTGAAATTATCTTCAGAGCCGATCGCAATGACCCTGAACGCATAGAAAAACGAACCAATGAGTACCGTGAAAAATTTGCCAACCCATTTGTCGCTAGTCGTATGGGCTTCATTGATGACGTGATTCGCCCGCAAAGCACCCGAGCGCACATTTGTCGCGATCTCGACATGCTGCGTAGCAAACAGCTGGACAATCCCTGGAAAAAACACGACAACATCCCATTGTGATTAAAAAAATTCTTATCGCCAACCGTGGCGAAATAGCGTGCCGTGTCATTCGAACGGCAAAACGATTAGGCATTGCAACCGTTGCAGTCTATTCAGATGCAGACGCGCAAGCACTGCATGTTCGTCAAGCCGATGAAGCGGTTCATATCGGTGGCAATGCATCCGCAGACAGCTACCTTCGCATCGATAACATTCTGTCGGCGATAAAAGAAACGGGTGCGGATGCCGTACATCCGGGTTTTGGTTTCCTTTCCGAGAATGCACAGTTCGCCAAAGCGCTTGATGAAGCTGGCGTAATCTTCATTGGTCCAGGCATCCGAGCCATGGAAATCATGGGAGACAAGATTGAGTCAAAAAAACTCGCCAACTCATCTGGAGTAAGCACCGTACCGGGTTACCCAGATGCCATGAAGGATGCAGATGAGGCCTACGAAATAGCAAAAATCGTTGGCTGCCCCGTCATGTTAAAAGCCTCTGCCGGTGGCGGCGGCAAAGGCATGCGAGTAGCGCTCACGCTTGATGATGTCAAAGACGCTTTCATCGCAGCACAAAACGAGGCGCGTAATGCCTTTGGTGATGATCGTGTCTTTGTCGAAAAATTCATTGAACAGCCTCGACACATAGAAATACAGCTCATCGCTGACACACAGGGCAACTGTGTGTATCTAGGCGAGCGAGAGTGTTCCATTCAGCGAAGGCATCAAAAGGTACTTGAAGAGGCACCCTCCTCCTTCATTAGCGCAGAGACGCGAAAAGCGATGGGAGAACAAGCTGTGGCTCTGGCCGCAGCCGTGGACTACCGCTCTGCTGGCACCGTGGAATTCATTGTCGACTCTCAAGAAAATTTCTTCTTCCTAGAGATGAACACTCGATTACAGGTCGAACACCCCGTTACAGAATGTATAACAGGTGTCGATCTTGTTGAGCTTATGATTCGAGTAGCAGAAGGCACACCGCTGCCCATGAAACAGGAAGATGTTGTTATCAATGGTTGGTCATTTGAAGCCCGCGTGTATGCAGAAGACGCCGATAGGGGTTTCTTGCCATCAACCGGCAGAGTGACGCATTATTCACCACCGACTACTCATGTCAGCGACAATGGTGCCTATACACGGGTAGATACCGGAATCAATGCCGGTGGCGAAATCTCAATGTTCTACGACCCGATGATTGCTAAATTGGTTACCTGGGCACCCACAAGAGATGAAGCCATTGAACACATGCAAACCGCCATTAATGCCTATCGTATACGCGGTGTTCACAGTAACTTGCCATTTCTTTCTGCCCTGTTTGCACACCCTGCATTAAAAGCAGGAGATCTAACCACCCGGTTTATTGAAGATCATTTCCCCGATGGTTTTAATAGTCGCGAATTCGAAAGCGATGGCTATGAGGCTTTGCCGTTAGTGGCAGCCTGGGTTGAGTGGCGCAGCCGTTTACGCGACAGACAGGTGGTTGAAGCTCCGCTCGTTTCAACATCTTCAGTAATGGTTGCGACAAGACAGTCAGACGGACAAACTGATGACACCGAAATGGGTGACATCTTGTGCGTTTTCGACACGGACTCTCAATTTGATGTTGAATTGAACAAACTGACTGGAATGGAGTCAGATTGGGATCCTGGTGAATGGCTGTTCAATGGCACCCTGGACGGTATTAACATTACCGTTGGGGTTGAACGTATCGGTAATTGGTGGCGCCTTAGTCAGGGTGGTTCAGTTCGGGATTACCTGGTCGTCGATCCACATGTTGCGTCCTTAATGCACCACATGCCCGTGAAAGAGTCGAAGGACATGTCTCGTTATCTACTTTCTCCCATGCCTGGACTATTGATGAAAGTGCTCGTTAAAGAGGGCGATAAGGTAACTGCGGGACAAGATCTTGCAGTCATTGAAGCCATGAAAATGGAGAACACACTTGTAGCCAGTGTCGATGGAACCGTATCCAACGTTGTTGCAAGCGTAGGCGATAGCCTGGCCGTCGATGCGGTCATTATTGAATTTGAATAGTGGAACAACATGATTGGAAACCTGAACCACGTTGCGCTGGTCGTAGATGACCTGGCAGCCGCTACTGACACTTGGCGCAATATGCTTGGCGCGACAGTTTCAGAACCGCAAGCGTTAATAGAGCATGGCGTCACTGTGGTTTTTATCGACTTGCCCAATTCGCGTATTGAATTGCTGGAACCCCTGGGCGATGGATCGCCAGTTAGCCGCTTTCTCGAACGACACAGCGGTGGCGGCATGCATCACATCTGTTTGGAGGTTGACGATATCCTACAAGCGCGGGATGAACTGATCGCAAAAGGTGCACGCATTCTTGGCAACGGCGAACCTAAAATAGGCGCACATGGAAATCCCGTTATTTTCATGCACCCCAGTAATTTCAATGGAACGTTAATTGAACTAGAAGAGGTCCAAGTTTCGTAAACTCAATTATGACATTATTTTACTTATTCGCGGCACTCCTCGTAGCCCTCTGCCTACTCTGGCTTCTTGTTGGACTGTTCAAAAACCAGGGAGATTCCCTGGATCAGGAAGCCGTCAACATTACGCTGGCGCGTGATCGTAGTGAAACTCTGGCGACTGCCCTGTCCGACGGCTCTATTGATCAAGCGACGTATGATTACGAGCGCGAACAGCTCGACTACGATTTGGCCGTAGATTTAACCGCCACCAGCAAATCAGCCCCTAAGCGTGGAGGACATATTGTGGCGGCTGTCTTGGTGGCACTGTTTGTACCGATAGCTGCAGGTACTTTGTACCTTGAACTTGGAAATCCTGCCGGGATCACGCAAGTTAAGACGCAACGCGCTGCACTGACTGAAAATTCAAATACCCAAGCGAATGCGAACGCGAATGCGAATGCGCAAGCTCAATCGCCTGGGCCCCTAGTAACTCTATTACCTAAGCTGAAAGAAAGGCTAGCTGCAGCTCCCGACGACATTCAAGGTTGGCGTTTACTAGGGCGCAGTTACTTATCCATCAGAGACTACAACCAAGCACAAAACGCCTTTGAAAAAGCGCTGGCACTTGACGAAAGTGATGTAGCTACCCTGACGCAGCTTGCGGAATCCATAGCCATGAGCCGAAATGGCGAGCTCGCAGGCGAACCTATGGCGTTACTGGATCGCGCGAATACGCTTGAACCGTTGCACGAACACACACTCTGGCTTAGATCCATCGGTAAACAACAGGCAGGAGATCATCAGGAAGCATTGCTTGGCTTTAACCTACTCATGGGCCTGGCGAAGGACAACCCAGATGCTATTGCAACCGTCGATCAAATGCGTAGCCGCTCCATACAAGCACTAGGGGCAAATTCTGTAAGACAAGCCACTGGGGACGACGCTAACGATGCATCTGAGCCCGTAACTGAGATCACGGGGCCAGCCATCGAAGTTACGGTCTCTCTCGATTCAATTGCCTCTGATGGCGCTGCAGCTGAATACGCTGTATTCATTTACGCCAAAGCAACTACTGGCCCCCCAATGCCACTCGCTGCTACCAGGCTTAGCGTTAAAGATCTACCTGCCACGGTGGTACTGGACGATTCAATGGCCATGATTCCCAACATGATGTTGTCATCATTTCCAGAAGTTACTATTGGTGCCAGAGTTTCTGCATCAGGCAACCCTATTGCCCAGTCAGGTGATTGGTTCACTGAAGCTACCAACATCACGATTTCAGATACGCCAACGATAACGCTAACGATTGACAAACAGACTCCTTGATAGGAGCAGACGCGCATAGACTTTATCAGAGTGGCTAACGACCGCTAATGCGTGGCATTTTCTACATGCTGATTGCCATCGCCCTACTAGGTGGTATGGATGCTACCGCAAAGTGGCTGATGTTAGAAGGCGTATCTGCTATGCAGATACTCGTGATCAGAAGTGCGATTATTCTGCCGCTGATGTTGCTCGTCTACCGACTGCGCAACGAATTGCCCACGCTCAAACCCAAACGGCCAGATTTACATTTGTGGAGAGGCTGTATCGGCTTTATCTCGCCACTAGCCTTCTTCATAGGCATTGAACACATTCCGCTAACCGATGCGATCGTTCTATTCTTTTCTTCCGTTTTTATCGTAACGATTCTATCGGTACTGTTCCTGAAAGAGAGCGTGGGCACACACCGCTGGATATCTATTATCGTCGGCTTTATAGGTGTGCTCATCGTCGCCACTCCACAAGGGGGCGGAGACATATATGGCTATCTGTTAGTACTTTTAGGCAGCGCTACTTATTCCATGGTCTTCGTTAGTGGACGTTATCTCAGTGCAACCGAAACGGTGGCCTCACTCGTTTTCAGTTTTAATTTTTGCGTTGGCGTTATAAGCCTGATTTTAGTTCCCTGGTTTTGGGAAGCAATCCAACTTAATCAACTGCTGTGGCTAGTTGTGTTGGCGCTGCTAGCCGTTAGCGGCCATTTCTGTATCACCATGGCCTTTGCCACGTCTGAAGCCACTTTAGTCGCGCCATTTGAATACTCAGCAATCATTTGGGCAATGGGGTTCGATTTACTGCTCTGGAACACGGTACCCACTCAAACGACCATGATCGGCGCCGCAATCATAATGTCTAGCGGGCTTTATATCGTGCATCGAGAAAGATTAAAGAACCAACCCACTGTCTCGTAGCCCATCCAACTAATAGTTACGGGTTCGGCAATTATATTAAGTTGATGGACTACCACTGAATTGACTTCAAAAACAAACTGCGGGTTACCGCTAACCTCTCAAATCATCAAAAAACTTTTTGACACCACCCAGCCAACTATGAGCTTGAGGGCTGTGTTTTTGCGCGTTATCACCACTAATAGTCTCATGAAACTGCATCAGTAAATCACGTTGAGAGGTGTTCAGACTAATAGGAGTTTCAATACGAACCTTGGCAAGCAAATCACCAACCGAACCACCGCGAACAGGTTTGACACCTTTACCCCGAAGTCGGAAAGTTTTTTCGGTTTGAGTGCCAGCCGGTATCTTCAGTTTTACTCGACCATCAAGTGTTGGCACTTCCAGCTCACCGCCAACAGCTGCGGTGGCGAAATTAATCGGCACAGTACATAAGAGATCCGCACCGTCACGCTGAAAAATCGGGTGAGATTTAACCACAATTGCCACGTATAGATCACCGGCAGGACCGCCACTGTCGCTAGCCTCTCCTTCACCAGACAATCTAATTTTGTCACCAGTATCAACACCTGCAGGTATTTTCACTGACAGTGTTTTCTCTTTTTTAGTTCGTCCCTGACCACGGCAATTTGGGCATGGATCAGTAATGACTTTGCCTTTGCCACGGCAAGCCGGACAGGTTTGCTGAACCGAGAAAAATCCTTGCTGCATACGTACTTGCCCAACACCGTGACAGGTAGAGCATGTAGACGGCGTAGTTCCACGCTTTGAGCCATTGCCATCGCAGACTTCGCAGCTAACCGTGTTGGGGATCTTGATCTCAGTCG
>JBLHWG010000185.1:0-10364 GCA_047629055.1 Halioglobus sp.
CACAAAGCAACCTATGGGTGCAGCCGCGAACGCAACTGCCAAGCCTGCCAGCAAGGCCCGAACTATAAAATTATCCAACATACTCTATAACTCTGGCCGCTGGTCGTGGTCGTGGTCGTGGTCGTGGTCGTGACTATGATCATGTTCGTGGCTATGATCGTGTTCGTGACGATACAAGGCCAAGGCTCCTTGTGTACCTGATCCGAACAGTGCCCGGTATTCAGGCTTGGACGAAACCACTTCTGGCGTACCCTGGCAGCAGATGTGGCCATTAAGGCAAATGACTCGATCTGAAGCGCTCATGACCACATGCAGCTCATGACTCACCATAAGCACGGCACACCCCATTTCATTACGCACCGATTCTACCAATTGATAAAAATGCGCAGAACCACGCTGATCAAGCCCTTGGGTGGCTTCATCTAATACAAGAATATGCGGATTCCCTAACAAGGCTCTAGCCAGCAATACACGCTGGAATTGTCCGCCGGACAAATCCATCATCTGTTGATTCAGTAATGAGGGAACGTGAATCCGTTCTAGAACCTTATTTAACGATGCCTCATCAACACGTTTAGGAAGGTCGAAAAAACGCCTCACCGTCATAGGCAATCCACGCTCCATCTGTAAACGTTGCGGCACATAACCGATGCGCAAACCGTTTTGATGGGTAATCTTGCCAACAGTAACCGGTAGTGCACCAATTAGAGCACGCACCATCGTAGATTTCCCTGATCCGTTCGGCCCCACAAGGGTGACGATTTCTCCCGCTGAAATGGAGAAGTTCACATCTTGAAGAACCGTTGAACGTCCGTATCGAACACTGACATCCTGCGCTTCCAGCAAGGGCTCAGTAGCTGCGTTCATGTCGTTCCGTCTTGTTGACAATCGGGACACTGACCTTCTGCCTCAAGGGTTGTGTGCCGAATTTGAAACCCATTCTGACGCGCAGTTTTACTCAGAGCACCTGTATTGGGGCTAACAGATGTTTCAGCAACTGAACCGCAGTCTGTGCAGATAAGAAAAGCCGGATGGTGAGATGCGCCAGGATGTGAGCAGGCAACGAATGCATTCAGCCTTTCAATTCTATGAATGAAGCCATTGTCCAGTAAAAACCCCAATGCTCTATAGGCAATGGGAGGTTTGGAGCCTAAGCCTTCTAATTTGAGGCGGTCCAAAACTTCATAGGCACCCATTGCAGTATGGCTTTCCAGCAATATTCCCAGCGTACGTCGACGAACCGTAGTAAAGCGCAGCTGGTTATTTCTACAAAATGTATCAGCCTGGCTCAACGCTCGCCGAACACAATCGCTGTGGTCATGCGTGGTGAAACCCACTATTGAATTGCTCTGTTCGTTGTTCATGGATTAAGCGGTTTTCGGCTTTCAAACTACAGCTGAGTATGGAATTGATATAATATAACATTTTTTACGCCACTGACTTGCAATGACCGCATTGAAAACCAAGCTGAGCTCGCTGAATAGCTTGTTGAGTAACACACTGATTTGCTCACCGACTTCTTGGCTTGTGGTATTGCTGGGCTGTTCACAACCCGCTCTGTCCGCTCCAGCCGTGTTGGTGGATATTGCACCAACACACTCACTGGTTTCCATGGTGATGGGGGATATTGGTGAACCGGAGCTCCTTATTAGCTCGACTTCAAACCCACATGATTTTGCTCTGCGGCCATCAGACGCATCGAGGCTTACCAATGCCGATCTGATTTTCTATACTAGCTCTACACTAACGCCATGGCTCAATAAGGCGCTGCAATCTCTTGCTCAAAACACTCCAGCATTTGAATTGATAGCGACAACAGGGACTGTACTTTTACCACTTCGGAACGATCATCTATTCAAGCACGAAGAGCACAAAGAGCACACCGGCGACGTTTACGATCCACATGCGTGGCTCGACCCTGTAAATGCAATGGCATGGCTTACTCACATAGCAGAACAGCTGGCTCGTGTGGATAGTATCAATGCCACGTCTTACCAACAAAACGCTAAACAGGCAAGTATAAATATACAATTAGTGATGGAGGATGTCAGAAAAGATCTGAATGGTTTGCAAAAAGTGCCATATGTAGTTTTTCACGATAGCTACCAGTATTTCGAATCTCGATTCAAGCTGCAACCCAAGGCATCGATAAGTCTTGGGGACGGCACTAAACCCGGTATTAGTCAGATACGTAAATTACAGGCTGCTCTTAGAACATCTAAGGCGCGCTGTGTATTTTCAGAACCACAATATAGCGATCGTCTGGTTAAGACAGTTGTGAGAGGATTGGACATCAGGACCACACAATTGGACCCATTAGGATTTGACTTAGAAGCCGGTGAAAAGCTATACATTAACCTGATAAATAATCTCTCACACAGCCTATCTGAATGTCTTTTCGCTAAATAGATTACATCTTATTTCCCATTACTTGGAATAGATTTATACACTCGGATTTCAATTAAGAGCTGAAATTACAAAAATCCACCATGACTGAACGATATGCGATTTACTTCTCGCCTGGCGCAGACTCAGAGCTTGGGCAGTTCGGCCAAACTGTCCTTTGCCGGTCAGCCACCTGCGAGAGAAAGGCAAATGCCAGCAGTACGTTCTCAGATCAAGCTCGCTGGCTTCAAATCACGGAAAAGCCCACACACTACGGCTTTCATGCAACGCTAAAAGCTCCCTTCGACTTGAAGCGCAGCCACACGGTGGACAGCCTCACCGCTGCAATTAGCGAGTTTGCAACATCTCAATCTCCAATTGAATTAACTTCATTGTTTCCGCGGGAGTTGGGAGGGTTCATGGCATTGACCCTCGATAACGAAATCGAGTCCCTGTCTAGTTTTGCTCTTAACTGTGTTGGATCATTTGAGTCGTTTCGTAAAACTCTCTCGGATGTTGATATCCAGAGGCGCAAACTTCACGGCTTATCAAACAGGCAGGAATCACTGCTGTTGCAATACGGCTACCCCTATGTTGCCGACGAATTTCGTTTCCACTTGACTCTTAGCGACAGACTCAGCGAACACGATCAAGATTATAGAAGCTGGGTTATCAGCGAATACAATAGGCTTGTCGTTAAAACTCCAGTGTTGGATCAGATAGCGATTTTCACACAAACGGACAGACGAACTCCGTTCTTACAATTGGCCAAATTCAATCTGTCTGGCTAATCCCAGAATCACGTGACTTTAGTTCGTTGGGCATAGGAGTACAGCGCCTATAACGCAGTCTACATAACGCGCAAACTATCTCGCCAAACGCTACGAACTATCGGGGTGACGTCCTGATTTGGCGTATGGGCCACTCGAACTAAATCGGCTCTACGCCCAACAGCAATCTCTCCTCTATCCATCATCTTCATGGCAGTTGCGGGGTTCTTGGTAACCAGTGCGATGGCCTCAGGAAGACTGATTAAATCCCATTCCATAGCAAGTAAGAAAACTGCTTGTAACAAACTCGATGGAATGTAATCCGATGAAAGCACATCGAGACAGTTATTGTCTAAGAGAGTACGTGCTGCAACATTTCCGGTATGTGATTCCCCTCTGACAACATTGGGAGCACCCATAAGCACACCCAATCCTGCTCGATGTGATTCTCTAGCAGCTTCAAGAGTAGTGGGGAATTCGGCAATTCTGACCCCATATTGTATTGACTCTTTAGCATGAGCCAGGGTTGCATCGTCGTGACTGGCTAAGGGAATTCCGCGATCTGCGCATAATGTCGCCAATTGTTGACGATGTTTGTCCGAATATTTCGCCGATGCGCTAACACGTACATCAACGTAGTCTGAAAATTCCTTATCAGACATTTTCAATCTTTTCTGGTGGTACGATACATAACTTTCCAGCGACGGGAACTGTCGCTGACCTGGAGAATGGTCCATTAACGACACCAACCTGACGTCTGGAACGTTGTCGAAAAGCCGAAAGTCATCCATAACATCATAAGCTGACACTTCACAACGAAGATGTAATCGATGCTCAACTCTGAGCCTGTTTTGCTCACGTGCCAGCTGCATTGCCTCCGCTAGTTTACTCATCTCACCTGGGGCGTACATACCAGCACGTTCCTGTCCACACCTCAAACAATCGAATACCGTGGTGATACCTGCTGCTGCTATTTGTGCATCGTGTGCTTGTATCGATGGCAACATGGCCCACCGTACACCTGGCCTTGGAGAGTAGTGGGTTTCAAGGTGATCCGTGTGCAGCTCGATCAAACCGGGAATTAGGTAATCGCCTTGGCAATCGAGGGCAGTTGCAGTAACCGATGAATTACTAGCACTAATATCAGTGATGACACCATCTATTACTTGAACACAACCACGCAAAATTTCGTCTGACAAGACGATTTGGGCATTGGTAAATAGCTGTTCCGAAACTACGGTTTTTTTCACTATAGAGATCATTGATGAAACGTTCGATTCGTCTAAAACACGAGTTTCTGAAGCAGTGACTGAATTATTCCACACTGATGCTTTGGATTTAATACCAGACAATAATTATCACTCCGATTATTTTTTTATATTTAGTAATGAGCGCCGGCATCAACCACACCAAATCCAAACTACGCCAAGTAACGACAACTGACCCAAGTTTGAGTTTTGATACATCCACCATCAGAATAACCAATTGGGGTGCCTGAAGACTAGAACTTTGCAGTCATTAACGGGAGGTAAGATTACCGTTTCACGGTGCTAAGGCGATAGATTAAGCGGAAGGGCATCCATCTACGTTGATTGAACATCAAGTGACTCCTGAGAACGGTCCTCCCCAACACTACGCCTCGGCGAAGCCATAGGCAAATCGCAAGTACATAATACCCCCCTAAGCAGCTGAATTTTATAGCGATGTTACATTATCCAGCAAGAGTGTCAACATCGCTATCCGAGCCAAATCCGGTAGTGTACAGTAGATATTTAAGTCAAAAGGTCAGTACGGATATGGGCGATGTAATCCCGTTTGGAAGAAAACCCAAACCCAAAAACAATACGATGTGCTTGCATAATCACCACAAGTGGTCGGTCGATAAAAGCCAGCGCTTTGATGTAAAACAAGGAAAACTACTAACTCTTGAGCGCTGTACACGATGCGGTAAAATACGCACTTCCATGCGCTAGCTCCAACGCCACGCAGGAGCGTCCAAGTCTCTTAGCCCTGATACGATGGTCCTTCCAAGTGTTTTTTCAAGAACATGATTGCTCGCGTGATCAACATGCTCCAGCCGCCTGACCAACTCTCTAGAATGGCTAATTACCCACACTTGCGAGTGTTGACTTGCCAACGTGACAAGGCGTGCTGGCGGTATTAAGTCAGGATGCAGACTGGTTTCAGGCTCGTTAAGAACCATTAGAGGTGGAGGTCGCAAGGTCAACAAAGCCGCAACTAACAAAATATAGCGAAGCGTCCCGTCAGACCACTCTGCACAACCCAACGATCCTAGCGGCAAGCCAGCCACCAGTTGTCCAGCTCCGTTAGCAGTGATCTTCAGCTTACTGCCAGGAAATGCGTCATCACTAGAAGCAGCTAGCGCCTTAGTATTGCCTATTTCCAGAATCGTTTGCAGAGCGGCTGCTAGATCACGCCCGTCATGATGTAACACTGGCGTTCTTGTAGCGCTCATTGTGCTTCTTGCGGGCGCATTGGCATCGGTACGAAAGTCTGCATAAAAGCGCCATCGCCGAAGCATTTCACGTAATCGGAACACTTCAGGCACCGTGTTTGGGTCTCCAGCGTAATTAAATAGTGTGTCATGTACGGGCAAATCAGTAGCGACAACCTCCCACTTTCTGCCTGCCCGTGCAGAAGTAGCGGACCTTTTCGATCAACAAGCGTACTCGCCGAGCGCCATGCATTACCGTGGAAGATACATTCATGCTTGATAACAGGATCCAGATTGAAAGCCGTTTCTGTCGGAACAGGCAATCTCAGCTCAATCATGTAACCAAATTCATCACCCGAAAAGCCCAATCTCACACGTGCAGGGCCTTTTCTTGGCCCTCCCTGAATGGGAATCTCAGCACGCTCCATGGCCCGGCTGAAATTGGCAGGACCCGCCCACATCACCTTAGGAGGACCGCCTTCACGTACCAGTGCACTAACAACATCTCCACTTGCTGCAGTAACCAATAATCGCAGTGCACCATACAGATTGGACTTGCCCACGCCATTTGCACCTGTCACCACAGTCAATCACTGCAACGGCACAACAATGGAATACAGTGATCAGTAATTATCAACTGCTAATATCTTGAGCATAATTAACCGAGGTTTCTCGAACTATCGGAGTCTTAATGAGTACATACTAATTTCCAGCTCAAACCATAGCTGCATACAGCGCCGTGGCTATTAAGTTGGACGGTTACTGCTTAGACAACCGTAGAGTGATTGTTAGGCTTGCTATATTCTTCGGCAACAATGTGTAACCGGTGGAGACCAACAAAATTGAACACAGAACAAATAAATCATCTTTGTTGCGAATTGAATGACGGTTGGCAGGTCAGTAATGACCAAACGACGATCACACGCACAATAGAAACAAAAAACTATACCGAGGCAATGTCAATAACCCAAATCGTCGCCCTTTTGGCCGAGAAAGAAAATCATCACCCCGATATCTGTTTGGGTTGGGGCTATTGCCGTATTTCCTTCACGACTCACTCCAGCAAGGGTCTAACAGAGCTCGACTTTCGTTGTGCGAAAAAACTAGATACGCTAATACTAACCTTAACTAAATAATATTAGGTTGCGACCCTTATGAGCACATTATCCAATCCACAAGTAGTGAGTTTTAACCGCATGGATGAGGGAACAGCCCAAGACTATGCATTGTTGGATAAGTTTGAAAAACAACATATTAGAGCACTCCCAGACAGGCTGATGGAGGCTCTTACTGATCTGGAAAACTCCCTTGCTGGATATAAACTCTCGCGACTGGAACATTCGTTACAGAGCGCGTCCAGAGCAGAAGACGATAACGCGGACATAGAGCTTATTGTCGCGGCCCTCATTCATGATTTGGGAGATGATCTCGCTCCAGAGAATCATTCTCAATTAGCAGCCAGTATTATTCGTCCGTATGTTCGAGCAGAAGTTACCTGGGCTGTACATATGCACGGCTTGTTTCAAATGCAATTTTACGGCGATCAATCTGGGCTACCGACTGACGGGCATCTGGAATATAAGAACCACCCTTGGTTCGAGACGTGCCAACGTTTTTGTGACGACTGGGACCAACAGGCTTTCGATCCAGATTATCCGGTCCGCCCACTTTCACATTTCGAACCTATGTTGCGGGAGATATTTTCTCGACCTGCATTTTCTCCCGATATCGTAGGCTCTGAAAATCCATTTGCGTAATTGTGCTAGGGGCCTAGCTGACGACCTCGATAAGTTAGCATGGTGCGACAAATTCGCACCATGCTGACTGACTACACTACTGGTTTTCGCTCATTCCAATTTCAACGATCGAACGAAGTGTTTCGAATGCGTTTTCGTTATATGTAAATACTCGATCAATACTAGTGCCGGGAAGGCGTGCACCTGCTCGAATAAAGCCATCATGTTCGATAAGCAACATCGCTTCTTCTGACTCACCATCCGATTCATTACGAAACCTAATCGGTAAATGAATCTCGATCATGGCTACGCTGTCGACCTCAACCAATTTCCATCGGCCAGTTAGAGGCGCACCGTTCGGATTTTCAAAATCATCTTCTCCGGTGTCTAAGTTCCCATCACCATTTTCGGTGGAATTTTCATTTTGGCGAGTGTCTCCTAAATCAACTTGAGACATGATTAAGGAACAGGCTTCATCAACATCTTGTTCTGTTTGGAGATTACTAACTATCCCATCAAAACCATCAACCGAGGGAAGTTCACCTTGAATTTCATCTCCTCGTTCACCTATCAACACGACTAGCTCTTCAAGTGCACCTGCAAAGTCGCCTGGTGCAAAAAATCCTCCTGTCGTTTCTGTACTCGCATCAGAATCCTCCATTTTCTCAGTCAGTTCAGCAACGCATACTTCGTGAGACGTAAAGTCCCAAGGGTCAGGTTGCACACCAGAGAAGAGCTCTAATAAGCTTGTAGTTATATTCGATCCGGGGATACTGGGTATGTTCGCAATATTAAGATCTCCTAGGCCTAATCGGTCAGAGCCTACAAATTCGTTATCTACATAGTCTATGCCGTTGGTTGATGCTAAATCAGTGGACCAATTGTCAGCATCCAGAATCCATTCGACGCGGCCTTGGTTCGGCAACTGACCATCTGCTTGAGCATCACCGTGCAACCGCATTAATGGCCGACCATCAAAGTTCGAATACGTACGCAGGTTAACGCCTTGCACGACAGACTCGCGCAATTGATTGAGAGACACGGCTGTAGTCGCTTGTCCGTCTGTCACGATCTCTACTACATTACAATTTTGGTTGTAGTCAATACAGTAGTTTGCATCAGGATCGTATGACGGAAAATTGAACATAACGTACGGGTGATACGATTGGCGCACACTAATTCTATTAGCTCTTGATTCAGATGGGAATATATCGTCGCGCCCAACCACCTCGAACCAAATCGGATCTGCACCGTCTTCCAACAAGTGATGGATAACCGGCGATCCATCTAATGTCTGTGTTACTGACTTGAGGAGCATAGTGCCCTCCTCGTTAGTTATAACAGCACTGTTATCGGTCAAGAATTCAATATTTCCATCCGGACCATCTGAATTTACAATGACCCAGACGCCGTCTACTAGTAAGTAATTAGCGTATCGATCATCTTCATCTTGCTCATCTGGTTCCCATGCACCTGCTGCGACATTAAGAACATAGCTCTCAGATGCTAGCTCTGAACCGTCATTGGTTAATTGAACTCTTCCATACATTGCTTCACAATCAGGCATGGGAAATGTGGTGATACCCATCAGATCGCCATCCACATCGGCACTTTCAGACTGCTCGATGCTTTCGAGCGCATCTTGCCCATCGTAATCACAACTGAATTCCATCCAGTAAACGCCATCACTCAACAACGAACGTAAATCGGAATCAACTACTTCTACTCGATTTATATTAGCTTCAATTCGACTGGTGAGGCTATCAGTTTCAACTTCAGGTCGTAAAGAAACTGCAAGTGCTTGCGGATCAAAGGTTGACACCTGAGTTGCTGAACCTATCTCTGTTGATGATGCCGCAATACCAACAATTTGTGCCACCTGACGAGCTATCTGTGGAAGAAGCTGGCGAACCTCGTTCCTGACAATATCCTGTATTGCTCGCCGTGTCTCGTTATCTCCCGTGACATCAACACCTTTGGATACAGCTGCAGTCTCCACCTGATTTTCAATATCTTTCATCATGCTGGCAACTACTCGCGCCGTATCGTGAAGATATTCGAACCGTTCTGCAGTACCGTCGGTATTTTCGTTCACATCACTTTGAGCGACATAGTCCGCAAAAAGACTAACATTGTCTTCGTCAATTCCGAGCATATTTTTAACCGCCTGCTCTGCATCTTCTGTATCCAGTGCAGGGTTAGCACGCTGCTCTTGATGAACCAATGTTGTAATTGGGCTTAAGAATTCGGGCCGATCAGCAGGCGCAATGAACACTAAAGGCTGACCGACTGCCTCACCAGTATCTTCATCTATGGCCTCCGCTGGAATTGCAGCCACAATCGGCTTATCACCGTGTGCTGCTGGGACTGCCAAATCGTAAGCACCGCCTTCGACGGTAATTGCGAATGGTTCATCAGGGTCACATGCGTCGTTCTCATTAATATCAACACAGACTGTAGCGCCACGAATATATCCGTCAGCCACACGACCGGTAACTGTGATAGCTGATGAAGTAGGGTTTGCCGCGGCTGGTTCAACGGGTGACTCATCAATATTGTCTGTGTTATTGGTAGCTAACTCGACGCCCCCGCCACCACCGCCTCCACAAGCGGTGATCAGTAGAAACAATGCGAAGGGCACCGTATAACGAGATATTTTATTGACACGCATAGACGTACTCCATAGTTCGAATGGCCAAAACCGACGACAGAGTAAGAACCAGATGGATAACCGAGAAACAACGCATTGCATGTTTAGCAATTGGTCATTTAATGATCCACTCTTTGCCGATCTATCACTTTAATCGACAAAAAAAAGCACTACTTGAACCAAATGAGTACAGCTATAGAGTGGTTATTTACAGTTCGTAAAAATTAACTATGCGATTTCTGGCACGCAGAGTGGCAGAAAGGCGAGTTGTCCAAAGCAAAAAGGCCGTACTCTAATAAAAGAGTACGGCCTGGATGGACGTAAATAAAACCCGGCGATGACCTACTTTCACATGGGGAAGCCCCACA
>JBLHWG010000186.1:0-10290 GCA_047629055.1 Halioglobus sp.
GATTTTATTCCGACACGGACAAATCGTAAAGTCGTAGTCATCTTATTTTCAGGTTTAAGCACTGAATTGGCTTCGTCGCAGAAGCGATGATTCGGATCAAGTGTGAATCAGACAAGCACATTATTGTACTTGTGGCAGATTTACACTACATCAAGCAAAGTCAATGTAGCGAACAAATCACAAGCTTAGGATGAACAAGTCACGTCAGGTGATTTTACTGGCAGCCTGTCTTCTTTCCATGGCACGGCGTTTTGCCTCGGCCGAGGGTTGGTTAGGCTGTGCGCTGCTTTCCTCAGGTAACGTGATGTTGAGTTCCAGAACATCGCAGTTATCTTGTGAGTCGAGCTGTACTGACAGCGCATCGTCGCCAACCGCGACGTATTTTTTTATGACATCGAGAATGTCTTGTTTCAGCATCGGCAGATAATCTGGCCCACCGCGTCCGGTGCGCTGATGCGCAATCAACACTTGTAATCGATCCTTGGCAAGCTTGGCCGACGGATTTTCTTTGTTTGATCTGAAAAATTTGAAGAAGCCCATATGAATCTACCCGAATAAACGCGACAGAAACCCCTTTTTGGGAGCTTCTATAAAGCGATGTGGCTTGGATTCGCCGAGTAGGCGGTCGATGGCATCGGAGTACGCTTGTCCAGCTGCACTTTCCTCGTCGAGAATAACGGGTTTACCCGCGTTAGAGCAGTCCAGGACGGTAGGCGATTCCGGAATGATGCCTAATAACGGAATAGCTAAAAGATCAACAATATCGTCCACGCTGAGCATTTGTCCATCCTTGACGCGTGTCGGGTTGTATCGAGTAATGAGCAGGTGTTCCTTCACTGGCTCTTCATTCATTTTGGAGCGTTTTGATTCGCTCTGCAAAATACCCAGAATTCTGTCTGAGTCTCTTACAGAGGAGACTTCTGGGTTGGTGGTGACAATGGCCTCATCTGCGAAATATAACGCCATTTTGGCGCCTTTTTCGATGCCCGCTGGCGAATCACAAATAATGTAGTCAAATTCAGCTTTCTTGAGTTTGTGCATGACACGGGCGATGCCCTCAATGGACAATGCATCCTTGTCACGAGTTTGGGAGGCTGGCAGGATGTAGAGATTATCGATTCTCTTGTCCTTGATTAGCGTTTGGTGAAGGCTGGCTTCCTGATTAACCAGATTAACCAAGTCGTAAACCACACGTCGTTCACAGCCCATAATTAGGTCAAGGTTACGCAAGCCGACGTCAAAGTCGATAACGACGGTTTTGTAACCGCGTTTAGCCAGGCCAGTTGCGATAGATGCGCTGGTGGTCGTCTTGCCGACTCCACCTTTGCCAGAGGTAACGACGATTGTCTTGGTCAAGCTCTCACTCCCAAAAAAAATTTTGAATTAAAGCGGCTCTATATTGAGCTTGTCATTTTCAAGCCACACCTGTGCGGGTTTACCGCGTAATTCTTCAGGTATGGTTTCGAGCATTCGATAGTTGCCCGCAACTGATACTAATTCTGCTTGTAACGACTGACAGAAAATACGCGCCGATGTGTTGCCTGAAACACCACACAGCGCTCGGCCCCTTAGTGGGCCATAAATGTGGATATTGTTGTCAGCAATGACCTCGGCACCCGGACCTATAGAACCCATAACGATGAGGTCCGTGTCTCGTGCGTAAACCTGTTGTCCAGATCTGATTGGTTTGTCGATTAGCAAAGGTGACTTAACAACATACTCAATCTCACGAGATAAAGAAAGATTGACATCAGGTGTTACATCAATCGTAGAGCTTGCCGTTTCGTCGGCTTTCTCATTTGACTTGCTATCGAACGGTTTGGAGCGTGTGTCATCAATAATGGATCTTCGTACTCCAACGTCAATCAAAGGTAACTCGATTGAGAGAGCCAACTGTGAGGTTTTATCCATGGTGCTGGCAACTATTGGCACTAGATTGTGGCGTTTAATACAGGCAATTAACGCCGCTGAATCAAGCTCTGTTTCGTGAGGTTCCAGTACACTCAGGTCGATGACAACCGGTGTGTCTTTGAAAAAGCTAGGCGCTTGCTGAATTTTGTCTGCAAGAATCTCGTCAATGACATGCATGTCACAGGTGTGGAGCTTGAGTGACATAAAAGTGTACATGCCACCTTTTAGCTCGACTCCTGGGTTGCTCGACACGTTTACCGCTCCGCGATTTAATGCTGCGTAACGCAGCGGGTTGTTAGACTGTACAACTCAATATGCACAAACTTTGCGCACAGTGCACTTTTGTGCGTTCTGAAAAATGTACTGAGTGTTTATCTGGTACCTAGATTCTAAAGCAATTAGACGCTTCACATAACTGATGTATTCCACTTCGACACATAAAGATTCGCATTCTTCGCAAAACAGCGATGCTTTGACTTCTCAGCGCAAGATTATCCACGTTGACATGGATGCTTTTTATGCATCGGTGGAGCAACGAGACGACCCGTCTCTCAATGGACTCCCTGTCATTGTTGGTGGACAACCAAATGGTCGTGGGGTGGTTGCTGCGTGCAGCTATGAGGCTCGCAAGTTTGGTATACATTCTGCCATGCCCAGTGCCGAGGCGTTTCGTAAATGCCCCGATGGAATATTTGTTAAGCCGCGATTTGCGATTTATCAGCAGGCGTCTAGGCAAATTCAAGCGGTGTTTCAGGAGTTCACGAATGTTGTCGAACCCTTGTCATTAGATGAGGCTTATCTGGACGTCACTCATAACGTCTTATTTGGTGGTTCTGCTTTTAAACTAGCTCGGGAAATCAAAGCAGTCATTCTCGAGCGCACACAGCTGGTTGCATCTGCTGGCGTGAGCTACAACAAATTCCTTGCAAAGATTGCCTCGGACTATGACAAGCCAGATGGCATTTATTGCATTTTGCCTGAGCAGGGCGAAGAATTTGTAGCAACCCTACCTGTCGGTAAGTTCCATGGCGTTGGCAAGGTGACGGAAGCACGCATGCATTCACTGGGGATTCACACGGGAGCCGATTTACGGCGCTGGTCTGAGCCTGAGCTTGAGAGTGAATTTGGTAAGAGCAGTGGATATTATTACCGTGTTGCGCGTGGTGTTGATCATCGCCCCGTCAGGGTTAGTCGAACCCGGAAATCGTTGGGATCTGAGCGAACTTTTGGGCAAAATTTGCATAATCGTGACGAAATGTTGGAAGTCCTAGACAAGCTGTCGCAAGAATTGCTGGCAGATTTAGCGGACAAGCAGCTCCGATGTACCACGATCACGGTAAAAGTGCGTTTCGCCGATTTCACGACGTTCACACGTGCACATTCTGAGACTAGAATGCCGGTGGGGGAGTCCCTTGTAAAAAGAGTAGTTCCGGTGCTGCTCGATAGAGCGCTTGAAGCTGGAAATCAGTCTTCAAGACAAAATACACGTTTCTCGGACCGAGTTCGTGCCGATAAATCAGGTATTCGCTTGTTGGGGTTGGCATTTCGTGGTCTGGAGGCGACCGACGAACTAAAGCCTGTGCAGCTGGAAATTGATTGGGACTAAACGTGTATGTAGTGCTCTATTACCGACAGCCTCCCAGTTACACTTTAACTGCTCTCAGGCGCTTAATACAACGTCTGGAAACGTCGTTGCCGCCATGGGTTCGCAGAGGTAGTATCCCTGCGCCCGATCGCAACCCAATTGGTCGACCATGTCGAATTGCTGCTGATTTTCTATGCCTTCAGCGACCACTTCTGCACCAATACTTCGAGATATATCGACAATCGCATGCACAAAATCCTGGCTATTGGCGTTGGTTGCAATATCCATTATAAATGCCCGGTCAATCTTGACTTCAGAGATTGGATAATCCCGAAGTTCCAGTAAAGACGAATAACCGACGCCGAAATCGTCTATGGCAAGCCTTACCCCTAAGGAGGTCAGATCAAGGAGTTGTTCTCGAAGCTTTTTCGAGTCACTGGACAAAGATGTTTCAGTGATTTCGAGGCACAATTTAGCTGGATCAAAATTAGTGCTGTACAGGAGTCGTTCAACATCTGACACGATCCTTCCTCCTTCAAACTGCTTGCGGGACAGATTGACTGATAGCATTGCCGGGGACATGCCGTAGCGTGCAAGCCGCTGATAATCTTTGACAGCCTGGTTGAGCACCCAGGTTCCAAGATGGTTGATGATGCCGGTCTCTTCGGCAACGGGAATAAAGTCAACCGGTGAGACTTTTCCAAATTTTGCGCTTTCCCAGCGTAGTAAGGCTTCCATTCCGCAGGTCATTTTGGATTTGATGTCAATTTGCGGCTGGTATTGTAAAGACAGCTCCTTTTTTTTCAATGCCTGTTGCAGGCCAATTTCCAGTTGGTGCCGATGTTTTGCTTGTTGTTGCTGCGCTGAGTTGAAAACTACCAGGGCGTTTTCTGTTCCTTGCTTTGCTTGGGCGCATGCGCTGTCTGCGGACTTCAGTAAGCTGGATACAGTATTGCCATGCTCAGGAGCGTAAGCAATACCTACGCTGGCACGAACTGGCACATTCATATCGCTGACGGGTAGCCCGCTGCGCAAGGTCCTTAACAGGCCCTGAAGCAATTTCTCGATAGCAGGTCGACCCAAGTCTGATTCAAGTAAAACCGCAAACTCATCTCCAGCAGTACGTGCAATCAGAGAATCTTCGGGCATGATATGCAGTAGGCAATTGGCGGTCTGTTTCAGAAGTTCATCGCCTGCTTCTCGGCCATACGTATCGTTGATTTGTCGAAAACTGCGTAAATCAACGATGATTAATGACAGTTCGTTTTTTGAGCGGCTGCACCGTTGTGCTAATTCATGAACCAAGCGGGTTCGATTAGCTAGAGCGGTAAGTGGGTCACTTAACCGGTGTTGAGCCGGATTAATAGAGCCATAGACAGATACGCTGACACCTCCATCTCGGGTCCTGCGTTCCTTTACCAGTAACGAACGGCTTCCATAGCTGGGTGCCTCGAAACTAATCGTTGAATTCGGATCATTGGCGACGGCTCTAGCACGATTACGCGCTCGTTCTAAGGCTACGGCATCTGGAGAAATTTGTTCGTAGAGGCAGTTTGTATCGGTTGTGGAGAATGCTTTCGGTTCGATTTTCAATGGCATTAGCCGCGCCAGTTTCTGATTAAGTGCCGTCAGCTTGCCACTATTGTCGAACAAGGCAATGGCGTCTGGCATGGCGTCCAGTGTTTTCTGTGTCGTTGTCGTGGCTATCCTGCGCTTTTGCAGTTTGGCTGCCAGAGCGATCATCGCTATAACGCTTGTTGCTGTGCCTACGACTACTGGAGATGGGGAGCTCTGCAACACCACGTTTGCGGACGTTAAGACACTACTGATAGATTCCGCCATTGATCCCAAGTTGTGGGGTAAAACTGCGAAGTTAGGGAGGCCATCAGGTTCTTGGATCAAATCTGTCAAACGGCCAGGTTGTAAGCTCATCCGATTTGGTCGATCTATGTTGCTAACGCTAGAGGCGGTAATTTGCCTTCTTCGGTTACCTGTGCAGGAACTTTTATCTGACGATAGTACTCACGCAGGGTCCGGTCGTTTAATGTTCCACAGAACAAAAAACGATTCTCTTAACATAAGTTAGCAGAAAATTTTGAGAACTGATCGACTTTATGAAAGGGTTGGTCTGCTAGGCTGCAGTTATCAAGCTGAGCTTAGACTTTAGTCAAGAGCTAAGAATGACGCGTTCGGTGGGAGGGATTGATGGTTGCCGAAGGCTCAATTGGCTTCGGCAACCTCTTTACACGTTCTGGACTAAGGGCTGCGGACAATACAAGGGTTTAAGTTAAGTACGCTCAGTCACTTCGACAACGTGATAGCCAAATTGCGTCTTGATGGGACCCTGAACGTCGCCAACGTTACCCTCAAAGCAAGCTGTTTCGAACTCGGCAACCATTTGGCCCTTGCCGAATGTTCCCAGATGACCGCCGTCGCGGTTGGATGGGCAGCTTGAATGTTCTTTGGCAACATCCGCAAAGTCAGCGCCGCCTTTAATTTGGTCAATTAACGTTTGGCATTTATCTTCGCTGTCCACGAGGATGTGACGGGCAGTGGCTTTACTCATGACTTGGGCTTCCAGATTCCGAAGGATTCTTGTTGGGGAGGAGATGGAGGAGCGGGTTGTTGCTTCTGGGTATCCACATCATCAGCGACGTGCTTCATGAAGGCGGCTAGTTGATCAAGAACTTCTGCTTTTTGATCAGCAGGCATTTCTTGTTGGCCAAGCAGAAACCCGACAACAGCGCACAAATATTGCGATGTCACACCAGGATCTGTTGCCGAAGCGTCGTGCTCTTGCAGTAGTGCCTGAATGTCGCTTACCAGTTTGGTAGAAAGTTGTAGTTCACTCATGTGAATTGATAGGCCATGCTAGGTTGGGATTCGTTGTCGACAGGGTAGGCGGAGTCGTCATCCAAGCGCGTCATGCCGCCAGTAATATCGACTGATCGCCGAGGTGCTTTCTCACTAGTGAGGCGCACCTGCTTGCATAAAGGACATTCATGCCAGCTACTGGTGGTATTTCCGCTGGATTCCTTTCGGCTTACAACCATTTGTGATTGGCAACTTCTGCATTTCATGGTGGGCATTTTCAGTCGGTTTAACCAGAAGGCGAGGTTTTAAAGTTCGCCACGTTGCATCTCTTAGAATGGTGCAGAGTTTACATCAGCAAATCACTATCCGCACTTCGAGTCGCCACAATTCATGCAAGTCTGACAACCGTCTCTCAACACAACAGCCTTGGTATTGCATTTAGAACAGTGTGTCGCGTTTGCCATCCAGGGTTCATCGTGAGAATCATTGCTACCTTCCGATGCATTTTCGGATTTAGCTTTTTCATGCTCAGCTTTAAGCTCAGCTTTTTTTTCTTCGATAAGCTTTGCTTGAACTTCATCGGGCTCGCGACTCTTGAGCATGCCGATGTCAATGAGATGCTTCTCGATGACTTCGCCAATTTCAGCAATGATGGAAGGCATGTATTTGCCTTTATTCCAATAACCGCCTCTAGGATCGAAAACAGAGCGCAGTTCGTCAACCAGAAAAGTGATATCCCCACCTTTTCTGAAAACCGCCGACATAATCAGCGTTAGCGCAACAATCCATTGATAATGTTCAAGATTTTTAGAGTTGATAAACACTTCGAACGGACGTCGCATTTCGTGCTCAGTACCTTCGTTGAGCACAATATCGTTAATGGTGATGTACATAGCGTGCGCGGATACATGATCTGGCGTTTTTAGTTTGTACGTCGATCCGATTAGCTTTTGCGGACGTTCAAGAGTCTCGTGCATCTGTATAACATCGGCCAACTGACCGTCTGCCTTTGACGATGTTATTGACTTTGTGTTGTCCGCCGAGTTCCCGGGCTCGTTGTCTTTCGGTTTAGAAACCGCGTAACCGACTATTTTCTGGCTGATTTTCATGATCGCGTTTTCCTAGAGTTTTCCGTAATAACCTTCTTTTAGAGCGTCGTAGAGATTGGCCGCTGTATGCATCTCGCCGTCGTACTCGATTTCCTCGTTACCTTTAGCACTAACGGTCGAGCCATCGTCCAATGTGAACTCATACTCAGTATTCTCCAAATCTGCCTCTTTAACCAATACACCCTGGAAGTTTTCAGGGTTGAAGCGGAAGGTCGTGCAGCCTTTCAATCCTTGATCGTAGGCATACATGTAAATATCCTTAAACTCCTCGAAAGGAAAGTTTGTTGGGACATTGGCGGTCTTGGATATGGAAGAATCGATCCAGCGTTGTGCAGCAGCCTGAACGGACACGTGGTCTTTCGGCGTTATGTCATCAGCTGACATGAAATAGTCGGGAAGTTGAGCCTCTGGATCGTCTGTGTAAGGCATGGCCTTGTCATTAACCAGCGCTTGATACGCCAGTAATTCAAAGGAGAACACGTCTACTTTTTCCTTCGACTTTCGTCCCTCACGAATAACGTTACGCGCATAGTGATGAGCGAAGCTGGGCTCGATGCCATTACTGGCGTTATTGGCCAATGACAATGAGATTGTGCCTGTTGGTGCAATAGAGCTGTGGTGTGTAAAGCGTGATCCGTGCTCGGCCAACTCTTCTACCAGTTTTGGATCGACCTCTGCGATACGCTGCATATAGCGGCTATAACGAGCGTGCAGGACTCGACCAGACACCAGATCACCAACTTTGTAATTATCGTTCTTCATTTCAGGACGTTTGCGCAGCATTTCACCAGTCACTGCAAATGTTTCGTCCATGATAGGCGCAGGGCCCTTCTCTTTAGATAATTCAAGACCAATGCGCCATCCGGCTAATGCCAATTCGCGCGTGACTTTGTCAGTGAATTCAAGTGATTCTGCGCTGCCGTATTTCAAACCCATTAATGTGAGGGATGAACCGAGCCCTAGGTAGCCCATACCGTGACGCCGTTTGCGACGTATTTCACGACGTTGCTGTTCGAGCGGCAAGCCGTTAATTTCAACAACGTTATCGAGCATACGCGTGAAAATTTCTGCAGTGCGAACGAAACGATCCCAATCAAAACGCGCATTGTCGGTGAACGGGTCGAGTACAAAACGCGTCAGGTTTATTGAACCCAGCAGACAAGCGCCATAAGGAGGCAATGGTTGTTCGCCACATGGATTGGTGGCTCTGATGGACTCATCAAACCAGTTGTTATTCATTTCATTGACTTTATCAATGAGGATGAAGCCTGGCTCCGCGAAATCATAGGTTGAGGCCATGATTAGATCCCATAAACGGCGGGCAGGCATTTTTCGATAAATACGGCAAGCAACCAACCCTTCGTTGTTGATAACAACGTTTTCATGAGAAGGCCAGTCTCTCCACACGATCTGATCTGGGTTGTCTAATTCTATGTCGCCATCATCGAGTTCTTTTTGGCGAATCGGGAAGGCCAGCTGCCATTGTTCGTCGGCTTTGACTGCCTGAATGAAATCTTCAGTTATCAATAGAGACAAGTTAAATTGACGAAGTCGTCCATCTTCACGCTTGGCTTTAATGAACTCGAGTACATCGGGGTGTCTGACATCGAAGGTACCCATTTGAGCACCTCGGCGACCGCCGGCAGATGACACCGTGAAGCACATTTTGTCGAAGATATCCATGAAGGATAGAGGGCCAGAGGTATAGGCTCCTGCGCCAGAAACGTAAGCGCCTCTAGGTCTTAGAGTGGAAAAATCATAGCCGATTCCACAACCTGCCTTAAGCGTTAAACCCGCTTCATGGACCTTGCCGAGAATATCGTCCATGGAGTCGGTGATGGTGCCACTAACGGTACAGTTAATGGTTGAGGTCGCAGGCTTGTGCGCCAGCGCACCAGCGTTCGAGGTGATACGACCAGCCGGGATGGCACCCTGTTCCAAAGCCCATACGAATTCCTTGTACCAAGTTTTGCGATCAGCATCGGAACGCTCTACATCGGCGAGCGCTTTGGCAACGCGATCGAAGGTGTCTCCAATGGTTTCATCAACATTGTCTCCATCTTTGGTTTTCAATCTGTACTTTTTGTCCCAGATATCCAGAGACGTTTCCTGCAAAGGCAATCTTGCCAAAGCAGGTTTCGCAGGGGTGTCTTTTAATGCCAGAACGTCAACAGTGCTCATTGAGTAGTGATTCTCCTCGTACTTGCTAACCTCGTCATAAGGCTTAGCTTAAATGAATTGGGCACTCAAGTCCTTGAGAATCACAACATCTAGTGTTGTGGCGCGCATCCTTACGCTATATGTAGTGTAGTCGTCTGGTTTTAGATTCCCAGACGTTAATAGAATTTGTAATGTTTGGGCTTGGTTTCGCGACGCAGACGCGTTGCGACTGCCCCCCACCAAGAAAACAGGCGATATAGAGCAAACCCAGACTAACTTCCGAACCGTTACGCGGTCGCAAATTGTATCTGGGCAAAGCCTTTGGGTCAACGGTCAACACAACATATAGGCATTGACTTCTGATCGGCCACCACATGTAGTGGTTTTGGCAATATAACGTTGAAAATCGGTGCGAAAAACGTTAACAAGCTGTGGACAACTATTTGTGAGCGGTGTCTCAATTGGCTTGGCGCCGCGATTTGCATGCAATCTGCTCATCTGTGGACAAGTCGGCGCATCGCTTGTGGATAGATTTAACTAACCTGTTACGAAGGTGATTCGCCGGGTTGTAGCAGGGTAATTATTGGGTAATTATTGGGTAATTAAGCGATAAATTTTGTTTTGATCCACAAGAGCAAACGATCTGTGCCGCCGGTATTCATGAAAAATTCAGGCCGGGAGCCTACAAAAGCAATGTCGCTAGTCCAAGGA
>JBLHWG010000187.1:0-10209 GCA_047629055.1 Halioglobus sp.
AAAATCGACTCTCGCACCATTCTTGACCAAGGCGGGGCTGAATCGCTGCTGGGCAACGGCGACATGCTCTACCTACCGCCAGGGACTGCATTGCCAGTTCGAGTTCACGGTGCGTTTGTCGATGATCATGAAGTTCAGAACGTAATTGCCCATATCAAGCAGACGGGTGAGCCGAACTACATCGAGGAAATATTGCAAGAAAACACTGCAATGATTCCTGGCCTTTCTGGTGGTGATACAGAAGGGGGTGGTGGCGAATCAGACGTGCTTTACGATCAAGCGGTTTCCATTGTGCTGGAGTCGCGAAAAGCGTCAATATCCTATGTTCAGCGACGATTGAAGATCGGTTATAACCGTGCAGCGAGAATGGTTGAGGAGATGGAAGCGGCCGGTGTCGTGAGTCAGGTGACATCCAGTGGTACTCGCGAGGTAATAGCCCCGCCTCCTGGTTAGTGTGACACTTTAGATTTGATTCGAACTTCGGTCCCGCGCTGGCGTCAAGTACACTAGGACGCAATTGCTCAGGATCGATACATGAACTTCTACTCATATTCTTGGATTACAAAGCAGCTGTGGCACATCGCAGGCGTTCTGCTCCTCGTGATTTCACCTGTCGTATATTCAGGTGTTGCTCTGGAGCAACTGGAGTCGTTTATACAGGACGTTGAGACGTTTGAAGCGGGCTTCGAGCAAACCCTGTATGACGCGGACTCCGAGCCATTACAAAAATCGATTGGCAGCATTGCGTTAAAGCGTCCCGGTAAGTTTGTGTGGACTTACTTCTCGCCAGAAGAGCAGCAAATCGTGGCAGATGGTGAGCGTATCTGGATGTACGACAAAGATCTTGAGCAAGTCACCGTCAATACCATCAGTGATCGCATTGCAGGTACGCCACTGATTTTATTGATGCGGGCCGCGCCTTTGGAAGATTCGTTTGAGATCAAGGAGCTGGGCAGCGCCGAGGGAATTAATTGGGTCGAATTAACTCCAAAAGCCGATTCCTCAGATTTTGAGCAAATGTTCATCGGGCTTAATACCGACGGCTTGGCTGCTTTGGAATTGCGTGATAATTTTGGACAGGCCACACAAATTATATTCACTAATTTCAAAGCCGGTGTAGAGCTCTCCGACTCTTTGTTCGAATTTATTGTTCCTGACGGCGTAGACGTTATCGGGTTCGATGAGTAGTAGCGGACAGCTGTTTGCTGCCGACGATTCAGTTCGTCCTCTAGCCGACAGACTTCGACCCAGAGAATTGTCGGAGTTCTTTGGCCAATCGCATTTGCTGGGCCCGGATAGCACTCTGCGGCAAGCTCTTGAGCGCAATCGTCTGCACTCAATGATTTTCTGGGGTCCGCCGGGCACCGGGAAAACGACGTTAGCTCGTATGATAGCGCTGCATTGTGATGCACATTTTATGAGCATTTCAGCGGTACTTGCGGGTGTGAAAGATATTCGTGAGAAAGTTGCCGAAGCCCGAGACCGCTTAGACACTACAGGTCAAAGAAGTGTACTTTTTGTGGACGAAGTGCATCGGTTTAACAAATCTCAACAAGATGCATTTCTGCCTCATATCGAGGATGGCACCCTGTTTTTCGTTGGAGCGACAACAGAAAATCCTTCTTTTGAATTGAATAATGCATTGCTATCAAGAGTGCGTGTGTACGTCCTAAAGCACCTTGAGGCTGACGATATCAGGGGCATTATTGACAAAGCACTGAGTGATACCGAGCGAGGGCTTGGTGATCGACAGATTGTAATGCAGGAGTCTTATCGTGATCTGCTGGCGGCAACGGCAAACGGTGATGCAAGACACGCGTTGGTACTACTGGAATTGGCGGCTGATTGTGCAAGACTGGAAGAGGGTAGGCACGTTATCGATGAGCGCGTTATTCAGGAAGTGACACGCGACTCTTTCCGTCAGTTTGACAAAGGCGGTGATCATTTTTACGATCAAATTTCAGCCTTACATAAATCTATGCGTGGCTCCGATCCGGATGCGGCTCTGTATTGGTTCTGTCGCATGATTGATGGAGGGTGCGATCCTTTGTACATCGCCAGACGCGTTTTGCGCTTTGCCTCTGAGGATATAGGGAACGCTGATCCAAGAGCGGCGGAGCATGCCTTATACGCGTGGGATGCGTATTCACGGCTGGGTAGTCCTGAAGGTGAGCTTGCCATTGCACATGCCATTATTTTCATGAGCTGCGCACCCAAGAGTAATGCTGTGTATAACGCATATAAAGCTGCTATGTCGTTTGTGCGCGACTCTGGAAATCAACCTGTGCCAGCAAGCTTGCAAAACGCTCCGACAAAATTGATGAAAGAGCTGGGCCATGGCGAAGGCTATCGCTATGCCCACGACGAAGCCGACGGCTTTGCTGCGGGTGCTCACTACTTTCCTGACACACTTGAAGCACAGCGATTTTATGAGCCAGTAGAGCGCGGCTTGGAAATTAGAATTCGCGAGCGATTGCTTGAGTTGCGTCGACAAAATGATGCGGCGAAAAATAGAGGCTAAGCCGTTTAAATTTATTGGGCTTTAGTCTAGTTAAAATGTAATCGGCACGCCTCGATAGCGTTCAATTAACTTTAATGAAGGAAATTTCCCGTGAGTGGACCAACAGACAGTGAATTAGTTATCCGTTTGGCAGACTGGAGCAATCCAGGCGATGGAGTAACGGTGGTAAACCTATTGGATGCTTACGCGCATGATCCTATGGGTGGCGCCGCGCCATTGACAGCATTTGCCAAGGAGCATTTGCCTGCAACTATGGCGGCCACGCCTGGTGCTTTTTCAGTGATTGGATTTCAGGCTGGAAATCCTGTTGCATTGGCAAATTGTTTCACGACACTGTCCACTTTTGCGTGCAAGCCCATTGTTAATATTCACGACTTAGCAGTGCTCCCGCAATCACGCGGCAGCGGTGTTGGCCAGCAAATGCTGGGCTTTGTCGAAGAGCACGCACGGCAAGCTGGCGCATGCAAAATCACCCTAGAAGTGCTGACGGGGAATGATCGTGCACGGCGTTCGTATTCCCGCTTTGGTTTTGAAGCATATACGCTTGATGATACAACTGGGCAGGCGCTATTTTTGCAAAAAGGCATCTCACTCTAACGGCCGAACTCGCGAGGGTCGGGCTGGTCAGTTATTCGTGATTCGCGAAATACAATGTACCAGCCTGCTATAAATATAATGGCAGCCCCGACAAAGGTCCATAGGTCGAGTATTTCACCGAAGAAATACGCACCGATCAGTGCGGTCCAGATAAGTCTTCCAAAATCGACAGACATGACAACGGACGTTTCAGCCATTTTTATTGCCATGGTCATAAACATGTGGCCTGCTGTGGCTAACCCGCCAATCAAAAACAAGTAGAAAAATTGTTCGACATTGGGTGTTTGCCATACTGCAAGTGCGGGCCATATAGATAATGCAACCAGACTGATTCCCATCCAGCTTACAATGCTGGTGGCTGACTCTGTTTTCGAAAGTTCTTTCACAATGGTTAAAGACAAGCCCCAGGCTAGTGATGTGACTAGCACGAGCAATGCATACTGATTGAATCCGTCAGCCGATGGCCGTAAGACCACATAGATACCGACCAAGCCCACGGCAATTGCAGCCGATCTACGCCATCGAAGTTTCTCGCCGAGAAACAACCAGGCAGAGACCGTTGCAAAAATGGTAGTGCTAAAACTGAGCGCTGTGGCGTTTGCAATAGGTACTTTGGATAGCGCATAGAACCATCCCAACATGGCGACTACACCAATGCCTGCCCGAAGCATATGCAGACGCGGATTGCTGGTCCTCAAGGTGCCAACACCTGCTCTGAGTAGTAAGGGTAAAACCGTCAGCAAGCCAAAGAAGTTTCGAAAAAACACAATGACGAAGGGGTGCATTTCTTCGCTCAAGTGTCTAACCAATCCGTGCATGCAAGCAAGAAACACAGTGGATACAAGCATAAACACCATAGCGCGGCGAGTGGCACTGTGCGCATTTGTAGTCATGGTCTCTTACCTTGTTGGGCTGCGCAGCTCAAGAAGAAAATGCCTGTGCATGCTGCGCCAGAGCCCAACTCACGTGCTCACGTATTAGCCTGGAAGGGTCGGATGCACGCTGTGTGAGTGATGTCAGGACTTCAGCTGTTGTTGGCGCGTTGCCTAAGGCCACGGCAATATTTCTCAGCCATCTTTCGTGACCAATACGGTAGATGGGGCTACCAGCCATTCGATCTCTGAATTCAGATTCGGTCCATGCAAACAGGTTAATCAAAGCTTCCTTATCAAGATTATGTCTGACTGCAAAGTCTGGTTCTTTCGTATCTTGAGAAAATTTATTGAACGGGCAGACGAGTTGGCAATCGTCACATCCATAGATGCGATTTCCCATGGCCTTTCTGAATTCAACGGGAATAGAACCTTTGAGTTCTATCGTGTGGTATGAAATACAGCGTCTGGCGTCCACTCGGTAAGGTGCAACAATGGCATTCGTTGGACACGCACTAATACAAGCCATACACGAACCACAGTGAGATTTAGGCATGGGCGGATCAACAGGCAGAGGCAGGTTTGTGTATAGCTCTCCCAGAAAAAACCAGCTGCCGGCATCACTCGAAAGTAAGTTGCTGTGTTTGCCAATCCAGCCAAGTCCTGCTTTTTCGGCAAGCGCTTTTTCCAAAACAGGCGCGCTGTCAACGAATGCTCGATAACCGAAGCTACCGTATTTTTCTTCAATAACTTTGGCAAGTTTTTGAATGCGATTTCGCAATACTTTATGGTAATCGCGGCCTAGGGCATAGCGTGATACGTACGCGCGCTCAGGGCTCGCCAGAACAGCGTTGGCGTCTTCTGCTTCTGGGGGGAAGTAGTCCAACCTTACGGAAATTATGCGTACTGTACCTTCTACCAAGTCTGCAGGGCGGCTTCGCCTTGTGCCATGACGTTCCATGTATTCCATCTCGCCATGAAAGCCATCGTCAAGCCAGTCCAGCAAGTGTGCTTCGTGTTTCTCAAGGTTTGTATCGGTAATGGCGCAGTGCGATATACCCAACTGTTGGGCTGACAGCTTGATGAATTGGGCAGCGCCTGCAGGGTCGTCAAGCTTGGGGGAGAGGGTCACGAATCAGTGTTTGTTGTAGGAAAATGACCGTTCTTATAGTAAACGACTGTGCCCTCGTTGGCGCCCCACGATTGCCAAGCTCGCAGCGGGTTTCGGATCCAGCTGCCTGCAGGGTACTTGCCATCTTCGTCGTGCAACATTCCACTAAGCACCAGAACCTCATCGCCCATGGGGTCAAGTCCAGGTTTAAATGAATCAGTTTCGGTCCAGCGGATAAGCATGACATTTCCGGTACCGTGTCCGTGTAGTGGTAATACGTCGGTGCCAGTCGTTGGGCCGGGTAGCCAGTGTGATTCCTCGCGAGTGTTGATTCGGCGATGTTCAGAGTCACTTATTAGCATTTGCCCGGCAGCTAGGTAGAGCAGTGCCGGTTGTTCAGTTTCGCTGGCGCACTTACCAAAAGCGTTGAAGTGTCTAGTGCACTTCAATGTTAACGACTGGAGTTGCTCCTCACCTGTTAGTGGCAAGCGCAAATAAAGTCCGGCTGGATAGACGCCAGTAAGAGTTTCGAGTTCACCGCGTTGCATCAGAATTTCCAGGTCTGGATTGTCGCCCAGGCGAGCAGGTGAGAATTCAGGATGTAGGCGAAGTTGGGCCGTCAGACGAGGATTATCTCCAGGTATATATTCCAATACCCTCAGATCTATTCCCAGGATTTGTGTCGCTCGCCATTGACTAGACTGCGGAAGGCTGACAACTCGCTCATCAAAATTCTCATTAACCGGGGCCATGGCGTGAGTAAGCCACCATGGAAGCTCTAGTCCAACTTTTACCGATCGACTGTATTCTGCTGCTGTCATGACGTGAATTATGTCGTTTTCTTGTGCATTTTCAAAATCGCTAAATTAGTACTGCAAAATGGATTGAATTTTCTCCAAACGTTCTCTATTCTATGTAGAGAATATTTGGAGAACGTTTATGGACCCATCCTACCCATTGACCCATCTTGAGGCTCGTGTACTCGCCGCAATAGAACGCTATATCCGTGCCGAAGGAGTAGCTCCAACCATCGCCGAGCTTGCAGTTAACCTCAGATTGAAGTCTAAAGGTACTGTTCATCGATATGTGCAGTCTTTAATCGCAAAAGGTCGCCTGGAGCGTCATGGTAATGGATGGAGAGGTTTGCGTATTGTCGGTATGGCAATGCCTGCGCCGTCTTCCAACGTTAAGCACCTGCCCGTTGGGTCCAAATCAGCTCCATTGAGCCATTTGTCTGCTGGGTCCAATGTAGAGCACCCTATGTCGGTGCCTGTTGAGATCCCACGGGAAACCATCGGAGATTTTCGCATTCCATTATTAGGTCGCATTGCAGCAGGTCAACCCATTGAGGCGATTGAAGATGCAAATTACCTCGACCTTGCAGCTTTTTTTATTGGGCCAGACCGTTACGCATTGAGAGTGACTGGCGAATCCATGATTGAGGTAGGCATTCTTGACGGTGACACTGTCATTTTGAGAAAGCAAAACACCGCTAATACCGGTGATATCGTGGTGGCGCTTATCGATGGACAGGAAGCCACGTTGAAGCGTCTGGGCCAAACTCTCGATGGTGTCGTAGAGCTCATGCCTGAAAATGTCAGCATGGCTACTATGCTCTACGACGCTAGCCGCGTCAGCTTTCAGGGTGTTCTGGTTGGGCAGCTGCGTAGTTATTGATTTTCATAAAGGGAGGGGCTAACAGCTCGATTCTCTGATTTTACTGTATTTCAATCAGGCCTCTAGGAGGGCAGCATGAGTAAGTTAGATGAGCAGTCATTGCAAGCGCTTAAAACAGCCTTTTGCTATATGCCTAAAACAAACGATGTTAACGAATATGATTTCCCAGGCCGAGTGACTCAAATATTGGAAGATCTTGATATTGTTAAAGAGGTATTACTCATGAACGACGTTGACCCGGACGAAGTCGCAGATGAGATTCACCCGGATTTGGCTAATAATTCATCGTATTAGTCTCCAAATCTAGCTAACTGACCTAGGGAATGCTGTCACCACCACCGAATGTGAATAACGTCTAAGAATTCTTGTGCGTTTGAAAGCTTGGGTGAGTATTGATTCAATGATTTGGAGAAAATTTGAATCATACAAAGGATTTTTAAGGCTATTCAGCGAGCGCTGCAGCAGGCCATTTGAACCACGCGGCAATCTCTTTCCTATCCAGTAGGGCAGGGCTGAGAGAAAGCCAATGGCCTGAATGTCCTTAATAATGAATGTTTCATTAAGCAACTCCAACCATTGCTCATTGTTCAATTTTAGTAAGTGCTCGCCAGATTCGTAGCATACGGGGATTGTAAATACGTAAAGGCTTGGTTTTTCGTCCAGTGCCCTCAGCCATCTTGACAGTGTTGTTGTGAGCTCGGTTTTCGTATCATGAAGTGTAGGCAGCAGGTCGAGCGCGATAACCACGTCGGGCTTCACTGACTTGAAAGCCTGGCTAACAGCTGTAGAAGACACATCACAGAGTATGTCTGGGTAGATCGTCGGTAAAGAATCCACACCGATATATCGCAAGTCTCGAATACTCTTATTTAGATACCGTCGCAGCATTTGCAACGAACAGCCTATATCGAGTGTGGTCAGCTTGGCGTCTGGCTCCGGAGTTTGGTGCTTGAAATGAAAGTTGCTGACAATTTCGGTTGTCACTTTGAATTTCACATGCGCATAAAGCGTTCTGCAAGGGTTTTGATGCAGATACGATTCAGTAACGTCTAACAATTCGCTAATTGGGTTGACATCGTTACCGAAGAAACGCCAGTTGGAGTCGTTTTGCGCTAACCCCAATGCACTTTCTGATTGAATACCGAGAAATTTTACTGGCGTATTCATCCAGATGCCCGAATGGGACTTCGGTAATATGCTCATTAGAACGAACTCCAGCGAAAAGCAAAAGCCTTAGTTCATTTTATAACTAATTGGGTGTCGATTTGTTCAGTAACAGGTTATTAGCAGTGCAAGTTGTTGTACTAAGTAAAATTGCCAATCAATTGGCAGTAAAGTTATGACTAATTAGCTGCAGGCAATTTAGTGTTGTAGTCATTGAAGAGAGGCCCTCTCTCGCTAACGAGCTGACGAGCGAATTCAGTAATGGTGACTAACTCTTCACCGTTTAGTCCCTCAGTTGCATTTTTGCTTAGAGCAATATGTCCTGAATAACTGACTCTGCCTGTTTGGGCTTCGACTAGCTGTACGCTAATGCGTGTTTTAGTAGGCAAAGGTAAAACATCCACCGATACTAGGTAGTCCTCCGGCCAATGTTGTGTTGACTGGGTGGAATCAAAAACACGGTAAACGTATAGGGAGCTTGATTCGGAAAACACACCGCTCAATAGGGTGTTCAGCTGATCATTGAGTGAATTTCCCTGCTCTAGTGCGCTCACGAATAGAGATACTTGTTTAGGTCTGCTCCGTTGTACTTGCGCGGGTGTGTTCATCGCCAAGTTAGCGCTTGAATTCAAATTTTCAGCATCGGGCGCGGCAGTGTGCTGAGTCAATTGTGAGCCGACAAATATACCCAATGCCGCTAGAGCGATCCCAACGGTAGGCAAGCGAAACAACCAACGAAAATGGGTAGCAAAATCTCGATCATTTGAATCTCCCGAATTTTCCGGTGCAGTAGTATGTTGCGCTTTATCAGAGCTTTTCGATTCCGTTGATTTCGATACCGCTAGAGGATCGTTTAAATTACTGTCTTGCTTTAGAGTATTTTCGACAGCGGGTGAATCTGAGTGTGCTGAAGCAAGCGGAACACTGTCTTTCGACATTGCGTCTGCAAGAATCGCACGGTTATTAGATGCTGCGCTCGCTTTTCCAGGCGCCTCAATTGCCGAACGATGGACAAATGAGGGAACGTAGGATCCCGGGCGCATCGTTATGCGAAAATCGACATTAGGATTTGCTTCGTAGTAGGAAGCTATTGCGGCTCTTAGCCGGCCTGCTAGAACTCGTACAACGGGATCATTTTGCGGATCAAAGGAGTCTGGTTTGCCCAAAGCATCAATAGCAACTGTGTAAGCTTTGATACGCGTCATATTGCCAGATGCAGCTTGCTCGACAACGTATCGAAGAAAGGCAGACATTTGTGGTGCCGCTGTAAATTTGTCAGATTCAAGTACAGCATTGAGAGCGTCAATGATCTGTCTTTTATCAGGTTGAATCTGACCTTCTGTATGTTGCGGTCTATGCATCTCTTACGGTTTACCTGACTGAGGCTTGATGGAGTTTTACGTATTAGTTACCACAAATAAGGCAGATTTACCTTACGGCTTTTACATTATGTTTTTGTCTGACGAGTTTGGTATGAGTAGTCTGATATCCTAGTGGGTTATCAGAGGTAACATGATAACGAAGAAACACTTTTAAATACACTGCTGTGCTTGAACTAGTTGCAAATGAATAGGTTTTGCGTAAATGTTATGACGTTGTGACATAGTGCGTGTAACGCTCAATGGCTCGTGTTTATTGGTTATTAATATACGTTACGCAAAAAATCAGTTGCTGATAGACAGGTTACTTTACGTGTAATAGCGGAGAAGAAATCCTATGAACCCTGACAAGCGTCGGGAAATGTTTCGACGATTTAAAAATGCTAATCCCAAGCCGGAAACAGAGTTAAATTTTAATAGCCCGTTCGAATTATTGATTGCCGTCATTTTATCGGCGCAGGCAACGGACGTCAGCGTTAACAAGGCAACTGATCGTTTGTTTCCTGTAGCAAATACACCAGAGGCAATATTTGCCTTGGGTGTCGATGGTCTAAAGCCCTATATCAAAACTATCGGATTGTTCAACACAAAAGCCAAGAACGTCATCGAGGCTTGTCGGATGTTGTGTGAGCTACACGCTGGTCATGTGCCCGAAGACAGGGAGTCGTTAGAGGCTTTGCCTGGGGTAGGTCGTAAAACTGCAAATGTGGTGTTGAATACAGCATTCCGGCAATTGGCAATGGCTGTAGACACGCACATCTTCAGAGTGTCGAACCGCACAGGTTTAGCGCCCGGTAAAAACGTGGTTATTGTCGAGAAGCAACTGCTTAAATTTGTGCCTAAGGATTACCTGTTAGATGCACATCATTGGTTAATTCTTCATGGTCG
>JBLHWG010000188.1:0-10206 GCA_047629055.1 Halioglobus sp.
ATCAGTGCCCATCCAGAATCTTTAGAGCAACACGGTATTGGTTACACAGCAGCGATGAAACACTTACATGTTTTAAACTCCAAAGGAGAAATGCTTCGTGGTGCGTACGCCTTTCAAGCGCTTTGGCAAGCTCTACCTCGCTACCGCTTTCTTGCTCATTTGGTGTCGTTCCCAGGTTTCTTATATATGATGGACAAGGTCTATAACCAGTTTGCCAAGAAACGCTTTGCCAAACGAATAGCTTGTGCCCGCTAAGGGCTGGAAATCTTCACTTCATTGGCAGAATCGTGTTTTATACCAATATACAAACGCTAAGGTGTTGGTAGCTCTGAGGGGGTAATCTCTCTATCTAATTGGTGAAGGAACTCCCTCATTACAGCTACGCGCTGCTCTCCTTCCAGCCGTCCGGCAGCCGTCTGCAGAGAGGCGGCTATCTGGAAGAGCTTTTTGTAGAAATGATCCAATGTATAGAGTTGGTCCTCTGGATATCTCTGCTCACAGAAAGGGTCATCGAAGCAATAGATGGGCCGATTAAGAATTCCTCCTGCCACGAAACACCGGGCAATTCCAATTGCGCCCAATGCATCAAGCCGATCTGCGTCCTGTACGATCTTTGCCTCAAGGGTTTGTGGAGGTATATTTGCGCTAAAGCTATGGCTCTCGATCACGTGAATAATATCTTCGTAAAACTGCTCCGGATAGTTCACCGATTGAAGGTATTCAACCGCTGCTTTAGCAGCCAATCGAGATGCATGGGATCTAAGCGGATCACTCTTTGGAATAACAACAAAATCATGGAGCCAAGCTGCAGGGACCACTATATTGAAATTTGCATCGTTTTCTTTGTACAACTGTTTAGCTGTATTGACCACACGTTGAAAGTGCAAAATATCATGAGCGGCGTCTTGATCAGCCAGTTCTGCCGTTTTAATCGCAAATTTCGCCTCCCATTCTTTCACTCAGTTCACCCATCCAATCTTCGCTAAGGCATCAACTATGTCATGAATGAACTTATGCCTCATAACCATTTGTACATGACTAGCGCATCAACGTAGCCATCAACTGGGTGATTGAACGCCCTGGGCAGACGGCCTACTGTTTCAAACCCCAGCTTGTCCCACAACTTGACAGCCCCCTGATTGCTAGCTGCAACAAAATTGAACTGCATGGCTTTGTATCCTAGCTCTTTTGCAATGCCTTGCGAGTGTTCGCACAGGGTAGTAGCTAAACCCCGGCCTCTCGCCTCTGAAGCTACCATGTATCCACAATTACAGACATGGTTTCCGGGGCCGTTCTGGTTTGTCTTAATGAAGTATGTTCCTAGAATTCTGGGGCCATCCTCGACAATATAGGTCTTACGTGGTGCAGCAATCCAAAAATTGAACGCCTGCTCCCTTGTCGTATCTACTGGATATGCGTACGTGTCACCTGCAAGAACAACTTCGCTAATGATCGGCCATATTGAGTCGAAGTCTTCGTCCGTTGCTTCTCTAATATTCATAACAAAATTTGTCGCGCTACCATTTATGTTGCCAACCCATAGCAACACCTGACACAAAACTGTGCAGTAAGTTATCTGGAGATACTTCTATGCTTTGCCAACAATCTGGCCAACGATCTGATTGCGCTGAAACACTGATAGCCACATTGGCGGCTTGATCCTTGATAACTTCGGCTGCCAACGTACTAGGTAAGGTTCCGTACTGCAGCCTGTCTAGCACAGCTGCGAAGGCGTAAGCAGACGCAACCACCCTTGGCTCGTTAAGAACTGCTGTGCGGTTGTCGCGAAGTAATTCATAGCTTGCGCCAGGCAGCAGCCCTTTCAATCCATCAATTAAGTATTGCTCTGTTAGACCATAGCGCTCTAAAGCATGCACGACGCTACGAGTACTCGAACGCTCAAGTGACGATTTTGCTTCTGTCATGATCATGGCCGCTTTACACATAGCACCGGGTAGTACCGGTTGATTAATTAAGACAATGGTATTGATGGTGCCTACCTCGTCAACTCGCTCATTACCATTCTCCCCTTCTGCCCATTGGGCAGCATCACCTGATCTCAGAGCGTTGCCATGAACGCCCGCTGTGACCAGCACATCCACACGCAAATTTCTATATTCATGATGAACATGAGAGACATGATTCATGGAGGCGGCTGTTCCCATCATGGCCATCAGTGCCGCATCTTTTTCCAGCTCATCAGCAACACTCTGGTGGTACTGCTCAGCGCTAAGAGAAATGATTTTCTCGAAGCGAGCATTGTGGTTGCTCGCCTCCATACCTTGATGATTAACCAAACAGCGCAGCGTCTTAACAAGCCCACCGTGAATAGTTGACGTCGATAACACCCTATGCGCTGTTTTCAAGAAAATGACCACATAGCGCTCATGCCGCTGCGCAATGTAATCAGGGGTTTCGCTAATAACGTTGGCTAGCGGTAGCTTCATAATGGACTCACTGGCCGGCGGGAGACTCGGCACTAACGACATCCGCAGAGAATTACCCTGCTCCGATGATAGACGTATCAAGACGCTTACGAGGAATCAATCTATGTGGAGATGCGATGGCTGCTTGTACCAAACAAAACAGAGTGATCTGACCTCGACGCGAGGCATAATGACCATAATTCGGGTATCGGACTTAAGCTGGACATTGAAACGTCTACCAATTACCGTTGCGCGACGGTGCCGGAATTACACCGGCTTCCCCACAGAAACCAACATTTTCTGCGTGTGACTATACCCCAAAGTGATTGAATAGCTAGATGAGTATTTTTGATAGTTCTATAGCCTATAGCGCTTCGTTACTAATACTAGCTCTGATCCTGGAGCTATTGTTCGGGTGGCCAGCGGCCTTATTTGAGCGCATCCGTCACCCTGTTGTATGGATAGGTGCGCTTATCTCATTTCTGGAGAAGCACTTTAATCGAGCATCCTCAAGTGAAAAATGGCGCAAGCTTTGTGGAATGTTAAGCACTATCCTGGTTGTCGCTGTCACAGCAATCCTGGCGTGGGCACTGAGCACTACCCTGCCCAACAATCTGATAGGTTTGTTTGTCGAAGCGCTACTTGCATCCAGTTTGTTAGCGGCTCGTAGTTTGTATGAACATGTTTACGAGATCTTCAGGGAATTAGCTAACAACGATCTAACATGCGCTCGTAAGGCTTTGTCCAAAATAGTGGGTCGCGATACACAGCATTTAGATGAGCATGCAATATCCGGAGCTGCACTGGAGAGCCTGGCAGAAAACGCCTCCGATGGTTTTATTGCGCCTGTGTTTTGGGGTGTGCTTCTTGGGCTGCCTGGGCTCGCTGCTTATAAGGCCATCAATACGCTTGATTCAATGATTGGGCATAAGACAGATAGGTACAAATCCTATGGAAGATTTGCAGCTCAATTGGATGATGTTGTCAATCTCATTCCTGCACGATTAACCGCACTGCTTTTCTGGTTTTGCGCACGAATGCGACCTTCATTTAATGCTATTGCCGCCCAAGCAAAACATCACCGATCTCCCAATGCCGGTTGGCCTGAATCAGCAATGGCCTTTGCCTTGGGGGTGAAACTATCGGGGCCGAGACAATACGCCACGGGGCTCAGTAACGAACCTTGGTTGAATGAAGCTGGGAATCCTCCTGGGGTTAAAGAATTGGGACTCGGGCTGCGCTTGTATAGTTATGCGATTGGGCTAGTGTTTGTTGCTATTGGGATGGTTTGGGTTGTTTTTAGTCTGCCATATCTGGCATCGCATCCAACTCAGCCTCCTAAGCTTGCTTTTGTGCTAACACAACCCCCGCTGCCAGAATTGCCGCTCCTATCGCTTGTTGCCAGTTCCAACCATGGCCCAAACCCAGCAAGATCAACATGACATAAAATGGTGCCGCATTGAGGTGAAATGATGCGATACCAATACCAATTTTATTAACGCCTTTTATCCACAGAAGTTGCGACAACGCCAACGCTATTGCAGCGTAAACAAGGATAAGCCCCCATTCCATAAGATTCAGCGAAACTACTTGAAGTTGATCACCAAACGCATTGAACGAGGAAAAAACGAAATAAACGCAAGCACTGAACGCTGCCATTCCCGCTGTAGTTACTACTGTTTTAACAAGATCAGTTGTACCACCTAGTGTTTTTACTGTGGCACGAGATCCCCACGCAAAAATTATGGTAGAAGCCACACCTAGAACTGCCCCAAAACCGAATGTAGCATCAACGATGCTCATACCAATGGCAAGCAAGCTACCCACTAAAACCAGCACAGTTCCCATTACAAAGTATTTTGTCAAACGGCGACCATCCAGTAAGACCTCCAACCCTACTCCAGCAACAGGCATTGCAGCCGCAGCTAATGAGGCGGTTACAGCCGATGTATGCGACTGTGCAACAAGTAGTAACGTTGACCCTACTCCGAACCCAAGAGAGCCTATAAACATGCCCTTGCGCCAAGGCATAGATCGCAGCTGCGTCCAGCCGTCCAGATAAACATACAGCATCAACAAAATCGCAAATCCAAGCATATTGCGCACTGCGATGAGTGTGAGTGCTCCCCATTTTTCTAGCAACGTATCAGCAACAGGGAAGCTCAGGGCAAACAAGGCCACGGCAACCATGCAAAACAGATTGCCACTATTCCTGTTATGAGTGGATTTATTCGTTGATGAGTGTGGAAGGCAATTGTGTGACAAGTAGTTTTCTCGGGGACTGACTATGAAATTCAGTAACCGGCTGAGCTTACCTTGTATTGATATGTGGAGCGTATCAAAGTCGTGGATCATGCCGCAATACGCTGAGGCTCAGCCATTATGCTCTCTTGCAGTTCAAGCCCATTTACGTCAAAAGCATTCACTTTTTTCGTGTCAAATCAGCTTAACATCCGAACCTTATAAACCGGCCAGAACCTTTCAAGCATAGATCCTGCAACGACAGTTAAGGTACCAGTCACCGCCAAGCCAGCCAGTGTTAAGCACGAATGCGAAAAGATGTGATCCATTGACTACAAGCAAACCTACTAGAGCAATTGTCCCGAATACAGCACCTAGTTTCTGCCTGGTCACGGTGCTTGCCACCAGAATAACGAGTGCAAGCGTTAGATCCGTAAGGAGCCCACTAGACTTAATGAAGAGCAGTATATCTATCGCAATAGCAGAGAAACAAAAAACCACCCATGCCCCGTGAATGACTCCACGAACCCTTGTAACATCAATGAAACGAGTAAGCTCTAATTTCAGCGCAAGCCACGTAAGCGTGAACACTAGAAATGGTGCGATGAATGAAAAGTTGTCCCCAACTAGTAAGGCAACCATGCCAGAGAGAATCTACCAATTTACGACGCTGCATTAGATGATATTTCTAAAATAGTATTTACCAGTGGATTGCGCTGTCGCTATGTTCTAGAAGCTTCAAATTTTGCCCAAACCTCTTCAAGTTTATCAATATTGAAACCAGGTTCACGGGCAGGGCCCAATACGATGGCTTCGCTTTCGATAACGTTTTCAATAGCTGATTTGAGCTTTGGAATCACATCATGTGGGATCACGAGTGCACCATGGCGATCGGCATGAATAAGCTCGTTTTCGGCTACACACATTCCAAGAATATTAACCTGTGTACCGATATCGACGACATGCACATAGCCGTGACTGGGCCCAACTGAACCTGCCAAGATGGGAAAACCGTCGTCGATCACATCGAGGTCGCGCATCACTCCGTTGGACACTGCGCCTTTCAAACCCAGTCCTTTGTGAACGGCAACATGAACTTCGCCCCACCAGCCGGCAATGCAATTGGGATAGTCCACGTCCTCGACGACGGCGACAGTAGGACATTCGCCACTGGCCATTGATCGAAAGTAAGACATGCGTCGGGCGCGAATGACGTCAGCAGGCTCGTTTGGTGGGGCAAGACCCGAGATTCGCGCTGTGCGCGCGAAACCAACAACCGCCGGGTCTCCAGGTTTGGAATGTTGCATGGTGCCGTGAGTGAACCTGTTGAAGCCGCGCTTTCCTTGAGCAACTTCAATGGCATTGCAAACAGTCGGAGTGTCGACCGAACGGAGCAGATCGAGCAAGTCTTCAGGGAGCGTAATTTCAGTCATTTTCTATCCTATTTATCTAAAGGTATTGTTTGCAGCAATATCTGTTTCCAGATCGCTATCTCGTCAAACAGCGTTGTTTCTCGGCGCAAGCCCCACGGGCCAAATTCAACGTGACTTACACCCATGACGTGAACTTGCACACCTGTAGGGCGACCGAAGTGCCCCCACCCCTCGTGGCGCCCAGTCAGCGACCAGCGAATGGCACTTCGAGGAGACATCAATGGATCCAAACGTCCGATTTGGTGGTCTATCTGAAAATCTGCAGATGGTAACGCGCTGCGCAAACCCATCCAAAAGTGATCAGCGGCATCTCGGCCATGAACGTCAAGTCCACCTGGTAGTGACAGCTGGCACGCTCGGTCGTATTGTTCGGTAACGACCGCGTAGTCCGCAGCCATGATACGTCGCAGAATATCGGCGTGTTTTTCTCCCCATTCACTAGCGTTACCCGTGCCGGTATAAGGGCCAGCGATATCAGTGGCTGGAGTTAACGGCATCGCAATATCACCGGAAAGAATAGAGGCGCGTGCAGCCTCTTCTGCGCTGTGACCCAATTGAACGGCGATTGCCGCGCTATCACGAATTAGCCACTCGTCCCATACGCGATTGCTGTGGCAGAAAGTATCAGCAATTGTACGAAATGTTAGCCGTTTTCCACTTGCGGGACCAAACGCACCTCCTTGGTGGGTAGCTGTCGAGACAATACGATGGGACGACAAAAAACCAGCATCTTCATCACCGCACCAGATGACATCCTCACCAAACAGTTGGCGATCAGGAAATTCCGTAAGCGTTGCCATCGTGTTTGCTTTGCCAGCGTGGTTACCTCGGCTGATACCCGCTGGAGTTCGTACCAGCAAATCATCACCATAGTGCCAATTGAGCGCTGAGATCTGTCGCCCTTCCCAAATCATAGCGGTGCACTTCAGAATGTAATCTGGTAGATCGGAAAACTGCGGGTCAAAACCTTTCATTGGGAAACATCTGGTTGGAGTGTATTTGATTAGCGTAAACGCTACTGATGCTGCATAAAATTGATTAGTTTTCCCAATGGGTCTCGTATATAAAACCTGCGAACATCCCAAGGTTCGCTCTTGGGACCGTACTCAATAGGGATATTGGCGTCTACCACTTTTTGTCGGGCTGCTTCAATATCATCTACTTCAATCGACAGATCAGGTACCGCAGTTCCAGAGCCGCCTTCGCTTGCAATACTAATTTGAACACTCATTTCTTCGTTTGATCCGTATGTACGAATCCAACCATGATCCATCAACAACTCGAGCCCAAAGATATCGGCATAAAAAGTTGATGCTCTTGCAACCGTTGAAGCTTCTATGTTCGCCACTATGCGTTTTACTTTCGAAAAAAATTACCTCAATTCCAACAATTAGCGGCATCAATTTAGCACAGAGGCAAGAAAATAGCCTCTCGACGGGATTTATGCTTAAGTTCTAACCATGCCAGAAATACAATCGCTAAGTCAGTTAATAGCTACAAGAATTTCATACACTTTATCAATCACCTGCCGTACTTCAGGGACAAGACGCTCTTCATGATGTGTCACAAGCCACTGCACGTGCTCAAGCTCCTCGATTTCATCTGATACTTGCCGTAGATCTTGGGTAGTTTCACCAATGAATGTTGGCAATAGCGTTTTCACTACGCCTGCGACAGCCATGTCAAGAGCATTACGCGGGTTGCTGACCTCGAAGCAATGAGAGTCTTCGAGGTGATCTCGCACCCACTGCGCTGATGGCGTAGATCCCAAAGCGCTCGCCTATGTCGCAACATGCTCCTTAGACGCATACACAGCGAATCGAATTTTATTCGTATAACGGCCAGCGAGACTGATCTGCTGGGGCCGATGATTTCTTATCCCAACATACGACGACCAAGCGTAGGTGCGCTTTTTTCGGTGATATCAGCAGCAGCGGCAAGTCCACCCTCGGGTGGCACAGCCAGAAAAAGCCGAAGATCGTCCCAATCAAAGCTCGTTTCATTCAAAATAAGTTAGTGCTCATATACGATGGAATAGCGCTTACAGTACCCGACTTGTCTCTTCGGCATGTATTTGGACGCACGGTTAAATTTATATTACCGCGCTTGGTTTATACACTAGATACTGCTATCTCGATAGCTCGTTCAATAGTGCTCATCAAGAAGTAGCTCCTCTACATTAAATAACAGCGGAACAGTTTAGCGTCAACCTGTGTCAAGTTTCGGGCCTGCGAAGCACCCAGTTGAATGGGCAGACACAATTTATCTCACTGCTGAGATTTGTTATTTACTTACATTTTCGAACTTGAACCCGTCTATTCTATTTGGGTTTTTTCTGTTTTTTGTAAATACATTGAAAACTATGCCGCAGGCTGTATTTACGTTAATCGAAGCACCTGAGCCGAATTGCGGTATGTACACACAGTAGTCACATTTAGTTAGGATATGTTCGTGAATACCGGTTCCTTCATTACCTAAGATAAAAACAGTATTATTTTCAAAATCCTTCTCGTTTATCGAGACCGACTCATCGGTGATTTCGATGCCTACGAAATCATAGTTAAGATTTTTATACTGCGTTATAGCTTCATCTATTTGATAAACACGACGGAATTTTGTTGTGCTCGCTGTACGCTGATTCCCGTACGTTGAAAATTTCTTTCTTCCTATTATACAAATCTCTTCTGCACCGAAAGCATTTGCAGTTCTAATGAGCTGCCCTATGTTGGTGTTACTCTTTATATTAAAGATCAGAAGCACGAACTTCATTGTAAGAAATAACGACCTGTCACCATCACTACCTGAGACTGTCTGCTGTTCTGGCCAGCGCCCAGGCTAGACAAATATCGAATGTATCCCATCTGCTTTTTGTTAGGTTTTTGCATTTATCACCTCTAGCAGGAAATCCTGGGCTAGTGCTTGTGCCGCTTTTTGATGATTCTCACCGGCATCCCCCCACTTGCGACAGTACCAGCATATTCGCTCTGCTATGGTGCCTTCTGTTGGTTCGCCTAACTTCTCCCTCAACACCAAAATTTGGCCTCCAAGCTGAATCAATGCGTCAGTTTCGGAATCAGCCCTATATTTTAATTTCTGAAAAGGGTTGAATTCAGTTGTGCAGAATATCATTTCGTCCCCCCCTTTTACAGCATTCTCAAGATGAGGAACTATTCGTTCTCGCAACTCATCTTCCATAGAGTCCAATTGCGAATAGAGTTTTGCCTTCGATACCATTTTATATACTCAAAACACAGTAGGACGTGGCCGAACCGCGACGAGCGACTGACCGAGTGTGGGGCAATCTTGATATCTCATTTAGGAACGGTATCAAGACGAAAGCCAAGAGCATTGTATCTGGCAAGAGCTTAGGAGTGTTACAGATCGAGAGGTGATCTTGAGAGGTGCCAACTGACATTATGAGCTCAAGATGATGTCGGTGCAAAACGAGAAAGGCGTGCCATAAAACCCCTAAACACCCCAGAAACCAAACTGCCGTGCGATCAGGCAAATCGTAGATCACAGTTGGTAATACTTGCAAAATTTAACAACAGTTATTGGGTGCATTTATTACAACGTGATGATGTGCACCGTTCCAGTATTACGTTGTATATTTATGCTGACTTAGCCTGAAAGTGAGGGTATAAAGCTGCCCTATTTTTCTCGCCCCGATCCTTTATTTAACAGCTCAAATACATTTCCATAAACTCATGGAAAGTGCTGTGTGATAACGGCAATTTAAGCGTATAAAACGCCGGTGCAAGTATCGTCGACGAATACGTCGTCCGCTGTGCAATTACCTCGCTCATGATTAAGAGCACAGGTACAAGCAGCACCTTAAAAAGTCACGAGACCCCTTACTAAAGTATCTCAGGGACTATTCCAGTAACCGTTGCCGAAACCTGGGATATCTGGCTGAAGAATCCTAAGCTTGCCGAACACGTCGACTTCGTTACCGCCCATGTCTTGCCTTATTGGGAAGGTATTCCAGCGAAGATGGCACATGACTAAATTTTGAACGCTATGCCAACCTGAAAAGTACTTTCTACGATCTCCCTGTGGTGTTGGGAGAAGTTGGCTGGCCAAGCAAAGGCCGTCAACGCAGTGGA
>JBLHWG010000189.1:0-10149 GCA_047629055.1 Halioglobus sp.
ATCATCCAGATTATCAATAAGGCAAACATGCTCGCTCATTTCTCGTAGTTTGCACCGGTAGGCAGATAGTACGGCGACGGTTTCTGTCCAATCCAGCACATCGAATCCAATGTTTATGGATACGAAGTCAACCCCCGCCTCTACCCAGTCGGTGACATGACTCAGATCGGCATCCACCGCCGGAAATATGCCTGCATGTGCATCCCAAACAAGGGAATTTTTATACAGTGTGCTTAACGAATCAGTCGACATGCAAATACCCAGAAGCCACGTGGCTGGCAACACCACCCACCCATTGAGACACGATCTTATTATTCTGCACAATGAGCCTTGAATGTATTTCACTAGGGCGCTCAATTTCAATGCCTTGCGCCGCCACAATGTTGATTTCTTCATCAGACATGTCTGGTAGTAAATCGTGCCTGAACAAATATCCGGCAACCGCGGCGTTCGTTGTTCCAGCAGCTGCAGATTCAGCAACCCCAACAGCTGGACAAAAATCACGAACTCTTACAGTAATGACGTCACTACCTGTGTCGGCGCACAGAACCGTGATGGTCTCAATGCCGAAGTCAGCATGAAATGATACTATTTCACCAAAGTTGGGCTCTAATGATTTCATTCCACCTATACGCTTGATCGGCACCATCAAGTGTACGAAGTCACCCACTGCAGTCTCAATTGGATAGTGTTCATCGATAGTGCCGTCTGAAATTCCCAATGCATGACACAGGCGTTCAGGATCTATCGAATCATTTCGAAACTCTGCAACCTTGACCTCCAACATTGCTAACGTTTTTCCGGCATCGCTAACAGACACCTTCACTTTGGCATCCGCCGCTGCCAGCTTTAACGTTACATCGACCGTTCCATCGTCAGCCCTATTGAGTAAATCTAGATTGGATAGGCAGGAAATAAGCGCTACTGTGCCATGCCCACACATAGGCAGCTCAGCAACCGTTGAGTAGAACTGAGCGCTAATATCGTTATCATTCAATTCTGATACAAACACAGTCGCCGGATAGCCCATTTCCTTGGCTATTCTAATACGAGTCGTTTTATCCAGCTTTGCAGCTTCAAGCACAATAGCTGCCTGACTACCGCCAAATTGCTTCTTCGCAAATGCATCATATAAGTAGTAGGGCAAAGAATTTTTCAAAGACAGCCTCGATTTACTGGGCGATGGAAATACAGAAACGCTAGTAGTTTCTCGTACCCTCTTCAGAAGATGCTATGCGCGGCACTAGCGATTTTAGTAAGGCCGTCATCTCCAAAGTACCTATTGGAGTCCCTTCTTTGGTCACAACATACGCATGCGAAATATCCCCACCTGAGCGAGCGATGATACTCTCCAACGTGGAGTCATGATCAACCTCACCCTGCGTATCTGCAGGTAGCTCACCCACCAGAGGCGTCATAATTGATCGCGCTCGAAGTACACGCGCCCGGTTTATATCACCCACAAAATCTTCAATATAAGGATCTTTTGGGTTTAACAGAATGTCCTGCGGCTCACCTTGCTGCACGATATGCCCGTCCTTCAAGATAACAAGATGATCTGCAATTTTTAGGGATTCATCTAAATCATGAGTAATGAATACAATGGTTTTATGCAGGTCCGTTTGTAGCTCCAGCAACAAATTCTGCATGTCTGTTCTTATTAGCGGGTCAAGTGCAGAAAACGCTTCGTCCATAAGCATAATAGGTGCGTTTGACGTAAGCGCTCGAGCGATACCTACACGCTGCTGCATACCGCCGGACAGTTGATGCGGATATTGGTTTTCAACGCCTTTGAGTCCTACCCTGTCCAACCACTTGTAAGCTTCAACATCGATAGCTGCTTCATCTTCACCACGGATACGCATGGCCATACCGGCATTCTGCAAAACCGTGCGATGGGGTAGCAATGCAAATTTCTGGAACACCATGGACATCTGTGATTGACGCAGCTCTTTCAACTGTTTCTTGGTATAGGTCATCACATCCTGCCCATCAACCAGAATTTCGCCAGCTGTGGGCTCAATAAGACGATTCAAATGCCGAATAAGAGTGGACTTGCCAGACCCGGACAACCCCATAATGACAGTTACCTGCCCTTCTCCCATATGCACATTGATATCGCGCAAGCCCAGAACCTGCCCGTGTTGCTCAAGTAGATCGTTCTTACCTAAGCCGTTTCGGACATGTTCCAGCCCCATTTTTGGGTTGTCACCGAATATTTTAAATAAATTTCGGATAACAACTTTTGCAGGTACTGAGCTTTGAGCTTTTGTATTTTTGTCTGCCACGATTATATTTATCCTTTTAGTGGCTTTGCGAAGCGTTGAGTCGAGCAAGTGATGCTTTACTCACCCGGTCAAGTACCACCGCCAACAAGACAATAGCAAAACCGGAAACAAGCCCCACACCAAGTTCAAGATTACGAATACCTCTAAGTACCAAGGTACCCAAACCCGGTGCTGAAACCAGTGATGCAATAACTACCATAGCAAGTGCCATCATGATTGTCTGGTTCACACCAGCCATGATGTTAGGCAATGCCAAAGGAATTTCGACACCAAAGAGTTTCTGCCGAGAGCTCATACCAAACGCATCCGCAGCCTCAATGACATCTTTATCGACAAGTCGAATACCCAAGTCGGTCAGGCGTACAACGGGCACGATCGCATACATGATGATCGCTATGCCGTACAACTTGGACTCAGTAACGCTGAACAGAAAAATAAGTGGAATCAGGTATACAAAGGATGGAAGCGTTTGCAACATGTCCAGTATGGGAATAGTAAATCTCTGGAAGGTATTGCTTTTGGACATGGCAATACCTATTGGCACACCCAGCAGTACACTCAATAGGGTGCACACAAATATTATCGCCAGTGTTTGGACCGCGTAAGTGTAGTGGTCGATAAAAGCTAATAGAAAAAATGCAAACGCTACAAAAATAGTTACCATCACATTGCGCGATGCATAGTACGTTACGCACAGTATCACGGCAATAAGTACCCACCAAGGAGCCCCCACAAACAGCGCCAGCGTACCATCGAGCATCCAACTGAGCGGCTGCGTCATAGGGTCGAGAAAAACTTTAAGGCTATCTTTAACGCCTAGAAATGCTTGCTCTATCGACACGGTGACGTCGCGTGTCCTTGGCACTGCACCACATGCCTTGTTAAGAATATCCAGCGAGGGAAAAGGAACTTCCCACCAACTGGTTTCCGCAGCGCCGCCATTCGCCTTGGCTAGTAAATCAGCCATGCTCATAGTACCTTCTTGCTTGTCTGCGTCGCACCACTCACGCAAACCTGCCAGATCGAAGAACCCGTCGTAGGCCGCCAATTAACTATCCTCAGAAGTTTAGGATAAGAGGCGCAATATCGCCCCTTATCTATCTTGAAAAGTACAAAGACTACTTACTTAGGAGCCTGCGCGCCGGAAACTTCTCCGCTAAGAGAATTCCTTAGAGCCCACCTAGCCCGCGCAGAGCCCTATCCAAACTACTACTTGATGAGAGCAGACAGTTTCGCTGTAGCTTCTTCACCTAACCACGCTGGCCAAACATCCTTGTAATTAGTCAGGAACTGCACAGCCGCTTCATCAGCAGATGCATTGTTGTCTTCTTTCCAAGCCAACACTTCACCCATTTGTGTATTGGTGAACGCAACGTTACGCAATAAGTCAGTCACTGCAGGATTACTCGCTGCAAAGGTATCTGACACAACAGTTGTCACGATACTTTTGGGATAAGCCGCTGCCTTGGGTGTTGCACAATCTTTCAGGCTGTTGCATTCGTGAGTGGCTGCATCATGAGGACCAATGTCAACTTGAGTCATCGGGTACTTTCCCAGAATGGAAGTAGGTGCCCAGTAGTAACCGAACCAAGGCTCTTGGTTTTCAAACGCTGCACCAATGCTCGCTGCCAGAGTTTCACCAGAACCGTGAATGAAGTCTTCGATAACACTGCCTTCAAATGCCGCTTTAGCCATATTGGTATTGACGACTTGGCAGGTCCAACCGACAGGGCAGTTATGGAAACGTCCGCCAACCAGCTCAGGGTTTGCAAGAATACCTTCCAATGTTGCTAGTTCAGGATTCTTCTCAACCAGGTAAGTAGGTACCCACCAAGCTTCAACACCACCATCAGAGAGAACCTCAGTTAAGGGTTCGATTTTTCCAGACTCGACAAGTCCGTTATAAGCGGGGGCAGCATTAGTCCAGACTTCAGTCAGGATATCGGGCTTGCCAGTTTCAGCCAAAGACGCTAAGGCTGGTGTGGATGCCGATGGAATCGCAGTTACTGAACAACCGTAGCCTTGCTCCATAAGAAATTTTGCGACCGCGGTAACGACTCGGGCAGAATCCCAGTCCATTTCCGTGATAGTCACATCGTCGCACTCAGCAGCCTGCGAGTTTCCTGCAAAAGCCGCAAGTAGGGCTAAGGCGCCCAACGACTTCGTATAACGTTTAATTTTCAAAGGTGATTCTCCAATATGGTTTGTTCACGCTAGACCATCATAACGTCCTGACCGCCACAAATACAATTTTCAGTCATGATTAACAAATTTCAACACCTGTGGGGTCAAGCTTGAATTTAAACCGGTTTAGTGCAAACTATAGGCTTGATCCACAATCCCCCTTGGACCCCTCCAACTTGTGACCGTTATAACCTGTATTGAAGATTTCAAACCTCTGTTCCGACGACGCGTCCCTCGCATGTTCTATGACTATGCAGAGTCCGGCAGTTGGACTGAACAAACTTTTCGCGAAAATAGCAGTGACTTCAATAAACTTCACCTGCGTCAACGCGTAGCCGTTGATATGTCGGGCCGCAGCACTGCCACCCAAATGATTGGCCAGGATGTGAGCATGCCAGTTGCATTGGCTCCCGTTGGCATGACGGGCATGCAAAGTGCCGACGGAGAACTAAAGGCTGCAAGAGCTGCCGAAAAATTCGGCGTGCCCTACACCCTCTCTACAATGTCCATAAACTCAATTGAGGAAGTAGCAGCGGCGACAAACAGCCCATTTTGGTTTCAGCTATATACAATGCGCGATGAAGACTATCTTTTTCGTTTGATTCAACGAGCAAAAGATGCCAACTGCTCAGCATTGGTTATTACGCTGGATTTACAAATTGTTGGGCAACGCCACAAAGATTTAAAGAACGGACTTTCCGCGCCACCAAAACTGACTCCCTCAACCATAGCGAACCTGATGACCAAGTGGGGCTGGGGTTTGGAAATGTTGGGAGCTAAACGACGCGATTTCGGCAATATTGTTGGACATGTCGATGGCGATCCATCGCAGATGATGTCCTGGATTGGTGATCAATTCGACCCATCACTGGATTGGGACAAAGTCGCCCGAATTAAGCAAGCCTGGGGCGGCAAAGTCATTCTCAAGGGCATACTCGATGCTGAAGATGCCAAACGCGCATTAGAAGTTGGTGCAGATGCCATCGTGGTGTCAAATCACGGTGGTCGCCAGCTAGACGGGTGTTTGAGCTCTATCCGTATGCTGCCATCCATACTTGAAGCGGTAGGGAATCAGATTGAAGTTCACCTTGATAGTGGAATTCGCTCAGGTCAGGATGTATTAAAGGCAATCGCCATGGGCGCCAAGGGCACCTTCATAGGCCGCGCCTATATTTACGGACTTGGAGCAATGGGCGAACAAGGCGTCACTAAAGCACTCGAAATTATTCACAAGGAACTTGATCTATCGATGGCTTTGTGTGGTCGCAAGTACGTCTCAGATCTTGATCGAGACGTTTTATTGATACCCAAAAATTTCGAGGGCGAGTGGCAGTGACCCATTTTACTAAGCAGCTTTAGATTGAATTACCTATGTGAATCTGAAGTGGGCACGTATTATGGGGTATGGATCGTTACTTCAAACCTACTGCCCAACAACGCTCTGAACTGGAAATAAAGCGCAGTCGGTTTATCACGACAATTATTCCTGTCTTGGACAAACGTTCTGGGCTTCTGGCGATAGACGTTATTCGCCAGGAATTTCCAGACGCTAATCATCATTGCTGGGCCATGATTGCCGCGGCCCCGGACGATGTCTACCACCAAGATCAAAGTGATGATGGAGAGCCTAAGGGCACGGCGGGGAAACCCATGTTGAATGTTCTTTCACATTCAGGGTTAGGAAACGTGGTGGTCGTGGTGACGCGTTACTTTGGTGGTATTAAATTAGGTGCAGGTGGCTTGGTAAGGGCTTACACAGCCGCTGTGACTACTGCATTGAGTCAGCTAGCGACCGATATCCAGTTTGTCAGAGATAACCGACAGATGCTCCTGCCCTACTCGCAATTAGATACATTGCAGCATTGGCTTAAAACCACGAATATCGCCATCACTGACAAAGAGTTTACAGACAGTATTTTTCTGAACCTTGCGGTCCCAAAATCAGAAATGCCTCAATTGGAGATGAAAGCAGCCGAACTAGGTGGAAAACTGATGAGCCCCGGGCCGTAGGCAATTGCCACGATCTTTGCAGCCTCTATCTTTAATTTCAAAAAGACCCATTCATCGTTCGCCGAGGATCCGTCATCCTCTACAATGACACCCAATTCCCGAGAAATATAAATCATGAAGCTGCTTATTCGCAATCTTGATCGTACTACCACTGAAAATAGCATTCGCACGCTTTTCGAATCCCATGGTTCAGTGCAATCCTGCTCCTTGGTCATGGACGAAAAATCCGGCCTTTCGAAAGGATTCGGCTTTGTCGAAATGCCCAAGGTAGGTGAGGCGAAGGCGGCCATTAAGAATCTAAATGGCTCTGACGTTGAAGGTAGCACTATGCGTGTTAAAAAAGCTCAGTAGTGATTTACGGGACTTACAAGGATTTTCTGCCTTGAGTAGATCCGATCTGGCAGGAATCGTCCTGCTTGCAATGATTCTGGCTAGCGCCCTATTCAGCGAAAAATCAGTAATTCCGCTGTCGGGGGCTTATCCATTCAGTGGAATAGCGGCACTGACAGCCGGCATACTGTTATTCCCCAATCTGCGAATTAGCGCAAGAATCCAGGTGGGGCTTTTATTCGGCATCGGTACTTTATTATTAATTATCGCCTACAGCCGTGGCGTATCGTTCAGTATAATTGATGCGATATCCCGCAACGCCTTGTTGCTCACAATGATAATGTCTGTGGGTTTTCTGAAGTTACTACTCGACTTGGAAGCTACACAGACTCGGCTACCTCGCGGTAAAAAAGCGCATTTGCAAACACTGCTTGGACTGGGACTGTTCGGTTCAGTGATTAACATATCCGCCCCCATCCTGATCTGTGATCGCCTGGCAATAGAAAAGCCGATCGATCTGCTTACACTTCGACCCATCTCACAGGTCTTCTGTGCATGCTCGTGTTGGTCACCCTATTTCGGTGGCACCGCATTGGTTTTAACGTATGTGCACGGCGTCAGTATCATCTACATCATGATGACTGGCCTACCGCTGTTATTGCTCACTATTCTTTGCGCGCATGCTTTTTCTGTTTTCAAGAATAGCGAGCATATAGAACAGTTTGCTGGCTATCCCGTGACACTATCCAAGCTATGGCTGCCCATCTCTCTCACGGTTGCCGTGGTGAGCATGCAGGCGCTTCTCCCTGCGATGCCTATTCTAGTTGTTATCTCGTTATCTGCACTCTTACTAAGTGCGTGCGTTTTATGGATGAGACTAGGCACTAAGGAGGCCAGCCGCACTCTGTACGGGCATGTTTTAAAAGGCCTGCCCCGGAGTTCAAATGAATTGCTGCTATTTTTATCTGCTGGAGTCTTAGCCACCGGTTTGTCAGCTTTTCTGGAGTCCACTGATTTCGAACTCGCGTTAACCGCGTACACCTTGCAGGCTGCGTGTGTCACGCTAGCTATCATGATAATGACGGCCGCCGCCGGCATTCATCCGGTCATACAGATATCGGTATTGACACCCTTGCTACTGCCTATTGACCCAGGTCCGGAATTACTGGCAATGACATTTTTATTTGCTTGGGCCCTGGGGAACGCAGCTAGTCCCTTGTCTGGAACGCATCTAATGCTGCAAGGACGCTACAACATACCTGCGTGGAAACTAGCTGTGCAAAATTGGCCGTACGTCGTTCCTATGTACTTTGTGGCCATTGCATTACTTGCACTACAGACAGCCTTTAAGCAGGCGTTATGAAAGCAATCTCTCACCGCTATTTATATCAAACAAATGACAAATAGATCCTGGGATCGATGCGTGCACTGTGCCTCCAATTAATGCTGTGTAATCCTTATCAGCCTTTATCGCAACTATGGCACCACCAGCTCGCATAGTCACCATCGATGCTTCACCAAGCAGTTCTAGTGAAAAAACTGGAGCTGTAATCTCACTAGCTTCAGGACTTAGTGCCGCATCTTCTGCACGAAAACCCAGTGTTACTGAACCTTGATGCTGAGAGTTTATACCTGAAATTTCCACGTTGGCTGCGCGGAAAACACCGTTCTCTATTTCACCCTCCATCAGGTTCATAGCTGGAGTACCCATAAACCCTGCGACAAACGTGTTCGCAGGCTGGTCATAGATAACACGTGGAGTTCCCACTTGTTGGACGATACCTTGATTCATCACTACTACCCTATCTGCCAAGGTCATGGCTTCAATCTGATCATGGGTGACGTATATGGTAGTGGCCTGGAGTTCATGCTGTAAATTCTTGATTTGTGCTCGTGTTGACACACGCAGCTTTGCGTCAAGATTGGACAAGGGCTCGTCCATTAGGAAAACTGTTGGCTCTCGAACTATAGCGCGAGCCAACGCTACACGTTGCCGTTGCCCACCTGATAATGCTGCTGGTCGCCGATCTACAAAATCATGTAATTCAACCATATCAACAGCCCGCTGAACTCGCTCTTGATGGGTCGCAGGATCAACTTTGCGTATCTTTAACGGAAATCGAATGTTCTCCCACACAGTCATATTGGGATACAAACCATAGGATTGGAACACCATGGCAATATCACGATCCTTGGGCTCCAAGTTATTCACCTTTCGATCGCCAATAAAGATCTCACCTTCGGTGACATCTTCCAGACCCGCAATCATACGCATGGTCGTGGTTTTGCCACAGCCAGACGGGCCCAGTAAAACGAGAAATTCCTTGTCGGCGATTTCTAGGTTGAAATCTTTTACCCCGACAAAAGTACCCCAGCGCTTGTTGATATTTTTAAGTGTGATACTGGCCATTAAAACTATCCTTTCACAGCGCCAGCGGTTAAACCGCTGACAATCTGACGTTGGAAGAACATCACCAGTACGAATAGCGGTGCCGTGACAGACACAACGGATGCTACCGCAAACATGACGTTGCCCTTGGTCTGGGTGGTTCCCAGAAAACTTGCTATTTTCGGTATCATGGTCTGATTTTCGGAAGACAGAAGCATGGCGGTTACTGCAAAGTCGTTATACGCCAACAACAGCGAAAACAACCCTGTGGTAACGACCCCTGGCCACATCACTGGAATGATCACATGCCGAAAAGCTTGAAATTGTGTACACCCATCAACCATGGCACTTTCATCAAGGTCCTTAGGGATGCTTTTGAAAAATGAAGTGAGCATCCATAACGTAAAAGGTTGGTTGATAGCCACGAGAACAACGATTGTCGTTGGCAGCTTCCCCCACAGATTCCATTCGTAGAATGGCAGCAGATAACCCGATACCAGAGTAATGGGCGGCATAGCCCGAAAAATCAACGCGATGATCAATAACCAGAATGCATAGTTGAAGGTGGAACGACTGAGCGCATAACCGGCAAGCGTTCCTATTGTCAGGGATATGGTGACAACGGATACCACCACAATCACCGTATTGAGAGCAGCCCTCCAGAATTCTTCCTGAATCCAGGCGCCGTGATAGCCATCGCCAGTGAACGGCCCACCGGTCTCAGCCTGTGTCAGATGGCCTACCAACGCCCACGTCCAGTCTGCCTTGGAAAAAAAATCCCCTTCAACTTTAAAGGAACCCCAAAACGTCCAGAGGAACGGGAAAGCCGCCAAAACCAGCCATAAAATTAAAAATGACCAAGCGAATAGCTTAAGCAGTGGAGACCGTCTTTCGGCTACAGAGGCACTCATGTTTTGTTCCTCTCGAAGTCACGCCACGTACGAATAA
>JBLHWG010000190.1:0-10123 GCA_047629055.1 Halioglobus sp.
CTGCAGCCATTGAAATAGTGGGACTCGATGTTAGTGCAACAATTTTGCAAGAACACGAAGAAGCTCAAATGGTCAAAGCAGAACAACAAGCCGTTCTTGCCTCACATCCTTCCGGAGAATAACCATGGCTACTGGCAACATTGAAAGCTGGACTGGCAACATCGCAGAAATAGGCGCAGCTTACCCATTTGTGGGTATAGAAACACCTTTGATGATTGCGGGGTTTGTATTCTGGATTTGGTGGCACATTACTCAATTACGTGCAGAAAATCGTGAGATTGAAGAAGAAGTGCGTAAGCATGGAAACGCAGAGTCAATGAATAAAGTGCTGAATAGCAGCGATCCGAATAAACGCTAGATAAATTTAGTACTTAAAAACGCTGGGAAAGAGTTGTTTTTCCCGGCGTTTTTTTTCACTTACAGTACCAGCCAATACAGCTTGATCGCTTACAGATTCTCAGTAGACTTAAGGCTTTTCTGGCTAGATTGAGGATAAGTAATCACTGACAGGTACCGAGCTGGCAACTCAATCAATTTGACCGGTCCGTGTGGAGCATCGGCATCGAAATACAAAGAGTCGCCCGGCCCCATTAAAAATGTTTGATCGCCATGACGATATTCTACGCGCCCTTCCAGAAAGTAAAGATACTCAATTCCATCGTGTTGAAACGTGGGAAAGACATCCGAATTATCGTTTAGCGTAATCATATACGGCTCTCCAACGACACCGCTTTCATTCGCACCTAAGTAACCCAATAGTTGGTATTGATGCCCTGCGCGGGTTCCACGTCGCTCGATTGATACGCCCTCACCGCTCTTCACTTGCACGGCTACGCGCTTTTCTTCAAAGCGTCTGAGTAAGTGAGATATTGGCACACCAAGAGCATGTGATAGTGACTGAAGCGTGGTTAACGAAGGGGACGTTAGTCCATTTTCTATTTTGGACAACATGCCCAGGGATAAACCACTACTTTCTGCAAGGTCGGATACTGTGATGCCGAGCTGTTTACGCATTGTGCGCACCTCAAGGCCGATAGCAACTTCCAACTTGCGCTCACCATCGCCACGAAGCGCATGTGGATTCTGTTTTAGCGGCAGCTTGCCTGGCGCCTCTGACACAACAGGGTCATTAATCGCTTCGTGATGCAAATGTTCCGTCATAAATGAGTAACTCCCTCGCGGTCTTTGTCCGTTCGGGTAGACAATTGTATTTCTATACTGACCCGACACGGTTTTTTCTTTTAGTTTTACTAAAAGAACACTCGCTCTAGCCTACCAGATAACGCCTCAGCAAATTTTCTGCTAACGCCTAAACCCATTACAGCTCGCCTATTGAAAAATCAGAGGTAAACGAGCTTTATCTCTGATAAACCCGAATATAATCGATCTCGAAACGCGCCGGAAAAAGTGTAGTTTCGTCAGCAGGGCCAGGAAAGCTTCCACCCACTGCAAGATTGGCTAACAGGTACATTTGTTCATCAGAAACGTGATCACCTTCGACTCGCCCTGTTTCTATGTCATCCACATACCAGACAATTCGGCCCTCTTCCCAATCCACACGATACGTGTGGAAGTCTTGAGAAAAATCGCTGATAGTTGAGCGAAATTCAGTCGAGTTATAATCAGTGAAAAACCCATCGCCATCGTCGTCGCGTACGTTGTGATAGGCATGATTGCCGGTGGTGGTTTGATCACCGATAGCTTCCATAATATCGATCTCCGGATCTTCAGGTTGGTCTTGCTTGTAATAAGCATTCAACAACCAGACAGCACTCCATAGTCCTTTTCCAGCGGGCATTCGAGCACGCGCCTCAACACGACCGTATTTAAATCTGAAAGAGTTATAGGTGGTAATGATGCCTGACAAATACGGTTGGCGATTTAGAGCGAAACTGTTGTCAGCAGTGTTCAGCACACGACTAGTCTGATCAACTTCATTGCCATCAGCATCGAAAGCAGTCACACGAAACTTGCGATCGATGCCCGGGATTAGATCGCTGATAAAAAGCGAGCGTCCGTCGGTATTGACAATGAAACTATCGTTGTCATAGATATCGTAACGACTAGCACCACTTACCGAGTTCCAGCTAATTTCTGCAGTTGAGTTAGAAAACACAGTGGACTTGATAACCAACCGTGCACTCTGTTCGGCTGCAGGCGTAATCCCATCACCCGTATTAAGTGTGTGGCTCTGCTCAATGATCGTTTCATCACATCCGTCAAACGCGATCACTTGGTAGGTATAATTCTGGCCCTCTGTGAGACCGACTTCGTAGAGACTTTTATAGTCACCTCCGTCCAGAGATCTATAGAGTTCGCCGTTTCGGTAGACCTCGAAACGAGCTGCTCTGTTGGGTGCCTGCCATATTATTTCGGCCGAGCGAGATGAATAGACTTTAGACGTCAACGCCAAAGTTAACAGCGTTTCCGCTGCAACGGGCAGTGGCCTATCTGCCGTATTCACAGTGAGCTGTGCCGTCACCAGTTGATTACCGTTTGAGTCTACAGCTACCACTTCATACGCGTAGTCAATGCCATCACGTAAGTCTGTGTGCAAGAAAGATCCACCCGTCGCTGTACCTTGCAACAGTCCGTCTCTGTAAACTTCATAGAGAACCGCATTCGAGGGCACCCGCCACAATAGCTCTACCGCATTGGCAGAATAAATGGAGCGCGTAAGGTAGAGAAGGGATCTGTCAAAGGGCGTTTTTATTGCCTCTATGGACAATAGACCGTCAGAAACTTTAAATGGGTTGTAATCAAATTGTCCATCATTAACGTAGTACTGAGTTTCATCATTGATGATGACTCCCGGGCCCCACAGATACTCTGTTTCCCAACGCCCGCGCTCAAGCTTCGAGCCGTTAAAATTTTCTTCAAATACTAACTGATATTTGTTTTGCGGATTAGTTGCTTCACAAGTGTCGGCAAAGACCATTTGTGAAGAGAGCCCTACCGCCAGCAGCAGTAAAGATTGTTTGATCATGACTAGACAATTATTTCAAAACTTGTCGGGCATTGTATCGAAGGCACCCGTCGGTAGCATTACCGAATTTACCCAGGTGCCCACGCGCTTAACCTAAAGTTTACAGTCGTTCACTTTTGGGCCAGTAAAACAATGAACACTAATTCACAGTTACCCAACGAAGAATAAAGAAATTGTCACTACGCTGTGTCAATGAGACGTTGTCTTTGGACGCCCAGATCAAGGGTTGAACGTACATTGGAATATAAGACACTTCATCCTGCATTAGTCCGTGGACTTCATCAACCATAGCTTGTCGCTTAGTGGCATCCAGTTCTTTTTGAATCATAGGCAGTAATTCATCTATCCGAGCATTCGAGTATCCGCCAAAATTCCAACTACCCAATTTTTTCTCTTTATTAGGCGTTGAGGCGAGGAAGCGAATGGGATGCTCTGCATCAAAAGTACCTGGCGACCAACCGAGAAGATACATGTCGAATTTATCTTCACGCAGCTCTGGCCAGTAGTTTCGAACAGGCATGCTAGTAAGTTTCGCGTTCAAACCCACTTTAGCCATCATTGAGGCCGCTGCTTTACAGATCGACTCATCGTTGATGTATCGATCGTTAGGGCATTGCAGACCGAAACTGAAGCCATCCGGGTAACCTGCATCAGCAAGCAAAGCTTTTGACGCAGCAGGATCGTAAGACAGTCTGTCACCTAAATCTTTCGAATATCCATTCATGAACTCTGACACTAATTGAGCAGCCGGTTGCGCATTACCACGCATGATTTTTGAAATCAACGTTTCAACATTAATTGATTGATAAGCTGCTTGGCGTACGCGAACATCCTGGAACGGGTTTTTGCCACTGACATCGTCAGAAAACATCAACGCATCTCCGTCATGTTTAAAACCAAACATGATGACCCGAGCTTCAATTCCTTGGTGAACAGTGAACCCACTGCGCTCCTTCATGCGAGGCACATCTTGCAGAGGAATAGGCGAGATGAAGTCGATTTCACCGGACAGCAAAGCCGCCATACCTGTTGCACTTTGACCAATCGGTGTAAATACCGCTTTGGTGATGTTGGATTCAGAGGAATCCCACCAGTCAGCAAATGGGGCTAGTTCAGTACTAACGCCTGGGTCACGTGCAGTTACAGTAAACGCACCTGTACCGTTGGTATTACGGGTTGCAAAGTTTTCCGCCTCTTTAGATGGACGCTGCGCAGTATTGGATTCGGACCACTCGCGATCCATGATCATGAAGTTAGCGATGGAGCCTGGGAACAATGGATTCGGCGCTTTAGTGAGGAAGTCTATAGTAAAGTCGTCAACAACCTTTACCTCACTAACAGGTGCAAACCATGATCGTGCATCTGATTCTTCTGAAGACGCACGCTCATAGGAAAACAGCACGTCATCAGCTGTAAAGATTGCACCATTGTGAAAGGTAACTCCTTCACGTAAATTGAATCTCCAACCACCTTCTGGTATCTGTTCCCAACTAGTCGCTAGGGCAGGTTCAACTTGCATTTGCTTGTTGCGTCTGACTAGGCCTTCGTACACATTATTGAGAAAGCCAAGTACAGGCGCTGTATTACTTGCATGAGGATCCAACGTTTGCGGGTCAGTCTTACCGGCCCATCGGAATGTTTCAGCGGATGCACTTATAGGTGCAAGGGCAGTTAGCCCCGCGGCCAGAATGGCGGCTAATACAGTCTTCGGAAAATATCGACGAATCATGGTTTTATTCCTTTTGCATTAATTGTTATTCGTATACTTGTCAGCTCAACCACATCACAAGCTTTACCGGACACCACGTGGACCACGCGGCCAACCCGCTAGCTACTTAAAGCCCGCTCTAGAAAGTCCAATCGATCCTGACCCCAGAAAAGCTCACCGTCCACAATGTATGTCGGTGAACCAAAAACCTTTTTTTCATGCGCTATTTTGGTGATTTCAATCATCTTACCCTGTACGCCTGGATCTGCAGCGGCGGCCAACAGAGCCAGTCCGTCAAGACCACAATCGTTTGCTATGGCCACAAGCGTATCTGTGTCAGCAACGTTTTTTTCATCGCGCCACGCAGCGGTGAGAACAGCATCGCTCAATATTCCAGCATCTGTGCCACCTGCTGCATAAACCATCGCTGCTGCCATAGATTGATCAGCGGGAAAGTAAGTGGGTGTTAAGTTCATGGGAACATTCAAATAACTGGACCATCTCTTCAGTTCATCCATACGAAGACTTTGCCGTGACGGGTGTCTTTTAGCAGGCGGCAGGCCGCCCATATTCCCAAACGTCGAAGGAACATCAATGGGAAGATAATTAACCTCAATACCCGTACGTTTTTTGAGACTATTGAAACGATCAATAGCTAAATAACTCCATGGTGAGATAAGGAAATGGTAATAATCTACAGTCTTGGACATGGCGCACCGGCTCCTGCAAAGCAACGAAAATAGGATTCGAGGAGAGCATTTGCTCTCGACCTTTAGGGACAGTATAACCACCGATGTGTTCCAACTACGACACTGGCACCCAATTCGCTTCGCAGCCACATATGTTTTAGTACTGTATCAGTGCCCCAACTAGGATCAAATCTGCCAAACTCCCGCCATGTTTCAGGTACTCAAACAAACGTGGGCCCTCATGTTGGGGATGCTGCTCCTTATGCTCGGAAACGGCCTGCAGGGCACGTTGCTGGGTGTGCGTGGCTCATTGGAAAACATCGATTCATCCACCATGGGCTACATCATGGCCGGATATTTCCTAGGCTTTTTAGGGGGCTCCCAAGTCACCCCCCTCATGCTAAAAAGGGTCGGTCATGTCCGAGTCTTCGCAGCGCTCGGATCCCTCGTGTCCGCAGCGTTTGTTCTCTACGCAGCGATTGTTGATCCCATTGCCTGGTGGCTTTTACGGGTGCTAGTGGGTTTCTGTTTCTCAGGTATCTATGTAGTGGCCGAAAGCTGGCTGAATCACTCTACCACCTCTCAATCTCGTGGCAAAGCGCTGTCTTTATACATGATGGTGCAGATGGCCGGCATGGTGCTGGGGCAACTTTTACTCAACATTGCCGATCCTGGTGGTTACAACTTGTTTGTATTGATAACGGTGCTGGTGTCCATTTCTTTTGCACCCATGCTGTTGACCGCTTCTGCCAGTGCGCCGCTGCAGACATCAGCACGAGCGATGCCTTTAAAAGAACTCATTAAAACTTCGCCTCTGGCGTGTTTCGGCATTCTGTTACTAGGTGGAATCTACGCTGTTTTATATGCGATGTCGCCGGTCTACGCTACGGAGCGAGGCCTGAGCATTGCCCAAACTTCCTACTTCATAACAGGCATATTTCTCGGAGGCATGCTGTTTCAATATCCTATTGGCTGGCTTTCAGACAAATTTGACCGTCGCTACCTGATTATTGGAGTAACTGCTGGTGGCTCACTCGTTGCACTTTTCGGGCTTTATTTTGGAGATACCTTTACCGCCCTCCTTGTAACCGCCGTAGCCTTGGGCGGTTTGTGTAATCCTCTTTATTCCCTGCTGGTTGCCTACGCTAATGACCACCTAGAGTACGATCAGATGGCATCCGCAGCTGGAGGTTTGTTGTTTATCAATGGTTGTGGCGCTATGACGGGCCCTATAATCGTCGGTGCAGCGATGACGCACCTGGGTATCGAATGGTTTTTTATAATCTTGGTTCTTCTACTCAGTGCAATTTGCTTCTACGGCATTTATCGCATTAGCCAGCGAACCTATGAAGTCGTGGACGAAGCCTCACCGTATTTACCCATATCTTCCCGCACAACTACTTATGCAACCGGCTTTGCCATTGATGCCATGGAAGAGGAGCAGTTGGAAGACCTTGAAGAGTCAGAAGAAGTATTCGAATCCCGCCCCTATGATCATCAAGTGATTCAACGAATGGACGAAAACAATAAAGACTAGGGCCGAGTTTCCGCTCTTATCAACTCCCGGTAGAGCGTAAACAGGCCCATGGATATAACGATAGCAGACCCCAGTATCGTGTATTTATCTGGCATCTCTGCAAAGAAGATATAACCCAGAATAATGCTGAACAACAAACTCGTGTAGCGGTAGGGAACCACATAGGCTACCTCCCCCGTTCGCATCGCCAGAATGATGAACTGATAGCCAACGAACAAAAAAGCCGATGCGAACCCAAGCGTTTTCATTTGCTCGGTTTCGGGTGGCACCCAGCTGCCTTGTACCAATACAAGGCAAAAGCCGAAGAGCGATACAAGCACCGCTGTCGCAGCAGTGACTAATAAAGATGGCAAAGCCTTCGGCAGTGCGCGCGTTGATAGGTCTCTAGCTGCCGCAAACAACACAGATATGGCAACCAAAATTGAGGCGGGATCAAACCCTGTACTGCCTGGTCTGATAATGATAAGTACGCCAAAAAAACCGACGGCAATCGCAAGCCAGCGCCGCCACCCAACTGCTTCTTTAAATACTAGAGCAGCACCCAGAGTGACAGCTAAAGGTAACGATTGGAGTATTGCCGATATATTGGCAAAAGGCAGCTGCATTAATGCAGACAGAAAAAAGAGGGTTGCCAGCAGCTCCATACTGGCACGTAGAAAAACTATAGCAGTGAGGGCTTCACTGATGCGTGGAAGTAATCCCCTTTGCCAGATAAGCAATAGGATTAAAACACTCAAAAAAAGACCTCGAATACCCATAATTTGCCCGGTGGGCAATGCGCCATCTAGAGTTTTTATCAGAGCATCGTTTATGGCAAAGCCTGCCATGGAGAGCACCATATACAGACTTGCACGGATATTGTCAGACATTCAGTCGCCACTACGAAGAGTTGAGATACTTCTACTCCTGTATGTCCAATATTGCGAGTTTTCCTGTTTGGTCCAGATGATGCGAGTGCTTCGCAAGCGAAACATTTACAATCGAATACTCCTGAAAGCAAATCACAAGATCGATGACCAAATCGCAAATATGATGTTGTAAATCGTCGTGGCTTACTCGCAGTACTCATACAAATACAATCTGACTCGCATATCAAATCGGCCTATGATAGTGGGTCTCTTTCATGGTTGACTACGGGTACTGGATTCTGAACAATGACGACGTTGAATAGCTTGCCAAGTGACCTCAACGAGAGCACCGATGCCGATGGCAATTGGCACGAAGCATGGTCGCCTGTACTAACTGCACTGAGTCATTTCGATAACACTCAGATCACTTCCTGCCAACACGAACTCCAACGTCGCTACCGAGAAAACGGCTTAGCGTTTGGAGCAACAATAAGGCGCAAAGCGAGTCATCGCCCATGGAATCTCGACCTAATGCCACAAATGATGGCGGGCGCAGATTGGCAGAAGCTGGAAAGCGGATTGCAGCAGAGAGCAAGGCTCAAATCTGCGCTACTTAAAGACTTATATGGCGAACAACGTGTATTGCACGAGGGAATTATCCCGGCTAAAGCAGTATTTGCTCACAATGGTTTCATTGAAGCTGCCGTTGGCATTCCTATCTTCGATAGCATGTCGATGTACAGCGCAGATGTCTCAAGATCCCCATCGGGAGATTGGTATGTGGCTGATGATATTTGTCAGGCACCCAACGGCATTGGCTATGCCCTAGAAAATAGACTAATCCTCTCTGGCGTACTGTCGAGTCTTTATCGACACTCCCGCGTTCGCAGATTGGCTGAGTACTTCAAGCACATGCGAAATGTGCTTTTCCAGCACGTCGATAGCAACGCCCGATGCGTTATTCTGGGGTATGGCGCATCTCACCACTATCATTTCGAACAAGCCTACCTGTCGAAGTATCTGGGCTACACTCTGATTCAGATAAACGATCTCACAGTAAGGGGAAAGCACGCCTGGTTAAAAACCGTCGATGGCATGCAACGCGTCGATGTCATTTTCCGGTTTGTCGATGATGCCGATATCGACCCTTTGGCAGGCGACGGCAACAATACCCAGGGAGTCCCTGGCCTACTGCATGCCTCTCGAGAAGGAGGCGTCATAGTCGTCAACCCGATAGGTGCAGCTGCAGTCGAAAACCCAGCCTTTAACGCATGGCTTCCGGAACTGTGTCAATTTCTTCTCGACGAACCCATCGAACTTCTGGGAACACCTACCTATTGGCTAGGTAATGAGCAACACAAACTATGGGTTGAAAATCATTTCAAAAATCTGTTGATTCGCGATATTGATACACGCTCGAAACTGCAAGATCCGGCTTTAATGTCAGACAAAAAAATCAGCTCTCTACGAAATCAAATTGAAGAAGAACCAGAAAGGTTCATAGCACAAGAGCGAATTGGCCGATCATCAACTCCCACACTGATCAACGAAACTATTGAACCCCGCCAGTTGACCATGCGCATGTACCTAATGAGCAAGGGAGACTCTTACCGGGTAATGCCTGGTGGCTTGGGCTTGCTCGACATGCAAATAGGTGGTGGACGCAGAAATATTCGTGAGATGGAGTCCAGTAAAGATATCTGGGTCGTATCAGACAAATCCGTCCCCCACGACACATTATTGGATAAAAATAAGAACAATACTTCTTTTAGAATTATCGATGGGGAGTTACCCAGCAGTGTTGCTGAAAGTCTATTCTGGTTAGGCCGCTATGCTGAAAGAATCGAGAGCTCTGCGCGCCTACTGCTAGGGGTCTGTGTACACCTGCGTTCTGACGAACGTTTTCAGGATGAAGACTCCGCAGTGGCATCGTTGGCTGCATTATTAAAATCAACAACCGAAGTGACAGGCACCTTGCCAGGATTCGTAGGCGATGGAGCCAGTAAAAAAATTGCCGACCCGAATAAAGAACTTCTATCTCTATTGTCCGATGGAGAGAAAACCGGGTCGCTCCCAAATACATTAGAGAGTTTAAGCTACAGCGCTGCAACGGTGCGTGATCGCTTATCTAGCGATATGTTACGCGTCATCAATTCTCTGGACGATCATCATGATGAGTTACAAGCTTTGCAGCATCAATCATCGCTGCTAGAGAGCGCTACGTTAAATAGCGCAATCGACACACTTAATTCTTTGCTTTTCTCAATTGCTGCCCTCTCAGGATTAACTAGAGAAAACATGACTCAGGGCGACGGGTGGCGCTTTCTCCAAATTGGCAAACGCTTAGAGAGAGCA
>JBLHWG010000191.1:0-10109 GCA_047629055.1 Halioglobus sp.
GCTACCGGCTGAATATGGCATCGATCCGACCGGTGTCGGCCATGTTCTGGGCTTAACAGAAATGGGGCAGATCAAGGAACAACTTCACGCGGAAGCTGATGCAGACGCTGCTGCTGTAGCAGCGGAAAGTGTTCAGACAGCGTCCGGCGGTGCGGGTCTGAACCAGAAACTGGACGCGATACAGGCGCAGCTGGCAGTTATCGCCACGACGGTTGGAGCAACGTCTCAAACAATGAGTACGCAAGCCGTTGCACAGCCAGCCGTGACAACTCAGCCGGACAGCGCTCCGGAACCCATCGCTTCCTGGCTGGATGAAATTGACTATACATTACCGCCAGGTGAAGGCATTGAAGTCAAATTGATAATGGATGAGGGCGCGGTCGCAGAGTACGAATGGAGTGCGAACGGTGCGGTGGTAAATCACGATACTCACGGCGATGGTGATGGTCAAAGCATCAGTTATGAACAAGGTCGGTCTGTACCCGATCAGGCAGGCCAGTTAGTCGCCGCATTCACAGGCAATCATGGCTGGTTCTGGCGGAATCGGACCGATGAAGACGTGGTGGTTACCTTGCGTACCCGTGGTGACTATAAGGGCATGGTATTGCCTTGATCCACGGCAGGTATCGACATTCTACCAACTTTTTTAAATGGAGCACTGAGAATGAAATCAGTATCCATGGCAATGGCCCTGATGGCAGCGGTTGTTCAACATAGCGTCAGCGCGCACACGACGCACGGCGTCGACGAAGCCACGGCCATCACAATTGCGCATTACGCTGTACCTCAGCTTATCGTTAAGGATTTTGGGTATGAGGTGGGACAGCTTCGACGAGAGTTGGAATTCGATTGCCGAGAGTGACGTCTCTATGGTCGAAACAGACGGTGATTTCTACATCATGCAAGCAACAAATTCGGAATCAAAAGCAACCATCTTTTTCCTGATCGGGATCAATGGACAGGTGCTGGAAGTTAAAGACAGCAACAACTTCTGAATGGATGCACGTTGGAGACAAAGCAGCCAGTTATAGCCAAGCACTCACTTTCTGACGAAGTTCCTAGCCAGCAACCAGTTGTTGGACAGTGCGTGTCTGACTATGTCCGTGCAGATGCTGGAACCATCGGTATAGCGTAGGGACTGAAACACCCAGGTCATGTGCTACATCTTTTGCGGCAGCCCCACCTTCCAATAGATTCCGTGCAGCGGCAATTTTGCTATCCGTCATTTGTCGCTTTCGTCCGCCAACCCGTCCCAGCTTCTTCGCGGCAGTCAGGCCGGCACGGGTTCTCTCTGCAATCAGCTCACGCTCCATTTGCGCAAGACTTGCCATCACGTGAAAGAAGAAGCGTCCCGCCGTCGTCTTTGTACTGATGCCGTCGGTCAGACTGATGAAATGAATCTATCGCCACTAGGCTGGGATCACATCAATCTGACTGGGGATTACAGCTGGCACACCAACAACCGTGTTGCCAAAGGATGATTCAGGCCGCTGAGGACGCCGAAATCAACAAACTCAGGGCCTTAACGTACAATCTGCTCCCTTTCTTGAAGGCTTCCCTAGATGCATGTCTATGAGTTAGGCACAGCAGCTCCTGTAGCTCACGTCGATTCGGCAACGCTGAAGTTAATTGTTCATCGTGATAGGAAAAGAGGTCGTGTTGTTGGGCAAAGGCCATATGCGGGGCTTGCTGAATATTTTAAAAATACAGGCCGTAAGGCCCTAAACACCGGTGTAGTAGGCTGCTAGATGACTCAGAAAAACGTTAGAGTGATTTGGGTTTGCAACAATTTGGATCCTTGGTCTGTCTTTCCATGGTATCGAGTTAATTGCCGCAGGCATGTCTTTAGGTTACTCCTTAGCTGCTGATTTCGATCCCGATAAAAATTTTATAATTCGGGATATATGCTATCTTATTCAATGATATTCCGCATATAAACGATTTTATGAAGTCGAAAATCACTGTTACCCCGGGTACTAAACGAGAGCTGCGTCTACTTGGAACTAATCTCCGAGAGTCACGTTTGCGTCGAGAATTACCTCAGTCCCTAATCGCAGAGCGTGCGTCAGTGAGCACGGACACCATCGGACGAATTGAAAAAGGTGATCCGACAGTAAGTGTTGGAGCCTATGCAATGGTGTTGCAGGCTCTTGGATTGCTGGAAGGATGGGGGAATATCGCGGACAGTCTTGGAGATGAACTGGCCAAAGAACAACTGCGAAAGCGCGCACCAAAGAACACGCCATGACCATCGAGGTTTGTATTGATGCGTATGGTAAAATTCGAAAGGCTGGTGTTTTACGTAGGCATTCGGGGGCAGGGCGCGAGCGCGTCACTTATGAGCATGATGCCGATTGGTTGGAATCGCCTGAAGCCTTCCAGTTTGATCCAACATTGCCGCTTAGGCGAGGATCGCTACACCCAGGAGCGAATAACGTTATGTTCGGAACATTGGGTGACAGTGCCCCCGATACTTGGGGCCGCAGCCTCATGCGCAGACGCGAACGTCGCGCAGCGGAGCTAGAAGGTAGGCAAGCACGCACACTCCATGAAACGGATTACCTGCTCGGTGTTTCGGACGAAACTAGACGAGGAGCAATTCGCTTCTGCGTAGAGGGCGTTTTTCAATCACCACAGGCCAACGGCGTTCCACCAACGATTGCGCTCGGGGATTTGCTCTTAGCTGCACAACGTATTGAGCGGGGTGAAGAATCTGACGAAGATCTAACAATGATCTTTGCACCGGGCTCAACACTGGGCGGTGCTCGCCCCAAAGCATCTGTCTATGATCAACATGGCAATCTCTCAATCGCAAAGTTCCCCAAGGAGCGGGACGGATATTCAATGGAGCGGTGGGAAGCCATTGCAATGGATATGGCACAGGCTGCCGGTATCGAGGTCGCAGAGCATCAGTTAGTGCGGGCAGCAGGGCATACTGTATTCATGTCCCGTCGGTTTGATAGAATTCATAGCCACAGCGAGGATGATCAACGTATCCCCTTCATGTCTGCAATGGCAGTTACAGAGCACAATGATGGGGATGATACGTGTAGCTATCTCGAAATACTCGAAGCCATCAATACTCGCGGATCAGTGCCAGAACGAGATCGCGCCGAATTGTTTCGTCGGATGGCGTTTACCATTTTGATTTCCAACACAGACGATCACTTTAGAAATCATGGATTCTTGTGGAGTGGAAAAAAAGGTTGGCAATTAAGCCCCGCTTATGACCTGAATCCAACACCCAATAGCGCGCGGGTATTGTCTGCACGCATAGATTATGACGACGCTAGCGCATCGATCGAGTTGCTGCGTTCAGTTGCCGAATTCTTCGTTTCCATGAAGGACGCAGACGGGATAATTAAAGATTGTAGAGATGTTGTGAAGAAGTGGAGGGACTATGCCCATGCGCGCTCAGCTCCTGCTGCGGAAGTAAAGCAGATGCAATCTGCATTCGAACATGAAGAGATGAGTGTTTAAAGATGCGGAGTGAGGGATCATGCAAGTTGTTTGAATCTGCCGCACTTAGATTCGGTTTGTTAAGGATCAATAATTTCGTACAATTGCGTTGCCGGGCAAATGGCGTAAAAATAGAAGCAGTGGATCCTTAGCTATTTATCGAGTGCTTCATATTATGTGTCTCTTTTTCTGGGTCTACGCGGGTTCGTGTGAGTCATATTTGATGAACCTTGTCTGAATATACCAGTATAAGTAGTACTTTCAGGTAGATTGCCGGGCTGGAAAGTCGTTTCATTTTTCGGGTAAGCTTTTAGGATGAAGAACGCTAAGACAATTCGATCACTTTTCAGCGTTCACAGCTAACGCCAAGTTGAAGGGTGTTTTTGGTAATCGTTATTCGCGGGTCATTACCTTGCGACGGAGAAAAAAACAGTCCTCTGTTCTCTTGAGTTAAACACTTGTAGCGCTAAGTTATTGATCTAACTATGTGTTGGTTTTTAAATTGCCACTACAACAGCGAAAGCTGCTTTGATTCGATCGGCTTGTCGACATTCAATGACCCTAGTAGCTCGCCCTGCTCATCGGACAACGTGCTGATGCCAGTGTGGGTTTTGTCATTGAGCGTGATGCGGTGACGCTGTATTCGACGTAGGGTTTCCAACGCTCTTTCCGGGGAGAATGAACTACTGGACTGCTTTAACCGTTGGCGGATAATGCGATGAATAATCAGCGCCATAAAACAGATTGATGCATGGGCACGGGTACGATCGGGGAGTCTATGAAAGACCGGGCCGATCTCCAGCTCGGACTTTAGAACACGAAAACCACGCTCAATATCTGCCAGAGACTTGTAGCGCAAGACAATCTCCTTGGGTGTCAGATCGGGTGTGTTGCTGACCAGTAGTAGTTTGCCATCCATCATCTCGGCAAGGCTTCTAGCTTTACGATCGATGTCATAACTGAACAGATCACTTTTCAAGTTGACTTTGATAATTTTTGCCAATCTGGATTCGACCACTTCATGATAGAAACGGGCTCGTGCACCACCATCTGATAGTTTCCTGCCGCGGTATCGTTTTCCACCCTCTTGCTCTTCGAGTTTGTTCACCCAGTCGGCTACAGCGTCTTCAAGCTTTTTGATTTGTAGATCACGTCCTGCTGTTCTCTCACCAGCGGTGTAGGGATCATGGGCAACCACTAATCGCAGGTCTTGCCAGTCTAGTTCGGCAATTATTTCCTCAGAAGCACCCTTGTAGTGTTGTTCATGGAATGGCGCCATGAGTGTTTCAAACTCGCTATAGCGGCGACCCGGTACCGCTAGAATAAATTCCAGAGGTTCCCCTCCAGGTGTCTTCATTGCCTGTAATTCAGCTAGATTATTCATCGACAACAATCCTCTGTCCGCAACGGCTATCACTCGTTTGATCGTAAAGCGTTCCATCACGGTCTCGAGAGTGCTCTTGAGCGTGGACACTTCGGCCACATTGCCATCAAACACCCATGGTAGATCGGTAGCCCTTCAGCGGTTTGAACAACCCCTAGAAAAAACTGGCGTTTAATGCCGCCGTCTTTGGACATACCATAACGGCGCACATGATCCTCTTGCTCAGATTCACCTTCGGCTTTAATCGTCGTTAAGTCATAGAATACGACAGACAGTTCCTGATCGATTAATGGGCGCAACAGAGAGCTTATGACTTGATCAACCTCATCACACTTATCCATTAATTCATCCATGGATCTGAGTAGATGCTGGTAGGCAATATCACCAGTATCGATACCCGGGATACACACCGTGTCCAACCAACGCAACACTCCCAATTTGGACTCTGGATCGCATAACCGGTTGAACACCATAACTCTGATCATCGCCTCTACATCCAGCTTGCGCTTGGACGATCGAAACACTGAGGCTAGCCGATCAAAACCCAGCTCTTTCCAAATCTGAGTCAATGTCCAAACATCACCCAGAGTGCGTGTGGGTTCAAAATTGATGTTCACCTGATCATCAGGCGCAATAGCCGAACCGTTAGCAGCAGCAGGTTCACCCCCGGTGGCACGTCGAAGTCCGCGTATCACTGAATCGAAATGCGCATCAATTTTCTCAACCCGCCCAAGGCTGGCAATGGTGCGTTGTTTAACACGCCCATTCTCTTCGCGATAGGATTCTGCCAATTGTAGATCAACCAGAAAACCAATGAATTATTCGACCACTCATGTTGAGGTCCTCACGTGCCTTACTATCAATTAGCAGCAACTAGGCTCAAGCTTTAATACTCATCGGGAATTGCTGCCCGTTGGATCCATTCCGTCCTCTTTGAGCACTTGCAATCGGGTTTCATCACCTTGCAGGTAATCAGCGCTAAGCTGAACCTCCTGCATAAGATTAACAACACATTGAAGTTGTTGCGCTAATCGGATAAGCCAACCGGCCATTGTAGAGCGGTTTATTGTTCCGCCGTAGCGCTTGAGAATACCTTTGAGGCGGTAGAGTGGTAGGTCGTCGCAATATTTAGCAATAACCAAGTAGGCTAGCAAAGAGACACTGGCAACACTTTTACCCAAGGGATGTGGCTCACGCGCTGCTGCAACAACATTACGCTTTCCATTCTCATCCAGATACACCGCCTTTTCTTGCAGTATCTCGATAACTTGCACTTGGGCTGGTGTGATATCCAGCTCTTCTTTCACTGTGACAAAGAATGTATCAATCGCATTCTGTCGTTGCTCATCACTAAGCAACAAACGATGTTGTACCCGGGTAATATCGGGATTCAATCCTTTGCGCTTTGGGCGTGGTTTTTTCTGCGCCTTTGAGTCTTTGCCTTGCGGCCAGCGAAAGCGTTCTTCAGCTAGAGCCTTGTAATAGCGTACAAAAAAATTTTCCTCCCAAAACAGACACTTCACTTTATTGCGTTGTCTGTTCGCGAATAAATACAAAGTACCGCTAAAGGGATCATGCCCTAACTCATGTTCAATCAGTGAGGCAAGACCACGATGGCCTCGTCGAAAATCAACACCATCTGTGTAGAGAAAAACTTGCTTCAGATGGATTCCCGGCCGAAGGGTATTCAATCTCATAATTGATTAATCAGTCGGCCTATCAGTGAAATTGATTGATCGCTAATACCGCTGATCATTACACCGTTGGGCAGGTGGATTTGAAGCTCGGCGGTGTAAACGCTCTGTGCCAGTGCCACCGGTATCAGCTTTGATGAATTCGTTTTCAGATCCATACCTTCATGCACTTTCTCAGAGAACTTAGCATGCCAATAAATAAAACAGTGATAGGTCAATTCATTGTTGCGGCAGTATTTAGCTTTGCTGCTACTCTGATCTTTGCAGGCTTCAATATGTGCCTGCCAGTACTCTTGGGAATTGCGTGCGGCGTCGCTTGATGACATAGGGATGTGCTCTTGGTTATAGAGAGTGCACATTCTTGCCCGTGAGCTTGATATTTCCTACAACGCTAATTCCGAATCGCTTACAGTACAGAAAAAAGGCGCGTTCCCAAGGGCTTTGCGGGTCGTAGCCCTAGAGAGGTTCAATTGGGACACCTGTAGACGATCTCTACAACCCGTATTCTTGGTCTAGTCCCGGATAAATGGCAGAACCCCAAATCACTACGCATTTAAGCCGTCTTTACGCCCTTAACGTACGATATTTCCCGAATCCTGCGTTGACCCCATTTTCATAAAACTGCTCATGATTGTTTTGAAACTACTTTTGGAGGACAACACTATGTCGAAAGAAAAATTATTGAAACTAGTAAGTTCGTACCTATCAGCATATAGCAGACAAGATTCAGAGGGTTGCTCCCAAGCATTCACGCCATACGGTGCACTCTTCTCGCCATACGGTCCACATGCCAGAGGTCGTAAGGCCATAGCTGCGACACATCTTGAGTGGTTTGTCGAGAAAGAAGAAGATAAATGCATTGAAGTACTTGAGTTTCATCAAATTGGAGATAGTGCTCATTGCCTGTTGGGTTGGTCTGCTCGTGTTCCAAATGAAAATGAAGAGACTGGGTTTAACGTGGCGAGAGGTGTGTCGCTTTGCGTCCTGACTGAGGAAGGCGATGAAGTTCTGTTCCACCGACTTGCTCTGGTGCCCGATATCTTTTGAAGTGAACCGGACTATGTGGGATAGATGTCAGCTGTGGGAACTTTTTAGACGAACTGCCTGCCGTGCCCAGAGCAAACAGAGCGCCAGCAACTCCTGCCTATGACGAGGCGCTCGCTGCAACAACAGCCAGCTAAATCGTACTTCCGTGTCAGTGTCAAGAATGATTTGCGGAAACTGAACGGTACCTAGCCCCCTGAGCAATTGGTTGCGTGCTCGGTCGGGCAACCAATCTTCATCAAGCGCCGATAATTTTTTAACATGCACGCCACGCGTGTCGATAGTCAGCGAATTGTGTTGCAGCGCCTCTGAGACACTGCGCAAACCAAGTGCCCACTAGTCAAGGCGTTGTTGTAGAAAATGATTGGTCAAGACGGGAAGGTTAAAATCTTGATAGGATGTTCGGCACGCCGAGCCACCTTCAATGCGATTACACGAACACGGCGTGGACCGGGTATACGGATACCACAAGTGAAAAGTCAACTCATGATCTCGGTCGTCATCGGTTTAGTATAGGAAACGTTCGATACGCAAGATCGGAACGCTCGCATCACAGCCCGTTGCCGACGCTCATTGAACGCTTGGATACTTAATAAATGCATCGCCCATTCTTGGTGTTCGTACAGCGTGCGCTTTCGCCTATGATAGAGAGAGCGAACAGTAGCAATATTGATGTGCGGCAGGTCCAGATCATCTGCCACCTGACTAAGAACAAAAATTGGAATTCGATCTAAGGTATTTAACGTCGTGCCCGTCATCTTTAAAAAACCGACATGGATGCCGAATGCAAACCGGAGGTGATCACCACGACGTGATCGAATGGCGGTACGCTCTTTCTCGCTAAAGCTGAATAAAGTTCTTATCTCAAACAAGGTTAGGTTCGCCGGAAAATGCCTGAGACCCAGAAACGGTATTTACGAAGATGAGAGTGAGCGCATTGGATTCAGCCGCTTAGACAGACCACCTTGATACAAAATGTTCGGCTTTTTTGCAAATCCACAGCAAGTGTTTGAAAAAAACGGAATAAGGGGATTTCACGGTTATAAGTATTCGAATTTACTGATATTCCTTAACGGCACTTATTGGTGCGCCACGAGGCGCATAGTCACTAGTGGTTGAAAGAACCACTGCAGAAGCACCGACCCAGTGCACTGTGTACTGAACCTTGGGTCTATGGAGGTAACGACATGGATTAAGCGTAGGTGGGAATACTGTAGGCCGTAAGCGTAATGCTGAAGTGATTGAGCCCCGTTAATCCGATTTGAGGGTGGGCCGATGAGGTCGAAAACTCAGAAGGCAATATCATCCAATCCAACATTGGGCAGGATTGGGTGGCCACCTCGGGGTCGAAGAGCATGGCATGCAGTAAAAGTGATTATGTGAACGTGGGAGATCCTGTTTTCTCCTCCAGGATCGGAGGTATGGGCGAACAAGTGTAAAAGCGAGAACGTCCAAACGGTGAACAGGAAGTCAGACAGGGCATAGTACTGTTGAAGCTGGGTAATGCCAGTGGAGGGAAGGCCCTGGGGTAAAATCAACCTTGTAGGGGAAACGTGTGGAATTCATCAGAGATTTTGTAGACACGGACACGAAACTGAAGAGGATAGCGTGGCTATCAGCCCAAGAACCTGAAAAGAGATTTGATCAGTTAATGCATCATTTCAATGAGGGTTCGTTGGCTGCCTGTTTTCACGAGCTGGATGGAAAGAAAGCCGTGGGAATAGATGGAATTGATAAAGCATGTTATGGCGAAAATCTGGATGTCAATCTCGAAGACCTGGTAGTTCGTATGAAGCGCATGGCCTACAAGCCGGCGCCCGTTCGACAGGTGCTCATACCAAAAGAAGGGAATCGGGGCGCAACCCGCCCACTGGGTATCAGCAACTTTGAGGATAAGGTGGTACAGAAAATGATGCAGAGAATTTTGATTTGCGCACTATGTAATAGATGTTTGGTTTCACACGGTGGTAAAAGCTCATTGTGCCGGTCGGGTAGAGATGTTCAGATATTGTGACGATCTTGTGGTCTGTTGCCAATATGAACGCGATGCACGACGAATCAATAAGGCACTTAAAAGTAGACTGGAGAAGTTTAACCTTCGACTCAACGAAGAGAAGACGAAACTGGTCCCCTTTGATAAGCGCGCTTACCACAGTGATAGCAAGTCGACGTCTTTCGATTTCCTTGGGTTTACGTTCTACTGGGGTCGTGCTCGTCGCGGCGCAGTAATCCCTAAAATAAAAACCATTGGGAAGCGGTTTCGGAGCAAGCTGCAGAGGGTCAACACATGGTTTCGAAAAGTACGCAATAAATATCCGCTAGCCGCCGGAGTCAGCGCAAGTCCTTCAATTGGGAGAGTTTCGAACGATACGAAGCGTATCATCCGTTGCCTGAAGCAAGGATTTGTCATGTGCTTTTCTGAGCCTAGTAGCTGTGTGAAGGGTTTTGTCTTGAGCCCGTTGCCTAAATAGGGCACGACGTGGTTCTAACGGGGGGCCAGCCAAGCAATTGGCTGGTCTACCCACTCA
>JBLHWG010000192.1:0-10088 GCA_047629055.1 Halioglobus sp.
AACAGTTTCAATAAATCACCTTGAGATGATGTCATGCTAAGTATCCCGATAGCGTGATTTTTTCACGAGCCCTTAGCCTTGCAAAGGCTATGATCGACTACCTATGGTGCGGGATTTTCGTCCGAGTAATAGTCCATCGTTTTGCGGTATCTTTTCATAAAATGAAGCGACCAGCCAGCGAAATACATCATCGCAAGAAATATCACCCAGAACTTGATCTTAGCTGTGTTCCACGGTACCGATACAGCCTGAGTGGCTGCTGCCAACGCAGGCGAATGATGCAGGTAAAAGGAAGCTTGATCATTCACTTGCTCAACCGATGTAACATAATTACCTAAATCGCCTGCTGCAACTTCATTCTTCAACGTTGCATAGGAAAATGTAATCGTAGCTTCCACTTCATTAATGTCAACAGACTTAGAGAATGATATCCACTCATTCTCGACAGAGCCCTCTTCTAAAAGCATTCGCACATTGTCCGATACAGGCACCACCCAAGTTTCCACAATACTAACTGGGTGAACTAATTCATAAGGTTGCCTACGATTTTCAGTTTTTGTGGGTAGGTCTAGATACCCGATAATCTCATCAGCGTACAGCCAGCGATGTTCTCCCACGCTTTCGTTGAAATTCCAGAATTTTTCTATTGTGTATCTTTCAACAAAGGTTGAATTGTTGTCCGCACTATCGCTGTGCTTTACAGAATCAACTACCGATATTGATGGAAACAATACTTGATAGTAATCAAAGTATGATTCACTAAGAAGGCTCTTGCCACCAAACGCCAAACTCTCCCTGACTTGTTCTGCCAGTAGACCTTTCTTTTGAGAGATCACTTTCAATCCCGCCGCACGCTCAGACGGATCAGCGCTATTATCTATCGAAGTACGCATCAGGTCTGACCAATCACCCGGTAACGTTAACTCTTTAATGACAGATTGCTGAACTATGGAGCGCGAATCATCCATCTCGACAAGATCTACAGTACCGGGCATTAACACCAAAGCACGACCGAAGTTGGGTTCGTAAAGTTCACCCAAAGCACCTGACTGACCCCGTCTGGATGGATCTATGAAATGGGCGCCTCCGTTGTGTTCGACATGCACAACGACATGACTGAAAGCATGCATTCTAAACGGGTAATCTCCGGCTTCAAGACCACGCTCAGTGTTTACCAATGCAGCATGGGCATCAACATCCAGTTCACGCAAAATTGCCAACATCAACACAGCTTTGTCTTTGGAATCACCGAATCCACGCATCAACGTTGTTTCAGGTTTGGATGGCAGATGTGAATTTGTCCCAAGCTCGGCACCGTAGTATTTTATCTCTTCCTGCACCCACCGAAGAGCGGCTCCAATTTTCTCATCACGGCTACCATGCATTTGCTTGATGGATTCTGCAATTTGTATGACTTCGTCAATTGCCGTCTCGGGCAATTCAAATAAAGGCTGCGCCCATTCCACAACGTCTTGCCAACTATCCATATCGCTGAAAACAATGATTCCCTGAGCTTCCTGCCAGCTGGGAACTCCGTTTTCTGTTATATATTCGGCGACGCCACGCTGATCAAACACAATTTCCTGAATGCCAAGTCTGTCTTTAACAGCTAAAGAAACATTGGCCCCGCGGATTCGGCGACTCAGTGGGTCATCAGATGCGCTCAAGATACGAACATGCTGACGATCCAGCTGTGTCCACAACTCTGTGTTCACATGAAACTCACGATTGCCACCGAACAGCGGGTTTTCTCCAGCCAATGTGTATGAAAACCGTATTGCGTCCCCTACCTGGAGATCATCGGGGGCAACACCCAGAGTTTCAGCCCCGTTATAAACGAGCGTTGCGTCATCAGCTTTGGATTGAATGACTTCGAACTGTGCAGTGTCAAGTCGGTTGATCTGCACGTTATCTCGTTTAATGATCAGCTCATGCAAACTCAGAACCTGGTACGTGGGGTCAAAGGATATTTCAATATCTGAAAAATTCTCAACCCCGAAGGAATTCGTCAGCAAGTATTCCGCAGCCCTGTAAACACGCGTGTTGCCCCTTTCAATACCGTTGATTTGCAGATCACTTAGCTGATCGTGATAACCATGTTCTGATTTGGTTTCCACGGGTGCAGACGAGCCAAATGCAGGCACTGGTACAACCCATGCGGGTGTGGCTTCAATGGTATACGCAGGCTCTTGGGCGAATACCGAATTCAGCGATCCCAATAGGATCAACAACGCTAAAACAAGATGTTGAGTATCTCGCAACAAATCAGACTTCCTGCCCATAAACACAGCTGCAATTGAGGTTATTTCCCGACCCACTTGTCGGCTCTACTCACTATCACATGCAGCCAATGCGCCAACTAGGGACCCGTAGGGAACCCTTATGTGAGGCGGGACACATCTCCAGCTAACCATCCGAGAGGATCGTCCCGATCGACACCACCCATAAACTGGCGACTCCGATCTCTGTGGGTTACTTGATAGACCAATCCGATCCAGTTTCCCACTAGGGCTTCAGCACTATCATGCCAGGTGTTAGGCAGGCGCGAAGTGACCAGATATTCCGGAAAGGTAGGAGCAATCTGATTTTTCTCAACGCACAATCGGACTCGATCTTTGTATTCATCGAACAAGGCCTTGGTGTGCCTGTCGAAGTAATGCTGTGGAATAGGTGGGTAGTCGGCGAAGTGTCCTTTTATGAATTCACCTACGTCTCGTTTGTATTCCTTCATCAGGCTAATGCTGTCGTACTCCGGATGCCCTTGAAAAAAAACGGTTCTAAATCCGTCCGCGCTCACCGCCAACTGCACGCCTGGCTCTGCACCGGAAATGAGTACATGTAAGCCCGCATCGGTCAACTGCTCCTCAGTGACTTCATTGAAACGAGAGTGGGGTACGACAACACGCGTATTGATATCTTGCACCAGCGGGTGATCTTTTTTAACCACATCGTGCTCGTAGACTCCCCAGCACTTTTTCTCCAACCCTTTACGTCGAATATCGTGCCTGGCCAGGAGAACTGCATGGGTCGCCAGGCAAGAGCATAAGGTTGAAGCCACATGCTGATCAGCCCAATCAATCACATCACACAAGGGCTCCCAGAAAATCTCTTCAGCTAGATTTGGCCGAGTCACATTGGCGCCAGTGATGATCAAGGCATCCAAACCATTTTCCATAATTGAAGAAAGAGGTTCATAGAATTGGGCGATATGATGCTGTGCGGCCTCGCCCCGAGGAATCTCGTCCAAGGTAAACGGGTGGATGTAAAATTGCGATATTGGATTACTGGAACTGACGAGTCGAAAAAATTGCCGCTCGGTAGCACTTAATGCCGCATCGGGCATCATATTCAAGAAGCCAATATGTAGGGCGCGTATGTCTTGTAGCTTCGCGCGCTCGGGTGTAAGGATTCGATAACCTTCACCGCGAAGGCGTTCAAAGCTTGGAAGATCGTTGTGAGCGACCAGTGGCATCAGACAACCTCAACTATTGGCAACGTCAGCAAAATATAATGCCAACAGGGTGTGATCGTAAGCACTTAAAGGGCATCGCCGATCAATTGCAGGAATTCGTCCGCATTTTGAACCTCAAACGCATCACGGGCAGAAATCACATAGCCATGGGCGTCTGCAATGGCTTCATACCGCGGTAACCGAGTTTTGAATAATCGTGGGAACACCCAGCGAACAAATTCCGATGGATCGATTTGCGCAGTGTACTCCAATCCAGTTTCAGCATAAAAATCTGCCAACTGGGCATCGAGAAAAGGCTCACGGTAATACAGGGGTTTGGGATTTTTAGCTGCACGCTCAATCAGAAATGCTTCGTCTTCCGGACTGGTTTTGATATAGATCATCAAGGTGCTTTTAGCCACAGATTCGATAACAGACTTATCATCAATTTCACAGAAGCTGCCGCTGGCATCATTCAAAAAGTGATCGTAGCCATATATGGTTTTTACTTTCTCAATAAAAGATTCTACGTCCCAAGTAGCCTCAATCTCACCACGCAAGTGCAACTTTTGCCGGCGTTTAAATTCTGACAGGGCAAGCCCCCCCTTATCCGGATCACCCAACATTCCGAGAAACGTGGATAAAGGCTCCAGGTTGTCTACCGTGATGTTATTACTGATGTAGATGGAATCTGACAGCAACAAATCCTTTAAGAACGGCACCTGCATAGCCTGGCTCTTAATGTTATCCAAGATTGGCTCGTCCAGATACCGAGTACCAATTCGGTAATCTACGGAATAATGAAACCACTGATCATCGCGCAACATATTGGCAAGTCGGGTTTTACCGACTCCCGACATTCCCAACAAAGTAACTCGCTTAGAAGGGCACGCTAAAAATTCTTCTCGATCCATACGCATTGTAGAAATTGATCTCAGTTGTTAAGGGTGGCGGCACACTTAGCTTGCGAATGAATCACACTGCTGCGGATCTCCACTTTCCAAACTTTCCAAACCACGATACAACCAGCCGTTGCTTGGATGAGCCGTGTGTAAACGCCTCCGGACGAACTTGAGCGCCCGCTTGCCTCATTAGCGCATCATCACCAATTTTAGCCGCTGCATTCATACCCTCTGCCAAATCACCAGGCTCTAATAGCTGGTTATCCTTATGCGCGTGGTGAGCCCAGACTCCTGCATAGCAATCAGCTTGCAATTCTGTGCGTACAGAAAGCTGATTGGCCTCAGCTTTTCCAACACTACGCTGGCGCTTTTGAACAGCCATTGAGACACCCAGAAGATTCTGAATATGATGTCCCACTTCGTGAGCTAGAACATACGCCTGAGCAAAGTCTCCCCCTGCTCCCATTTTTTGCAACTCGCGGAGAAAATTCAGATCGACATAGATTTGATAATCGCCGGGACAATAAAAAGGACCAACAGCAGAAGAGGTATAACCACAAGCTGAATTAACGCCACCGTCAAATATGACAAGTTTCGCTGGACGATATTGCTGATTGGACTGCGCAAATAATTTTGTCCAGACATCTTCGTTGTAAGCCAGCATAGTAGACACAAAGGCAGTAGCCTCATCGTCGCTACGCACCTTCGTGTTGCTCTGATTTCCAAGCTGTGATAACTCGCTAGTTGCCGACCCACCGCTGGTTCCCAAGAGCCCTGACAAATCAACACCCAGAAACATACCTAACAGCAGCACGATAATACCAGCACCACCGCCAAGTTTTAAACCAGCTTTGCCTGGCACGCGGCCTAGCCCAGAACCAGCCCCGGGACTTTGCCCTCGACGATCCTCAACATTGTTACTACGACGACCATTTTCCCAGCGCATCGCTGATCTCCTACTACTTTTCTATGATCCCGAATATCGGGCTTTCGAATCACAATTCACATGATAGATTGTTACACGTTTCTCGACTTGGATCAGTGCGCAGATTGACTATGCCCAAACAACCACTACCCGCCCTAATCGATGCCCATGTTCATACCGATGATGATCGGCTTGAACATATTATCGATGAGGTACTAACCGCTGCCCGCACTGCCAATGTGGTGGCGCAAATCGTACCCTCAATAAGCGCGCGACTTTGGCCAAGAGTCAAATCCCTGTGTGGCACACACGATGACCTGTTTGCTTGCTATGGCTTGCACCCGTGTTTTCAAGATGAACATACCGTGCAGCATCTGGATGAACTTGCAACATGGATTGGTCGAGAGAAGCCTGTAGCCCTCGGTGAGTGTGGGTTGGATTATTTCATGGATAACGCTGACAAGCCATTTCAGCAACAATTGTTTGCAGCTCAATTAGCATTGGCTCGAGAATTTAACCTGCCCATTGTCATTCACGCCCGAAGTGCTGTGGACGATGTCATCGAGATGATTAAATCTGCGGGTCACTACAAAGGCATGATTCACAGCTTTAACGGTTCGTCGCAACAAGCGACACGACTTATCGATTTGGGTTACAAACTCAGTTTTGGTGGAGCTGTTACTTACGATCGGGCAACCAAACTGAGAGAGATGGTTGCAAGCCTTCCATTAGACGCCATCGTGCTTGAAACAGACGCCCCTGACCAGACAGATAGCACACACGCGGGGCAACTCAACCAGCCAGCCTATCTATCGGACGTCTGGAAATCAATTAGCACCCTTCGTGGCGAGGACGCCAATTCCATAGCCAAAGCCACAACCAACAACGCGATCGAATTATTTAGCTTGCCAAAAAGATTGCTGGCCAAAAAGAAATTGCCAGACTGATCTTAAGCGTGAAAAATAGTTAATATGGAAACCGATTGAGAACGGTTATCTCGCTCATATGGCCTTCTATCCAAGTCTGAGCCTCAGCTAGTATTTCACTCGCCGTTTTTCCTTTATGACTAATAACCGGTCCAATCGTAAAAGTAATTTCACCTGGCCATTTTATGAATCCCATACGAGGCCAGAATTCACCTGCGTTAACTGCAACAGGTACAACATCCGCTTGAGCGGATTCAGCTATCTTGGCACCACCAATACGGTATGCGGGCTCAGCGCCGACGGGGCGACGGGTTCCTTCTGGAAACACCAGCACCCAGCGTCCAAGGGCCAACCTGTCTTTGGCTTGCTCGCACATTTGTTGAATAGCTGAGCGGCCACTGCTTCGGTCAATCAGAATAAACTTCAATATGTACAAGGCCCACCCGAAAATAGGAATCCAGATTAACGACCGTTTTGCAACATAGACACCTGGCGTAAATACGGTGGGCAAAAAATAGGCGTCCCACGTGGACTGATGTTTTGATAAAACAACGCAAGGCTTTTCGGGTATGTTCTCGCGACCTTCGACTTTCCAGGTAACGCCGCAAATATAGCGAAGCCCCCAAATATTGGCTTTGTTCCATAGAATCGCTAAGACGATACCCTTATCGTATGAGAACGGTCCCACGATTAGCACAAACGGACCAATAAGCAGGGTACACAGAATTTGCCATACCCAGAAAACAACACTACGAAACATCAACCACAGGCGATACATACTTAGTCTTCCTCAGTTGGTGCAAGCAACGCCGTAACGTAGCTTGCCAGGTCATCATAGGCCGGAATGTGTTCAAGGCCATTATTACTGTCTAAGGTCTTCTGCCCTTTGCCAGTGCGCACTATGATTGGAGTAGCTGCAGTAGCCATCGCTGCTTGTATATCCCTTAAAGAATCGCCGACCAGCACCATGGTGCTTGGGTCCACGTCCAAACGTTCGCAAATGGTGTAAAGCAAACCGGGCGAAGGTTTTCGACAGGCACACTGATTAGCTTCACTGTGAGGGCAAAAAGCGACGACGTTGATTTTACCACCCGCTTGATTGACCATTTCGTGCATTCGTTGATGAATAGCATGGAGAACGTCTAATCCAAGCACTCCACGATCAATACCGCTTTGATTGGTGGCTACAGCAATATGCCAACCTGCCTGATGAAGGCGTGCGATGGCTTCCAGGCTTCCAGGAATCGGAACCCAGTCATCAGGGCTGGTGACTGGTCCGTCTAGATCTTCGTTAATGACGCCGTCACGATCCAACACAATCAGCTTGATCATGATGATCGGCCAGCTTGATCAACACCGCCCTTAGCTCCACCAGCAGAGTCCAATGGTTTTAACAAGCTCAATTCAGCTGTCCCACAGCACAAGGTATTAACTTGTCGCAGCAGCGCCAATCGATTATCACGCAAAGATTCGTTTTCATCCATGACCATAACTTGTTCAAAAAAAGCATCTACATCGTCTCGTAATGACGCTGTCAGACTCATTGCCGAAGCATAGTCGTGATCAGACACATTCTTTTCAATCAGCTTAGTCACATCGACAACACGCATGAACAATTTAGATTCTGCATCTTCTCTCAATAGTGATGCTTCAGCCACTAGTGGAATGGGAGTCGCAACTTTCTTTAATATATTGCCAATTCGCTTGCTAGCCGCCGCCAATGATACCGCCGCATCAGTCTTGCGAAATTGCTGCAATGCCTGCAGACGAGACACGATATCCAGAGGGCGATAAATTTCTTTTGCCAACACCGCATCGATAGCATCTGGAGCAAAACCCTGATCGACTAGGTACCCTCGCATGCGCTCAACTATATACGCAAGCATGTCCCCTTTGTCGGGTGCGTCCAATCTATCTTCATAGGTCGCAAGACTGGCGTCTAGCAACGCTACAAGATCTAAATCTAACTTGTGCTCAACGATAATTCGAACAATCCCCAAAGAGGCACGTCGAAGAGCGAAAGGATCTTTTGCGCCGGTGGGTTTCATCCCCAAACCAAATATTCCCACCAGAGTATCGGTTTTATCCGCCAAAGCAACCATTTGAGAGACAGAGCTCTGCGGTAATTTCCCACCCGCTTGTTTAGGAAAATAGTGCTGTTCCATCGCTTCAGCTACCGCTGGCGGGTGGCCATCGCGCAAGGCATAGTATCGACCACATATGCCTTGCATTTTCGCTAATTCTTTAACAATTTCGGTATTCAAGTCGCATTTGCACAAGCTAACAGCCAGCGCCACCTCACTTTTGTTCACGTTGAGTGTCGATGCCAACCACTCTGCTAATACGCCCATGCGGGATACCTTGTCGGCAACGCTGCCCAATTTTTCCTGAAATAATAATCGGGACAATTGCGCCTGATGACTTGCCAGTGTGCCTTGCTTATCCTGATTCCAGAAAAACATCGTGTCGGCAAATCGCGGTCGGATGACACGCTCGTTTCCATCTATCACAAGCGCTTCGTTTTGCGACTCAATGTTGGCAACAGTAATGAAAGCAGGCATTAGCTCACCATTGTTATCCAACAACGCAAAGTAACGCTGGTTTTCCTGCATGGTTTGAATCAACGCTTCCTTGGGAATCTCGAGAAACTCTTCATCAAAACGCCCAGCCAGTGCAACTGGCCATTCAACCAGCGCGTTCACCTCATCAACTAGTTCTTCGTCCATAACCGGTGTTCCATTTAAACGAATCGCTTCTCTCTGGACACCTTTGACAATGCGCGCTCGCCGCTCTGCAGGATCAACCATGACAAAAGCTGCCTCCAATATCGCCTCGTAATTAGACGGTTGGTCGATCAACAGAGGTTCTGGCGAATGAAAGCGATGACCCAAGCTCTTGTTGGATGCGTTAAGCCCCAACACACTCAACGGCAATGTGGTTGAACCATGCAAAGCCAACAACCAAACCACAGGTCGCAGAAACTCATGACTTGTCGAACCCCAACGCATACGGCGTGGCATTGCCATAGTTTTAATCGCATTAGGTAATGCTTCGCTAAGCACATCAACCAAGGCCTTGCCTGTCTTCGTTTGCTTAACCACAATCCATTCACCTTTCGGTGTATCGATAGTGTTTAGCTCGTCTAAGGTGACGCTAGCTGATCGCATGAAGCCTTCCAACGCCTTAGTTGGTGCACCGTCTTTAAAGGCCGCGGCTTTCGCAGGCCCTTTTCGCTCAACAACCGTGTCTGCCTGGCGATCTCCAACATTGGAAAACCGTACAGCAATTCGTCGAGGTGTGGCGAACACTTCCGGTTTTTGATTGCACAATTGGCTTTGCTGCAGCACAGCAAACAAGGAATTCGCTAAATGCTCAGCCATTGGCATCATGGAACCCGCAGGCAGCTCCTCACAACCCAGTTCAATTAACAGATCAGACATTGTCGCAAGCCCCTTTGTCTGCAATCGATCTGATAAGCGGAAATCCCAACGCCTCTCTCTTACTCAGCCAGGCATCAGCCACCAATCGCGATAGGGTCCGAACCTTGAGTATGTAACGCTGACGCTCAGTAACCGAAATAGCATGTCGAGCATCGAGCATATTAAATGCGTGAGACGCACGAAGTACTTGCTCATAGGCGGGCAACGGCAAAGCCAATTCACATAATTTCGCGCATTCTTTTTCGCATTGATCAAATTGAGCAAACAAGGCATCGACATCTGCGTGCTCAAAGTTATAGGCAGATTGCTCTACTTCATTTTGATGGAAAACATCGCCGTAGCTAATGGTGCCTTCATTAGTGTGTCCCCAAACAAGATCGTAGACGCTTTCTACTCCCTGGATATACATCGCTAGCCGCTCTATTCCATAGGCAAGCTCACCCA
>JBLHWG010000193.1:0-10082 GCA_047629055.1 Halioglobus sp.
TAATCTGGATCGACAGACTGTTTCTCTGCGGCCCATTTACGATTGTGTTTCAACAGTGCATTAATCATCGTATACCAGCATGTCTTGCTTTATTTTGCTTCTATTGTGCCAGACTGATGTTAGGTAAATATTCTATTATTCTGATTAGATAGAATATTTTTTGTAGATGCTTAGCGTACTACTTGAGCGTGAGAGAAATAAGGCTTCTAGCTCGGAGTAAACCGAAGAGACAGACAAGACATGCCCCCATCTAGTTTGGCGGCTTCCGTGTTGCCCACAGGGCGCACGTTGTAACCTGAAGCCTCTAGCATCTCCTGTGTCTTGGGAAATCCCGCTGGCATGATCACAAGCTCGTTAAACCGAATTGCATTGGCACACGCTTCTTCGCCTTCAGCGGTGTGAATGACTCGGTAATTCTCAAAACATCCCGTTGCAGCGAGTCTTTTTGTACTCAGGATGGTTTCTTCGTCGAGTAGGGAGCAATCTGTTTTAAAATGCAGGATTTGTGGAGGTGTATCTACGATTCTCAGCGTATGTCCCCATTGCTCAAGCAGTGTTCGCAGTGCATTCACTCCTTCAATGTCTGTGCGTGCAGACAGACCGACCAGCACTTCGTTTTCTGTGCAAAGAATATCACCGCCTTCTACGTGTCCAGGTCCGTTCAGGGCAACGACTTTGCTATACAACATTGAAAGTTCGCTTTGCATGAGAGCTGCCTCACCAAATCGTGTAGGTGCACCAGGCCTCATCGATATAGCACCCTCAGGTAAGCACAACGCTGAATCCTCTACAAATACTGAATCAGGAAACTCTTCTTTTGCAGCTAGTTGGATGACCGTTGCGCCTGTCGATTTCAGGGCAGTTATGTAGTCACTGTGATGCAGCCTGAATATCGAAAGATCTGGTACGCCTGTGTCTACAGCTCGTAATCCATCGAGTATGCTATCTCCAGGTTCTCTGACAATCGCGTGAGTGAAAGTATAGGACGCCTTACTCATAGTTTGACTGACTTGGCCATGTATTCGTAGAAATCCCATACGCAACCTTCAAGATCGGGTGGCGCTAAATAACCTCGGGTAGCAAAGCGGGACTGCAATCCCTTTTGCACCTCCATTAAACGCTCACGATCTTCCAAATTGAATGATTTCGCAAAGTCATGGCGTTGCTGAGATTCGCCAGATTCGAACACATTTTCTCTAGCGATAACATCCCACCTCGTTTGTAGATGAGAGGGTCCGGTTGGCGTGACGCTCATGTAGACGGCTGAGTTTGGTGATATGGCCGCAACAAATGATGGATAAATCCATACCATCATAGATTGCGATTTTTCCTCGTCTGTCATATCAGCATGTACCTGGGTACGACCTTTAAACGAGTTGCTATAGTGGGACTTATAGCCAGTATATCCCGAACCACCTGGAATCTTCTTGCACAGTTTGGTGGGTGTCATCGGGTGTAGTGTTTTACGGTGTACAGGTGTTAGGTGGTAGCCTTCCATAAAATTTTCGGCCAAACACTTCCAGTTTAAGTCCCAGTATTCGGTGGAAGGACTGATGTTACGCATGTCTTCTGCGTGATAGTTCTGCACATACGGGTTCAAGCCTTCTATCTCTACTTCGAAGTCGTTGGCCTTTCCATCCAGGTTAACAAAGACCCAACCCATCCAGCTTGCAGTCTTGAATGAAGGCAGTTTGCATTGCTTGGAATCGAAGCCTGGTGTTTTATCCACTAACGGCGCTGCCAATAGATCGCCATCCAATTGATAGGACCATCGATGGTAGGGGCAGGTAAATCGCTTGGTGTGGCCGGCACCTTCCATTATACGGCTGCCTCGATGCCTGCAGACGTTGGAAAGCACTGCCACGGTGTTATCGGATTGCCTGACAATAATCAGAGGCTCATCAACTATCTCCAACGTATAGTAGTCACCCACCTTTGGGACTTCGTCTGCTCGACCTACGCAAATCCAGGACGTGAGAAAAATCTGATCAACTTCAGTTTTATAGACCACAGGGTCATTGTAAAACGACGGAGGCATGCTTTGCGGAATAGCCGCAGCGACTGTTTGCCGCTCTCTTAATGCACTGTAAGTGTCGTAGGGGAAGTTCATGTGGCTGACTCTGAAAGTACTGCTGCGGATCTGGTACCAGAAACACGACTGGATAGGTAATGGGCGAAATCGTAATTGGGTCGTTCTAGGTGTGAAAGTGGGCCGGGTACTGCGAAGTTCGAACACAGGCCCTTGTACACTTTTTCGGTACAGCCTTTATCTTCGATATTAACGTCATCGAGCAAGGTTTTTAGAGCTTTGAAATTTGCCTGTGACGCAGGATCGTTCACATAGTCTTGCGACATGCCACCACCAAACATGATTTTGACTTTATCAACACCGTCCGGGTGTAATGACAGATACCAGAAGTAGCCGGGTGTTAGCGTGATGAGTAGGCTAGGGTAGATAGCAAGTAGGTAGGTGGTTCGTCTACGGTCCCCGACAAGTGCTGTATTGCTCTCATGGGCCATCGCAATTTTCAGCGAATCGTCTTTGAGTATGGTGTGATAATTAAACGCTGGTAGCCCGGGCGGACAAATCATTTCGTTAAGTTTTGATAAGCCTCCGATGGTGCCTTTATGACATACCGGCAGGTGGTAGCTTTCCATGAAATTTTCAGCCAACACCTTCCAATTAGTATTCCAGGTGTGTGTCTCGAAAAACGTTTCCTGATAGTTTTCCATTCCAAAGTCGCCCACAAGCTCTTCAACACCTGCGAGAACCTTAGTGACAGGCTTTGCAGATTCATTAAGCGTGACCATGATCCAGCCTAACCATTCTTCGCAGTGAACGGAGGGCAGGTGCTTATCCTTCTTGCAAAAAGAGATGTTTTTGTCCATGGCGGGGGCTGCGCGAAGCTTCCCGTTGAGTTCGTATGTCCAAGCATGGTAGGGGCAGACTATGGACGACTTATTGCCTCGTCCCTCTAGCAACGTGGACATGCGATGTAGGCAGACATTTGACTGAGCACGAAGTTGTCCTCCCTTATCCCGCACCACCATAATGGGCTGTCCAGCCAATTCCAGTGTCAGGTAGTCGCCAGGTTCGCTCAATGCACTAGCCCGACCTGCACAAAACCAATCTTGTGTAAATATGGAATCCAGCTCCTGCTGTAAGAAGTGTTCGCTGCGATAGACGTTTCGGGGCATAGCGTGTGCTTCCTCGAAAGGTGCACTGACATTTGCGGCAAGTTCTTCGGCGGCAGAATTCATGAATTACAGGAAATTTGACAGGGATAAATAGGGCTGATAAACAGAAAATTATGGATATAGAAGCTAATCAAATCGTAGACTGGGGTCAAGATGGTTGGGTTTCCTATTTGCGCCACTTTGTCGCAGCCTGAACACGATGCTCACATTAGGCTGTGACGTGAGTCAAAAGGGGGCATTTCCAGTCGAGTAAGTTTATTTTCGCTTGAGTGTCGATTTGAGTGTTTGCCGTTCGTCTATTAGGTACAACATCCGGAAATTCACGGTGTTGACAAGTATCATGCACTAATTTGGGTGCTGACTTAAGGAGATAGATAATGCAATACCTGTGCTTAATATACTCAGTCGAAGGTACTGGTCCACAACCTGGAACTGAAGCATTTGGTCAATATATGCAGGCATATCAAACGTTCACTCAGGAGTGTGTTGAAGGCGGCGTTATGAGCGGAGGGAATGCGCTGCAGACAACCGCTACAGCGACAACCGTTACTCGTGAGAATGGCAAGGTCGAGGTTACAGATGGCCCCTTTGCCGAGACCAAGGAACAGCTTGGTGGCTACTATCTATTTGATTGCAAGGATCTCGATGAGGCGCTTGAGTACGCTGCCAAAATTCCTACAGCAGCTCACGGTCGAGTAGAAGTTCGCCCAGTTATGGTTTTTAATTGATTCAGGCATCAGACTGATCACACGACTCAAGCTATGCTGCCTCCATTCCGACTAGATCAGTCAATTAATCGTTTGGTACGGGAAGAATGGGGGCGTATTCTTGCCTCCTTAGTCAGCGTCGTAGGCAGCCTGCAACTGGCTGAAGATGTTTTACAAGATGCGGTGGAAGTAGCGTTGGTTCATTGGAACGAAAACGGTATTCCTGAAGAACCGGCGGCATGGCTTCTAAAAACTGCTAAACGGCGCGCAATTGATCAGCTACGGCGTAAGTCTAACTTTGACAAACTCCAGCCCGCATTGTCTTACTTGCTGGACATGGAAGGTTCAAATAACTCGGCGATTGACGATGAGGAGGACACGGTGATTCCTGACAAACGTTTGGAGCTAGTTTTTACTTGTTGTCATCCTGCGTTAGATCAGAAAACTCGCGTGGCCTTGACACTAAGGTCTCTGGGTGGACTAACTACTGAGGAAATAGCGAATGCGTTTCTGGATAAGAAAAGCACCATGGCGCAAAGGCTAGCGCGAGCCAAACATAAAATTGTGTCAGCAGGGATAGCCTATGAAGTGCCGCCGCCGGAGAAATTACTGGAGCGGGTTAATGGTGTGTTGTCCGTTGTTTATTTTATTTTTAATGAAGGCTATTCGGCAAGCTATGGCGAGCATCTGACTCGCACTCATTTATCTGATGAAGCAATTCGATTGGGGCGTGTCTTGCAATCCCTGCTGCCAGAGCACTGTGAAGTTGCAGGGTTGCTTTCATTGATGTTGCTGCACGAGTCCAGGCGTGTTTCTCGAAAGGACAACACGGGCGAAGTGGTGATGCTTGAGCATCAGAATCGCCTCCGATGGGACAAGGTCAAGATTTGCGAAGGTACTGTGTTATTAAAAAATACTCTACCCAAAGGACAAGTAGGTCCGTATCAATTGCAAGCTGCCATCAGTGCCATTCACGCAGAGTCTGCGCAGTGGGAAGATACTGATTGGGCTCAGATAGTTGCGCTGTATGAGCTTTTATACTCGATGCAGCCATCGCCTGTAATACGAGTTAATCAGGCAGTTGCAATATCCTACGCTCGCTCTCCTGGCGAGGCACTGGAACTACTGGATTCGCTGGCTGATCAAGCGATTATTCTTGAGTATCAACCTTATCTCGTTGCCCGTGCAGATGTTCTGTTAAGAGCAGGATTTAAAGAGGAGGCCGCTGCGCAGTTGTGCAAAGCTATTGAATCTAGCGACAACGCCAGTGAGAAACGATTTCTGGAGTGTAGACTGATCACTGACTATAAGGCTACTTTGCACTAAACTAGTTCTTTTAATAACGCTGGTAAAACCTTTTGCAATACAGCGTGTTCAGAGTCGGTGCCGACGCCAACTCGTAAGTATCGATCTTGTGGTGGCTGCATGGGTTTACGCATAAAAACACCGTGCTCGTTCAATAGCCCAAGCATTTTAAAAGCGCGATCACTTGAACCAAGATCAACAGCCACGAAGTTAGTAAACGATTCAATGTATGGAAGATCAAGGTTGGCAGCCATCGCATAGATTCGTTCACGTCCTGTGTGAACAGCGTTCTTAATCTTTGGCAACATCTCGGTGTCTTCTAATGATGCAGTTGCGGCAATTTGTGCGAGTTTGTTTACACCGAAGTGATTTCGAATTTTGTCGTAGCCACGAATGAGTGATTCATTGCCAAACGCGTAACCAATACGCATTCCCGCCATGCCGTAAGCTTTGGAGAACGTGCGAAATCGAATGACATTGTTAACTGCGGTGTTCACGCTGAGCACGTCGTCTTCAGGCATGAATTCGTAATAGGCTTCATCGAGCATCAATACGCATTGTTCGGGAAGCTGATTAATCAACGCCTGTATAGCTGACGCACTGACTCGAGTGCCCATCGGATTATCCGGATTTGCCAGATATACCAGCCGGGCGTTTTGCACATTGGCTGCCAGTGCCAGTGCTTCAGTGTCTTCATGATTGTTCTTATACGGGACCGCATGAACAATACCGCCCACGCCAATTACGTGATAGTTCACGGTAGGGTATGCGCCTCTGGATGTGACCATGACAGAACCCGGTTCCATGAAAAGGCGTACTGTTAGCCCGAGCAAAGAGTCTATTCCGGCATCCACGCACAGCTCGGTCGTGGAAATTCCGATGCGTTCGCACAGGCGTTGTTTGACGTTATAACTCAGTGGGTCTCCGTACCAACTGCAGCCAGCTATGCCGATGGCATCTTGCAGGGCCAGGGTCGCTTTTGGGCTTATACCGAAGGCACTTTCATTCGCGCCCAGGCGTGCGTCGAATAGTGCGCCGCGGTTACGTTCCAGTTCTTCGGGTGCCACAAACGGTATGGTGTCTGGCAAGGATTGCAGTACGGAACTGAATCGGATGGTGTTCTTGGATGTATTCATGGGTTAGCAGTTGTGCCACCGCCGGTTACGTGCGGCATCGGCAATCCTACAAGTTCCACGTGACCACCCAAAGCCTCGATAACTCGGAGCACCAGTGCGAGTTGAACCGTTGGCTTGCCAGCTTCCAGGTCGACGATGAACCTCACACCAACGCCTGTTGTCAGCGCTAACTGTGGCTGCGTAAGGTCCAGTTGCTTTCGGGCATTGCGGATAGCTTTGCCTAGATCGGTCGTATCTGTTATTGGAATCATGATGTCCCGCTCGGGAATTAACTTACAGTCTAGGAGCGAAATGTACACTAAATTACCCGATCGGTAAATAACGAGTTAAAAGACCACTGATTTCTTGATAATTACCCGATCGGTAAATATAGCGTTACAAGCATTCGCGACCGGCAAATTGCTAGTCTTGCCTGAACTTGCAGACATGTACCCGAACGCTGGAAACTCATTAGGTCTTCTTGTTTCTTCGATAAGCTTCGTGGGTGCTTTTACTGGGCTTGTTCGCAGGTTCATTGGCTGCCAACATCGGGCTACGCAAGCTGTTGCTTGCAGGATTAGTTCTTGGCTCTGCTGTCTCGTTGTTTCAATCAACGGGGTTGTCAATTTCGTTATTACTCGCAAGTCGCACTGTTGAAGGTGTTGCACACCTGGCTATTGTCGTTTCAGCTCAAACTTTTGTGGCACTTAGCAGTAGTGACCGGATGCGAGCAGCAGCGATGACCCTGTGGGGTTCGTTCTTCGGTGTGTCCTATATGCACTGACTGCGTGGATTGGACTATCACTGGTCGCCGAGCATGGCGTTAACACTTTGTTTTTCACGCACGGCGTGCTAAAGGCTGCGGCGGCGTTGCTTGTTCTTGTAGTTCTGCCTGCACGAAAAACTGAAGACGCAAAAGGTTCTGCAGTTTCGTTGAATTTAGCGACGATTTTCCGATATCACAAAGATGCCTGGAGCTCAGCTTGTTGGGGTTTTAAGTCGGTAATTGTAATGGTGGTGGTTTGTTATGTAGCTGCGATATGTGCGCATGGGGTGTTGGCTAGAAGACGTCGAGGCCATCGCTGGTTTTCCTAACTGAGAATGGTGCGCATCGGTCGCGTTGGCGTCCTTACCGAGGTCCGGCCCTGATTCGTGTTAAAACGCCCAGTCACCCAGTTACGCCACTCGCTGTCTATTGCCTTTCTAAATTCAAAAAAATCAAATACATGTGAACCACGATGCCCTGTGACATTCCAGAGCGCACCCTGCGTGATTAGACCCTGTATTGCGCGAAGTGAAAATTTCAGATCACTGGTCTCCTGTGAGGCGATCCAATCTAGTCGCTTCGTTCGTTTTCCAGAAAGTGAACTTGCGAGTCTTATGATCGAAGATGTTGATGCTCGTCGGTGGGGAAATCGAATACTACAGACAGAGCTCGTTAGACGTTCGCGTCGAGAATGGTCTCTCGCAGCCGAGTCGGGCGAGCAGCGGTTAGAAAGGTTCAGCAAGGATCACCCAGATATAGCATCTGTTGTTTCAGCAAAAATCATAGCCAGATATCTCGGTATCAGGCCAGTCAGTTTAAGTCGTTTGCGGTCCTCTTCACGCCTAGGTCACAGTTCTATGGCGGAGTAGATTTTTCTTCCAAGATGTCGGTGCTGTGGGAAGGCGCTCAATCGATATCCTTCAAAAAAGCTTAATATCTATGGTACGTAGAGCCAGGGCGCTATTTCAAGCGCCCTACAACTTAAGAGGATTCAATCAAACCGGAAGACAGGATTCCTTCCACGCCAATAGTTGGCGGACTACATAACGACTATCGACTTATGTGTGCATAATATTTGCGGAGCACAGAGGTAAGCAGTATCGGACAGGGCTGTCGTGGTGAGACAGCTCCTGAATTGAGTAAAGATTGGGAAAACACTCAAAAGAGTAGATTTTATCGAGGCTAAGTTCATGAAATTACAGATAAACATAGGATTAAGGTATGCTTCTGCAATTCAGCTTATTTATATAGTACTCACACCATGAAGAGCAAGTACGACATATCGAAGATGGAGTCAGCGCGTAATCCGTATGCGTCAAAACTCAAACAACAACCCTCTAATCGCATGATGAAAAAACGCAATGCGCAAACTGATCCGATTAACCCTGAGGAGTCTGACAATGCAAGTAACGAAAACGAGAAGGACACGTTAACTCAACTTCGTGAAGTTGTCCGATTAAGGATTTTGGCAAAAGGCAAGAGACGCAAGAAAAAATAGGAAGTAGCTACTGCGATAAATATAAATATGCTGTTGCCGGTTGGTTCACTCGGACAGATGATTGATGCTTGGCGAGTAACAGGCGGATATTAGGGTTCTGTGGCAATTTTTCATGAATTTGATAGATTCACGGGTAAAGCGCGCTGCATTGTGTCTTCTGAGAAAAGAGTCTAAACGGGCCAGACTTCACCAGTGCAAGTACCTCAACAACACCATTGAGCAAGTTCATCGGCTGATAAAACTCATCACCGGACCAATATTGGGCTTCTAGAGTTTGTATTGCGCTCAGCGTACCTTGATGGGAATTGAGTTGGTACGAATATTACGCAAAGGCCATATGCGATATCAAGCGGGCATGTCAAAAACACCCGCCGATTTTTTCTATGCACTGGCTGACCAAATCGGTAACAGCTTCGTGTTTTTCTAAGGCAGTATTTTTGTTCTCGACAGAACCGCTTGGTCACCAGAAATATTTTTACATCTCGAATAAAAAAGGGACTGGGCTATGTCGCACTCTGCCGCGCTTGGCGAACTGTCATAAAGCTCTTAATGTACACAATCAGGGCGAACAGAGAGGCGGCCATCATAACCCCCACCCTAAACACAGCAAGCATATCCTCGCGGCCGATGGAGCCTATCAGCGGCATGATTAGGGCTATCGAAATCAGCAGGGTCAGCCCAGCAACAACGTGAGCAACAATTTTATTTTCCTTTTTAAAAATTGGAACTAACAATGCGAGAATAACGCCAAAAATTACGGGTATCAATATCGTCATAGAGCGTGACTCTGCAGCCACATTCAGATACGCCCAAAGGCCGAATACCACCAAAACGGCGGCGTTAAAAATGGTTGCCTGATATGGCTTCATGTATTTCTCTCAGTTTTTAATTGAATAATATAGTGTTTGAATAGATTACGACCATACCCGCAACACGCCATTTATCTTGCGGTTACAACTCGTAGATTGAGCCAATGTAGGTTTAAACTGTTTATCGTAAAACGTAGAAGGCCCGAACAGTGGTCATGCATTGCCAAAGTACTAGAATGGTTACGCGCAGTGGCAAGTAATAGATTACTTATCATTGCTACCGCTTTATCTGCATCCTGCTGAAAGGCGGCTTGCATAGTAGGCTTCTGCAAGATCAGCCACCGTGCCAGCCAACATGTCACACCACAAGGAATCGTTGTCGCCATATAAATCATCGCGCCGCGCAAGATAGCGAATCACACTGCTAGCATCCAACGAGTAGTTTCAACGCGACAGCGACCTGCAAAGTAGTGTGATTTAATCAAAGTGTCCTTTATTGGATCTTGGATTCAATAGCCAAGTGCAACGGTAGGGTGTATTCCGAAGAGTAGCTCATTTGGCGTCTTCATATTGAGCACTTTTCTAGGGCGATTATTGAGTTTGTCTTGAACCTGCGCAAACTGATGATTTCAGGGCCTATCATTGGCACTGTTGAAATGCTCGATACTGCCTTAATCGAATTAA
>JBLHWG010000194.1:0-9999 GCA_047629055.1 Halioglobus sp.
AACAAAGCACCCATGTTGAAACCAAACGTGGTGGAGTCACCCGTTATCGAACCATAACCGTCATTAGCTTGGACACCTGGAGTAAGCCCAACGTTGACACAGTCGGCAGTGGTAAAACTGGTTCCCGCGCTGGCAGCAAGCCCTAGACAAGCGGCGCCAGAATCAACAGCACTTTCCAATTCTGCAGACAGTCGCTGAAGGCTGAGACCAAAGCCCAAGCTGACTTTGTCAGATAGCTTGAAGGAGACGGCAGGGTTAATATCAATGACGCTAACACCACTTTTTACCGTGCTGTACCGGCCTTTCCAGTCACGATCATATTCGGTTGCTGAGCCGTAGGGTGCTCCGATACTCAGGCCGTAACTCCACTGATCATTGATGGGTGCGACATAATAAAAATTAGGTAGAACAGTTGTGCCACCTGGATTAGCCGTATCAGGCCCTGAGGCTGGGCTGCGGCCTAGAGCTGCACCAAGCGTTGTGCCTTGATCAGTCCAAGTAGTGTCTGTGGTGAGTATGTGCATGGTGACAGAGGTCTCGCGTCCCTCTATCTGTGACATGCCAGCTGGATTAAACCAGACGGTGGATGTGTCCGTGCTTACTGCAGCAGCACCCGCATAGGCATTGCCTAATCCTGATGCACCGTGCTCAATCAACGCAAAGCCTCCGGCAGTAGCTGTACCGCTTAGCCCGATAAGGCTGACAACACCGGCTACGATGCCTATTTGACATGCGTGTGTAGGGGTTCGAAACATGGAAATTCCTCGAAAGATAGCGGTGCAGAAGGCTCTTATGCGCGGCCGTGAGCACGAAAAGACATAAAATCACGTCGTAATTATCGAGTATAGGCGGTCTGCACTTCTAAATAGCAAGTAAATATAAAGAACTTGCCGCAGGATTCAAATACCAAGGCTAGATATAGATCGTATCAGAGAAGGTGAAACTAGTGATGTGGCCGGTATTCCGTGACCGTGGGATTCAAGATATGAGTGATAACTCAGATCCTTTTTATTCTCACGTACGATCAGGCATGACGGGAACAAATCCCTAGTATCTGTGCTCTCATAAATAATTGGAGTTCGGTGTCAATTATTTTGGCTATGCCATGACTCATTAATACACAGGCGAGAAAATCGGCAATACTATAAGAGGTCCTAGCCGTCCAGCGATTTGAGTTGGACTTCATTATTCTTACCATGGTCTACAGCTAATCAATAATGTTTGAATTGTTGTTCAACTACCCGCTAATAATTTGGCGTGAAGCCACACTGGTCTTTGATACCAGCTGGCCGCCCTGGCTATTAGTAGCTCTGGGCCTACTGATGGCGCTTGCCATACTGGCCAGCGTGTGGAGCCGATCTTTAGGTGTAGCGCGCAAAATTACTGTGTGGGCTCTGCAAAGTGTGGCAGCCTCTGTTGTGCTGTTCATGCTTTGGCAGCCTAACTTGCTCGTCGCCATCTCTGAGCGTGGTGAAAATACGGTTGCTTGGGTTGTTGATAATTCCAACAGCATGCTGCGAGCAGATGTTGGCACTGTCGGTCAGGGCGATTCCCCCTTAACTCGTTTCGTGGCTGCAGGGAATGCAGTGGAGAAAATGTCAAAGAGCGAGGCTTCAGAATTTTCGGCGGATCTGTACACATTGGGCAAGGAACTGAAAAACATAGATTCCCTGGCTGAGCTGCGAAGCGCTCCAATGAGTGCAAAAACAAATCTGGCTGATGGGCTCACTGTTTTGCTCAACACAGTAAATGACACAGCGTTGGCAGCGGTAGTGCTACTTTCCGACGGCGCTGACAATGCGCAACAAATCGACTCGGATTGGTGGCGGAAATTGCAAGCTGCAGGAGTACCGGTGCATACGGTGGGCACAGGGCAGGGGCTGCACCCCAATGATCTTGAGCTTGCCGATGTTGTTGTTCCTGAAGTTGTTCAGCCGGACACTCTTATTAATGCCAGGCTGCGTATTCGTCACCTAAAGGCTGGTACGGCTCGCGTACGTATAACAGCCGGTAAAAACCTGTTGGCCGCTGTAGATTTACAACTGCCAGCAGATGTGACTCAGAGCATTCATATAGTGCCTTTTCCCAGCGGTAACAGCGGTATTCAGCAACTGGAATTTTCGATTGAAGCTGTGGAATCTCATGAATCAGATTTGTCGCCAGACTTAACGGACCCTATCCCGGATAATAATCGACAACCGCGAATTTTACAGGTCATGGATTCGCCCAAACGCGTCTTGTACGTGGAAGGTGAGCCACGGTGGGAATACAAGTTTTTGCGAAGAGCAATTGACAGCGAACCTTCGATTAAGCTTGTGTCGCTATTGCGTACTTCACCTAATAAATTCTATCGGCAAGGAGTTGAGTCTCCCAAGGAGCTAGCCAACGGTTTTCCGGCCACACGAGAAGCCTTGTTTCGCTATGATGCAATCATCATGGGAAGTATTGATGCCGTTGAATTGAGTACAGAGCAACAGGTAGCGCTACGAGATTTTGTCAGTGTGCGCGGAGGGTCACTGCTAATGCTCGGCGGCCGTCATGGTCTGGCTGATGGTGGCTGGGGAAGATCAGTAACGGCTGCAGCGTTGCCAGTTGTGTTGAACAGTCAGCTTAATAGTAAAACGTTTAACAGAACCCGGTCTCAGGCAATGCCGACGCTTGCCGGTTTACGAACACCGTGGCTGCACCTAAGTGACGATCAACGCTCCAACATTCGTGCATGGCAGGAATTACCGGCACTCGCTGATGCGCAAAGCGTAGGTCAGCCCAAGCCCGGAGCCATAACGTTATTAGAGCGAGTTTCCTTGGGTTCACAACTATCGGCACCTGAAGCGTTGTTAGTCATACAACGCTATGGGAAAGGCAAAAGCGCTGTACTGGGTTCCAGTGGTACGTGGCGTTGGCAAATGAGTCTGCCCTCTGAAGATGATAGGCACGAACGATTCTGGAGCCAATTCTTGTGGGCGTTGGTTGAGAGCAGTACCCCGCCACTTAATTTATCCATTGAGTATCCAGTTGTGCGAGATTCTGAAACAACGTCAGTTGTTCTCAACGCATACAATCCAGATTTTAGTCCGGTTCAGGAGTCCACATACCCTGTTCGATTAACCTCTTCTGACGGCGTGGTCAGCATCGTACAGCTTTATGCTGACGCTGAGATTCCGGGTAGATTCTCAGGGATGGTGCCGGTTGAGTACGATGGTGCATTTTCTATTTCAGCTACTTCTCCACTTGACGGTGAATCGCCCACGAAACAACCGTTTTCAATTGAGCAATGGTGGGTGGGGGAGTCTGATAACGCTGAATCCTATGACAGCCAACTCAACAGCGACTTCTTGCAACGGGTCGCTGAAGTTACCGGAGGTTCCTATCTGGCGCTGGCTGAGGTAGAGCAGTTAAAAAGCGTTTTAGCAACAGAAAACGCTGCGTTAAAAAGGGAGAGCCGTTTGCCATTATGGAACATGCCGTTTCTGTTCTTGTGTCTGATATTGCTAAAGGGAACAGAGTGGCTGTTGAGGCTTCAATGGAAACGCTTGTAATGAATCATTTTCCAGCTCTTAGTGCATTCGTCACCCTGCGTGGACACATATCCCGAACAGTTTTACTATTTGTATCACTGCTGTTTGTTTATCCTGTTATGGCACAAACCTACGCCGTTGTTGTCAGCGGTTTGGGCGGTGAGAGTCAATACACTGAGCAATTTTCCACAACAGGGCAAGTAGTTTTCGAATCATTGCAATCTCTGGCCGTTGAAGACGATCTCATTGTCTACTTGGATGAGACCGCGACGCGCGACGTTATTTTGAAAGCTATTAACGATGTTGCGAGTCGTATAAAGCCTGGCGAGCCTTCGGTGTTTTCACTCTTTTTTATCGGGCATGGTAATGCTGATTCTGGTGGTTGGCGTTTTAATGTCACTGGTCCTGATTTAACAACCGAAGATCTTGTGGCAGCGCTAAACCCGATAACTGCCTCTCAACAATTGGTGGTACTGGCGGCAAGCGCCAGTGGGGCTGCTTTGGATATTCTTGCGCAACCGCAACGAGTCGTTGTAACGGCAACCAAAAGCGGTGGTGAAAGCAACGCTGTAAAGTTCCCGGAGTTTATGGCGCAAGCATTGCTAAAATCAGACGCTGATTTTGATCGCAATGAAATACTGACAATCGCTGAAGTCTTTCGGTTTGCGCAAAGCCGGACTGTTGAGTATTACGAACAACAAAAACTGCTGGCGCCGGAGCATGCAAGGCTTGCAGGGGATAACGCTGTCGATATCGCGGTAGCTCTACTTGGCTCTTTGAAAAATGCGACAGACGATCCGGCGGTTGCCTCTTTACTCGATGAACGGCTGGTTCTAGAAGACTCGTTCAACCAGCTGAAACAGGCAAAGGCTACTCTGACGTCGAATGACTATTACGCGCAATTGGAACAATTGCTTCTAAAAATAGCGAGATTGCAGCAGGTTATTGATGTTGCGACAGGATGGAGTGAAAGCGATGCTGAAAGTTAAGTGCTCCAGTCTATGGTCTTTAGCAAGGCTCTGTTTATTGCTGCTTGTCGGCATTGCAGTCAATCAGGCCTATGCGTTTTCTATTCACTATGATTTGACTCGATCAGATGCCATTAGGGTCTGTGATCAATTGCTCTACAAAGGGAAAAAAAATCAATCCACCGAGTGCTATCAAACTTTATTAGCCACTTCTGATGGTTTGGAGCAGGCAGATGCCGCGGCGGCTTTGGGTGATATCCGTCAGGCTAACCGCCTGTATCGCACTATTTCCTCTGAGAGTTCTGACCCTGTCATAAAAACACATTGGGCTAAACTGTATTTGCAAACCCATCAAACCAGTGATGCCGAGGCTCTGTATCGGGAAGCACTGCTGTATGACCCACAGTATTTACCAGCTCGCTTGGGATTGGCTGAGGCTCAATCGCAAGGTTTTGAGGGGCAGGCACGTCGAGATTTGTTTGAAATAACTGCCGAACACCCGGACAATGTTCATGCCCTTATATTGCTGGCTCGCATAGAGCTTGAATTGCAGAACTTGCCTATTGCTCGTGGCTTATTGAATCGTGCATTGGCTGAAGTCGAGTCTAAGAATTTTCCTCCATTGGAAATATATGCACTGCATGCCGGGGCAAATTTACTTGAGGATAAATCAATCAAGGTTTGGATAGATCGAGCGTTGCAGTACAACCCCAATTATGGCAACGTGTACGCTATTCCTGCACGTTATTATATTATTACCTACCGCTATCGCGAAGCAGTTCATTTATATCAAAGAGCCGTCGCTATAGACCCGGATCTTGCAACAGCCCACCATGATCTGGGTATCAATCAGTTACGCATAAACAATATATTTGCTGCCAGATACCATTTGCAACAAGCCTACGACCGCGATCCGTTTGATGTTCAAACAGTTAATACTTTGCGTTTGCTCGATGGCATTGATGATATGCGCATCAGCTCTATCGACGTACCAAACATTGACGATCCAGGCGCCATACTGGGACGGGTATTAATGCGCCTTGATCGTGAGGATGCTGATGCCCTTGAACCTTATGTCATCGATCTGAGTATCAAGGCTGTGCAATTGTTTAGCGAGCGTTATGACTTTACCTTGCAAAGCCCAATGATCGTCGAGCTTTATCATGATCACGACGACTTCGGCGTACGGACCGTGAGTACGCCAGGTATTGGTTTGTTGGGTGTTACATTTGGCTATCTCACCGCTATGGATAGCCCCAAAGCAAGAGCTGCAGGTGACTTTCATTGGGGCAGCACTCTCTGGCACGAGATGGCGCACGTGTTCACGCTTACCGCTACCAATCACCAATTGCCTCGCTGGTTTAGTGAAGGCTTATCGGTGTATGAAGAATGGAATACCGGTCCACTACCTAATCGCGAATTGTCGATGGATGTCCTAGGCGCTATTCGCTCGAAACAACTCTTACCCATAGAACAGCTGGATGAAGGCTTTGTAAGGCCCAGTTATAATGGGCAGGTCCAAGTGTCTTATATGCAGGCAGGCCTAATTTGCGATTTTATTGCTAGCCGCTGGGGGCACGAAGCCCTAGTTACCATGCTTAAATCATTTGCTGACAAAGAAGATACGGCAACAGCACTACTAGCGGGTATCGGTATGGATACATCGACCTTTGATGAAATTTTTTTAGACTTTCTGGACAAAAAATATGGAGTCCTTATGGAATCTCTGGATGATTTTCGTGCTGCTGAGCAACAACTTGAGCGCGCCATTATACTTGAGGATTGGATCAGTACTGAGGCGCTGTCCCGCGATCTTATAAGTCGTTACCCGGAGCGCGTTGGGCCTGGGAATTCCTATTTTGCTCTGGCAGATTCCTACGAAGAGCAGGGCAACGACATAGACGCCATAGAAACACTGCTAGCCTGGCACCAGCGTGGTGGGCATGATCCGGACGTTTTGTTAGAGCTTGTCATTGCGCTACGAGAAGCACGGCGTTTTGATGATGCAGTGCCTGTCATGGAGTCAATCAATTGGGTTATGCCGTACAACATAGATGTTCATCGATGGCTTGGTGAGCATTATCTGTCGATCAACGAACCTGATCTTGCTGAGCGCGAATTCAACGCTTTGCTGGGTCTTCAGCAAGACTCGACTGCTCTTGCTCATCTTGGCAAGGCGAGAGCGGCCATGCTCAATAGCGATTCTGTAACTGCACGCAAACAGGTTCTGTATTCCCTGGAGAGCGCCCCTTTTTATCGACCTGCTCAGCAATTGTTGCTGAGGCTTTCACCTGGAGAATGACGTGAGTGACCCTACGCTTGACAACGCTAATACTGCGCAACTTGTGAGCGATTTTCGTGATGTCACACAACGTTTGCGTAGTGAGGTGGGGCGAGTCATCGTGGGCCAGGATGAAGTGGTCGAACATTTGTTGATAACGCTACTGGTAGGTGGGCATTGCCTGGTTACCGGAATGCCGGGTACGGCTAAAACTCTACTTGTTCGTACTCTGGCAGATGCGTTGGGATTACAGTTTGATCGAATTCAGTTTACGCCTGATCTCATGCCCACCGATATCACCGGCACCGATATCATCGAGGACGATGACAACGGGAAACGTTCCTGGCGTTTTATTCCGGGCCCAATTTTCACCAATGTGCTTTTGGCTGATGAAATCAATCGCACGCCGCCCAAAACGCAAGCCGCTTTGCTTGAGGCTATGCAAGAATATACTGCCACGGTGCGCGGGACTCAGCATGTCATCGACAAACCGTTCTTTGTTCTGGCCACTCAAAACCCACTGGAGCTCGAAGGTACTTACCCACTGCCTGAAGCACAGTTGGATCGTTTTCTGTTCAACATCGTGCTGGGCTATCTGTCTTTGGAAGATGAGCTTAAAGTCGTTGAGAGATTTACCACTGATTCGCCTCCAGCACCGGTTGTTGCGTGTACTAATTCTGCACAAATATTGGCATTCCAGTCGTTAACTCGGCAGGTTCCCGTTAGCCAAAAAGTGAGTCGCTACGCGGTTGAGCTGGTGAGAGCAACTCGTCCTGATGATCCTGCAGCGTCCAAAAAAGTTAAGCAATATGTAAAGTTTGGAGCGTCGGTACGAGCGGCCTTGTTTATCACGCTAGCTGCCAAAGCCCGTGCATTGATGGCGGGTCGTTATCACGTGACCACTGATGATATTGATGTTCTGGCGGCCCCTGTTTTACGACATCGCGTCATGCTTAACTATTTTGCTGAAGCTGATGGTGTTGATATCGATGATGTCCTGCGGGACGTTGTAGATAGCCGGTCGTAGCCTAACCTGGATTATTCCATGCATTGTCAAAACAATCTAAACGCTACCGAGTACCGGCGCTAAGTTATGGCCGCGAAGCTAGCTAATCGCCTACTAAAGCCTGAGGTGCTTGCACGACTGGGATCTCTAGAGCTGGTAGCTCGTGCGGTCGTCGATGGGGTCAGCACGGGTCTGCACCGCTCACCGCACTTTGGGTTTAGTCAGGAGTTTGAGGAGTACCGAGCTTACAACGAAGGCGATGATCTTCGCTATGTGGATTGGAATGTTTACGCTCGTACCGATAGAACATACATAAAACGCTTTCAGGGCGAGACCAATATGTCGGTTACGCTGCTGCTCGATACCAGTAAGTCCATGGCCTTTGGAACCCCCGTGCACAAACTGGATCAAGCTTTGTTTCTGGTGGCTTCGTTAGCGTACACCGCGCGAAAACAGCACGATGCACTAGGTTTGGTGATCTTTGATGAGAAGATTCAGCATTACCTTGCACCCTCTGCTCGCCCCGATTCGCTAGTTCGCCTGTTAGGTTTGCTTGAAACCACAAAAACAGGTTCAGGAACTGACATTCTCGAGGCTTTATCCACTTTACGGGCTAGTATGAGTCGACGTGGCTTGGTCATCGTTGTATCTGATTTCTATACTAATGCAGATGACTTGCTAAAAGCCTTGCAACCGCTATCGCATGCCGGACAAGACCTCGCTTTGTTTCATATTGTCAGCCCAGAAGAAATTCAACCCTCACTACAACGCACCAGTGCTCTACGCGATCTGGAAACTGACGAGTCTGTTGTTGTGTCTCCTGAGTATTTGGCAGACACTTACCCGGCCAAATTCAAAGCACACTGCGATTCTATTGAAAGTACTTGCCGTAGGGTAGGAGCAGATTACACACGAGTGAGTACTGCTGAACCATTGGATGCGGCGTTGCACGGCTACCTGCGCTTCAGAGCGAGGCGTGGGCGATGAGCCTATTATTCCCTGCCTATCTTTTTGGGCTACTAGCTTTGTCGCTGCCTTGGATTTTGCATCGCTTTAGTGATCAAAAACCTGAAGAGCAGCTGTTTCCTTCAGATAGGTTTCTAGAGGAGACGAAACCGCCAGTTTCCAGAACACGAACGCTTAAATACCGTGCGTTGATGGCCATGCGGATGTTGTCCGTACTGCTGCTTTGTTTCTTATTTGCCCAGCCGTGGCTAAATAACGCCGTGGACGGTGGTGATGCCGAAATTCATCACATTATCGCTGTAGATTTATCGCTGTCCATGCAAGCTGGCGATAGGTGGGAGAGTGCCTTGGAAAAAGGGCGTGAGTTGATTGATCAATTAGGTGATGACAAAAGCGTTGAACTCGTAGGGTTTGATCAATCTCTAGTCCGAATCGCTAACAACATGATTTCTAAAACTGATCTTGAGCAGGGCTTGGCGACTTTGCAGCCAGGATATGTCGCTGCAGATTATGGCGTATTGATGCAACGATTGAACAAGCTTGCCTCTGAGCGCAGTGAAACCGTAAAAGTGTGGATTATCACCGACCAACAACGTAGTGCGATACCCGCACAACGAAATGCTTTGTATGCGCCCGAGGTTGCTGAATTTGAGCTTGTGTCTACGGTTCTTGACTCACAGCGCAATGTACATTTACGTGCACATGCGCAGAGTGATGATGGTGTAAATATACGAGTTTCGGTGCAGCTTACAGCTAGTGTTTCCGAAGTTTCTCAAAAATCCACAGCAAATACTCTCAAAGAGTTAATACCAAGTACCGTCACGATTAGTTTTAATGACAAAGCAATAGTGCAGGGCGTTGTAGAGATCGCGGCATCTGGCGTGGAATCTGTGGTTTTCGATAATCTGATCATGCCGCCTGGCGATGCGCCGGTATTAACCGTCAGTCTTAAGGAGATAGATGCACTGGTATTGGATAACAGCGTCTCGGTTGTTATTAAGCAAGCTAATCCGACAATGGTAGCGTCGCTTCAGAACGATAATTCGGTTTCGGCCGATGCCTTTGTATTCATTTCTACAGCATTGGAAACTGACTCTCAGGCGAGTGTAATTACTATTTCTGGGATGGCAGAGCAAATCGCACCTGCAGTGCTTCATCTGGTTAGCGGGCGTGATTTGTCTCAGGACTCATTGGATTTGGATATCCGACAGTTTGTAGACGAAGGTAAAAATGCATTGGTGTTTTCCAGTAGCACTGTTT
>JBLHWG010000195.1:0-9919 GCA_047629055.1 Halioglobus sp.
TGTAAAACCCAGTTGCAGTGCTCGCTCGGGAGTCACAACGCCGATACCCACGGTTCGCTGCTTCCAGATGCGATTGTCTGTTAACAACGTTTCGTATTCGTCCACATACTTGGGGAAACGCTGAGTGAAATCTTCCAGAAAATCCAACATGGTTCCAGAACGGCTGTCGTTAAGTTTCGACGCCGCTGCTTTGCTGGTAAAACGCGATGCTTCGTATTGCGGCATACGATCGGGCAAGTCACGAGCAACACCGCCAGGGCGATAATAAGTGGCGTGCAATCGAGCACCAGAGACTGCTTCGTAGCAGTCCATTAAATCTTCACGTTCCCGAAAGCAATACAGGAATATAGACATAGCACCAATGTCCAGGCCATGAGCACCTAACCACATCAGATGATTTAGAATTCTTGTTATTTCGTCAAACATGACGCGGATGTACTGTGCCCGTATAGGCACTTCAACACCCAGTAACTTTTCGATAGCCAGAACATATCCGTGCTCGTTGCACATCATGGACACGTAATCGAGTCTGTCCATATAACCGATTGACTGGTTATAAGGTTTTGACTCAGCTAGCTTTTCGGTTCCACGGTGTAGCAAACCGATATGCGGATCTGCCCGCTCGACTACCTCACCGTCCATTTCCAATACAAGGCGCAGAACGCCGTGGGCAGCTGGATGCTGAGGACCAAAGTTTAATGTGTAATTGCGTATCTCAGGCATTGTTGTTCTTCGCAGCTTCGCTCGCAGAATTGCTGGCAGTCTTACTGGCGGACTCACCGGTGGCATAACGCAAATCTTCACGTATGACTCGAGGAACCAATACTCTAGGCTCGATACTGACAGGCTCGTACACAACTCGCTCTTTCACCGAGTCGTAACGCATCTCCACATTGCCAATGAGTGGAAAGTCCTTTCGAAAAGGATGCCCAGTAAAGCCGTAGTCTGTAAGAATGCGCCGTAAATCGGCATGCCCATCGAACAATATTCCAAATAGGTCAAACGCCTCTCGCTCGTACCAGTCAGCGCAGTTCCAAACGGGTGTAACTGAAGGCAACACAGGCATGGAATCGTCAGGGGCGGCGCAGCGGACGCGAACACGAACGTTATGATCGAGAGATAGCAGATGATAGGCCACCCAGAAGCGTGGCTGATCTGACTCAGGTAAATCAAGGCCCGAGTCAAACGTCAAACTACCCGTAGACGCGGTATTAACCGCTCGGCTGAAACTAGCCATGTTTTCCGTATCAGTGGACCACTCTGCAACACCATAGGTTGCGTAATCGATGCCCGCCAAATCGCTCATTTGCTTGAAAGACAGAGCTGGGTCATCGTGCAACTTCTGGCATACCGTCAGTAGTTGGTCTGAACTGACATCGATAACCACGAGGTCTAGCGATATCTTTATCGAGTCATTATCTGGAAATGCCGCTAGTAGCGCATCTCGCATTTTTTCCACACGTGTCGACATGATAATCAGCGAGCTATGGTGTTAGTGGTGCGAATTTTCTTTTGCAACTGCATTATGCCGTATAGCAGCGCCTCAGCGGTTGGCGGACAACCAGGCACATAGACGTCTACAGGTACAATGCGATCGCAACCGCGCACTACAGCATAGGAATAATGGTAGTAACCACCTCCGTTAGCGCAGCTTCCCATTGAGATGACCCATTTAGGATCGGGCATCTGGTCGTATACCTTACGCAGCGCTGGCGCCATTTTATTGACTAGCGTGCCAGCGACAATCATAACGTCTGACTGCCGAGGACTAGGCCGGAAAATTATACCGAAGCGATCGAGATCGTAGCGAGCAGCGCCCGCATGCATCATTTCAACAGCGCAGCAAGCCAGCCCGAAGGTCATTGGCCACATAGAACCGGTACGAGCCCAGTTGATTAGTTTGTCTGCAGAGGTGGTAACAAACCCCTCCTCCAGAACTCCCTCAATACCCATTATGTTATTCCCACTCGAGAGCGCCTTTCTTCCATTCGTATATGAATCCGATAACCAGGATAAAGAGGAAAACACCCATTGCAGCAAACGCAGTACCAGAGATGGAATCCAGAGTTACGGCCCAAGGGATAAGGAAAGCGATTTCAAGGTCAAAAATGATGAAAAGGATGGCAACCAGGTAGTAGCGAACGTCGAACTTCATTCGCGCATCCTCGAATGCTTCAAAGCCGCACTCGTAAGGTGAATTTTTGTCTTTACCTGGATTGGATGGCCCGGCGAGTCGCCCCACGGTCAAAAGCGCTATACCGAGTCCGAGACCGATGAGGATAAATAACAGTACGGGAAAGTATGTGGCTAGCAACTGACACTCCGGCAACTAAGTTTTATAAATTGAACAGTCTACTTACGCAACGATCGATCAGAATGGATTAGCTGTTTACAGTTAAACCTGCAAGCCGCCCTACTCTGAGTCTAGTTAAGATTACAGTGAAATTATCGCAGAAATTCTGCCACATTTGCCATTAAAGCAAGATCAGGATCTGTGCTCAGGCTGAAGCAACCCGAGCACCACGTGCATCCGTACTAAATTTGGTGCCGACACCCGGACTCGAACCGGGACAGCTTGCGCCACTACCCCCTCAAGATAGCGTGTCTACCAATTCCACCATGTCGGCATAAGGGATCGGCCCATGGGGCCAGCCGGAGATCATATCTCAAAACCCCGGCACTGTGGGGCCTAGTTGACGGGTTTTGGCAAGTCTGATGCCGTATCCCCCTCATCAGAGCTTATTTCTGTAACTCCACCTGGTAAATCTGAGGCTGTAACTGGCGCCGCGTCTTGAATGAGTCCCGGAGTATCTGTTACAGATCTGACGCTACCTTCGCGATTTGCCGCAAGATAGAACAGAAAGATACTGGTCAGAAAAAACGCAGCAGCAAGAACTGTGGTTGATTTGGTTAGGAAGGAAGCCGACCCACCAGCACCGAACACAGTAGCCGAGGCGCCACTGCCAAAAGCAGCACCGGCATCAGCACCTTTTCCGTGCTGAATGAGTACGAGTCCGATTACTGCGGCAGCTAGCACCACATGAATTATTAACGCGAGGGATTGCATGTTTCTCCAGTATTATTTTTTAAGTCCGCGACCTTCAGGTAGCGGCTTCACATATGGCAAGAAACGATTCAGCATCAAGTGCCGCACCGCCGATCAAACCGCCATCGATATCGGTCTGAGAAAAAAGAGTGGCTGCATTGTCAGGTTTGACACTGCCGCCGTATAAAATTCGCAACGCCTCAGCAATAGAACTGCTTTTAGACGCTATTCTAGCCCGAATTAGCGCGTGCACCTCTTGCGCTTGTTCCGGTGTAGCTGTCTTGCCAGTACCAATGGCCCAAACTGGCTCGTAAGCAACCACCATATTATCAAATGCTTCAATGCCGGCAGCTTCAAGAACCGCATCTAACTGCTCTGCGATGACTGACTCAACATTGCCCGCTTCTCTTTGCTCGAGCGTCTCACCAACACAAAGAATAGGTGTAAGCCCGGCTTGCTGAACAGCCATGCACTTAGCTGCCACTAGCTCGCTAGTCTCATGGAAAATAGCGCGCCTTTCAGAATGACCCAGAATAACGTACTCACACCCGAATTCTGCGAGCATGTTAGCTGAAACTTCACCCGTGAAGGCACCAGAAATCGCTTCTGAGCAGTTCTGAGCACCCAGATGGACTGCTGAGTTACCCACCACGCCCAGCACGTCTCCCATGTGGATAGATGTTGGACATACCAGAACTTCAGCGCTCAGACTCCCACAGCCTGCAGAAACAGCGACCGCGAGGTCCACTACTGACTGTCTGGAACCATTAAGCTTCCAGTTTCCTGCTATTAAAGGCTGGCGGTGTGCCACTTTGGACAACTCCAAGGATCAAACCGCGGAAGTATACCGCTGCGCGATCAAATAGGCTAGCGATATGGGACTCAAGTACACGATTTCCTAACCAAGCGCTTCGCCAACGACTTTCGCTACCGAATGACAGATTTTTTCGACATCGTTGGCTACTTTTCCCTCAACCATGACCCTCACGAATGGCTCAGTGCCGGAGGGGCGTAATAAAATTCGGCCATTATCCCCGAGTGCATCTTCAGCTCGCTTGACCGCTTTCTGGATTTGATCGTTTGCACTCAGATCAATTTTTTTAGCCGACGGTACATTTATTAGCACCTGTGGATACAGCTGCATCCCAGCGCGAAGACGTGCCAGAGAGTCACCTGTTGTACGCATGACGGCTAAAACTGCCAGACCTGCAACGATGGCATCGCCAGTGGTTACTCGATCCAGGCAAATAACGTGGCCGGAATTCTCACCACCTAACTCCCAACCTTTGGACCGCAACAGCTCCATTACATAGCGATCGCCGACCGATGCTCGTTCAAACGGTATGGACATCTTATCCATTGCATGTTCCAGCGCAAGATTGGACATTAGGGTGCCGACAACACCGCCCTTGAGGGTACCTTCTGAGTGCTGTGCTTTCGCCAACACGTAGAGAAGTTCATCACCATCGACGATTGCTCCACGATGATCCACCATAATGATGCGATCACCATCGCCATCCAATGCAATACCCACGTCCGCTCTTTCCAGCAGCACATGGGCACGTAGATTGTCCGGGGCAGTCGCCCCACAATCCTTGTTGATGTTCATGCCGTTCGGAGACGCGCCTACAGAAATTACCTCGGCGCCAAGCTCATCAAACACCTCACGGGCTATATGGTAAGCGGCACCATTGGCCGCATCGACCACGATTTTCATTCCATCCAAACGCAGCGACGAAGGGAACGTGCTTTTACAAAATTCAATATAGCGACCCGACGCATCGTCGACTCGGCGGGCTCTGCCTAGATCGCTGGAGTCGACGGTCGTCATCTCTTCTTTCATCATCGCCTCAATTTCCAACTCAACGTCATCAGGCAACTTACTGCCCTCAGTGGAGAAAAACTTCAGACCATTGTCGTAAAAAGGATTGTGTGATGCACTTATAACGATACCAGCAGCTGCTCGAAACGTGCTTGTAAGATAGGCTACTGCAGGCGTTGGCATAGGGCCAAGTAAGCGACTATTGATACCGGCAGATGCCAGCCCAGCTTCGAGAGCCGACTCAAAAAGATAACCAGAGATTCGGGTGTCCTTACCAATCAGCACTTCTCGATTGCCTTTGGAGGCCAGCACTTTGCCTGCGGCCCACCCGAGCTTCATCACGGTCTGGGCAGTCATAGGGTAAACACCTACGCGCCCGCGAATACCATCGGTACCAAAAAATTCTCTAGCCATCACACTCGATCCTATTCCTGAACTGCTATATCCTCACAGCTGCTTACCGCTCGATAAACCTCGAGAGCTTGAGCTGTCTCTTGCACATCATGCACCCTTACAATTGAAGCACCTCTTTGCACACAAAGAAGCGCTGCTGTAACAGATGCAACCACTCTACTGACTGAATCACTTCCGAGAATCTGTCCAAACATTCGCTTTCGGGACAATCCAATTAGCACCGGTGCCTCAGCACACAACACCTCTAGTCCCCGCAACAACGTTAAATTATGCGAAAGATTTTTGCCAAACCCAAACCCTGGATCCAACACTATTTGCGACGCATCAATACCTGCGTTTATGCAAATTTTCCTACGATCCATTAAAAAATGCGAAACTTCTGCAACTACATCCGTGTACTTGGGTGATTGCTGCATGCTACGCGGCTGACCTTGCATATGCATTAGACATACCGGAAGCCTAGTTGCGGCGGCAATTTCCAAGGCTCCAGGCTCCTGAAGCGCTCTAATATCGTTGAGCATGGCTACACCAGCAGCGGCTCCCTCGCGCATAACGGCAGGTTTGCTCGTATCGAGGGAGATGAAGGTGTCAAAGCGTGAATTAATCGCCTCAATGACCGGCAGTATGCGATCCAGCTCCAGCTGTTCGGAAACGTCAGAGGCACCAGGGCGGGTGGACTCGCCACCAACGTCAATGATATCTGCCCCGGCCTCAATCATAGATGCAGCGTGACGCAACGCTTGGTCTAAGCCGTGGAATAGTCCAGCATCAGAGAAGGAGTCCGGAGTCACATTGAGGATACCCATGATCGCCGGGTGCTTCAGCGACAAAATTTGATCGCCTTTTCTTAATTGCAGCACTACGCCCCCCTTGAAGTGATACGTTCACATTCTATTATTCCCAATAAAAAGAGCCGCTATAGCGGCTCTCGTTTTACTTATTTTAACTGCCTCAGTCTCTCAAGGCCAGCTAATAGCCCGCAGTGAACGAGCTGTAACCTAATGCAGGCTGGGAGACGGATCTGCAGGATCTGCCGCGTCATCGTCTGCGACATCTTCGTCTTTCGGTTTCTTATCCAAGGACGTAGGAGCAGGAGGTTTACCGCCTGAATCGCCACCCCAGTCGGCTGGTGGGCCTGGCTCACGCCTTTCCATCAATCGATCGATTTGCCCGAGGTCGATAGTTTCGTACTGGAGCAATGCATCTGCCATGGCATGCATGATATCCATATTGTCCTTAAGAATCGTTTCAGCCACCTGGTAGTTGTCATCAATCAATTTGCGAATTTCTGAGTCAATACTCATGACCGTTTCCGCTGACATCGGGTTTTGCTTGGCTGTTGAACGCCCCAGAAAAACCTCCCCTTCTTCTTCGCTATACGCCAAGGGGCCTAATTTTTCAGACAGTCCCCAGCGAGTTACCATGTTTCTGGCAATCTCAGTAGCGCGCTCAATATCGCTTGAAGCTCCAGTGGTGACCATTTCCTCACCAAATATCAATTCTTCAGCGATACGCCCCCCGTACAGAGTGGCAATCCGACACTGAAGGCCACGTTTCGTGTGACTGTATCGATCCTCTTCAGGCAAGAACATGGTGATTCCTAAAGCTCTACCACGAGGAATGATGCTGACCTTATAAACAGGATCATGTTCAGCCACTAGACGACCGACAATCGCATGACCAGCCTCGTGATAAGCCGTCAGTTTCTTCTCTTGATCACTCATGACCATAGACTTACGCTCAGCGCCCATCATGATCTTGTCTTTTGCTCTTTCAAAATTACCCATGTCGACTTGACGCTGATCCCCACGAGCGGCAAACAAAGCCGCCTCGTTGACGAGATTAGCGAGATCCGCACCAGAGAACCCTGGTGTACCGCGGGCAATCAACTCAGGACGCACGTCATCGGATAACGGAACTTTAGCCATATGCACACGCAGAATCTGCTCTCTGCCTCGAACATCTGGCAACGGAACGACCACCTGCCGATCAAAACGACCAGGGCGTAGCAGTGCTGGATCGAGTACGTCAGGACGGTTAGTCGCAGCAATGACGATAACCCCGTCGTTACCTTCAAAACCATCCATTTCAACCAACAATTGGTTCAATGTTTGTTCACGCTCGTCGTGGCCACCACCTAGCCCTGCCCCACGGTGCCGACCTACCGCATCGATCTCATCGATAAAGATAATGCACGGAGAGTGTTTCTTGGCTTGTTCGAACATGTCACGAACTCGACTCGCGCCGACACCCACGAACATTTCTACAAAATCTGAACCAGAAATGGTAAAAAACGGAACCTTTGCTTCACCCGCAATGGCCTTGGCGAGCAATGTTTTACCTGTCCCAGGTGATCCGACCAACAGGACGCCGCGAGGTATCTTGCCGCCTAATTTTTGGAATTTACCGGGATCTCTCAGGAACTCAACCAACTCAGACACTTCTTGCTTGGCCTCTTCCACGCCAGCTACATCGGCAAACGTTACCTTTACTTGGTCTTCATTGAGCAGACGTGCCTTGCTCTTACCAAATGACATCGCACCTCGACCGCCGCCGCCGCCCTGCATTTGCCGCATAAAGAATACCCAGAGACCAATCAGAATGATGAATGGAAGCCAACTGATGAGGATATTAAGCAGCATACTTGGATTTTCTGGCTGGACTCGCTCGAACTGCACACCTGCTCGATTCAGCTCACCGATGAGCGCACTGTTATCCGTCTCAGGGCTAAATGTCGTGAACGGTTTGCCACCGTTACGAATTCCCGTTATTTCGACACCGTCGAATTTAACCTGATCCACTTGACCAGTATTCACACTCTGCAAGAAATCAGAGTAAGTAATTGTATTACTTGCCTGACGCTGGCCACCCAGATTGTTGAAAACAGTCATCAAAATGACTGCAATGACAACCCAAAGCAGGACGTTTTTTAGTAGATCACTCAAAGACTTACCTCACAATGCCGAGTATACCGGCGCGTATGTTAACCGTATGACGAGCGTAATATCCCCATCATATCAAGTTCCTTGCCACTACATAAACTTCTCGACTGCGAGGTCTTGATGCAGCAGGCTTGCGTATCTTTACGATCTTGAATCGTTTTCGTACTTCTTTTATATATATTTCAAAGCCTTCGCCTTGAAATACTTTAGCGACGAACGCTCCGTTTTCATGGAGAAATTCGCATGCTGCCTCTAGTGCTAACTCGACCAATGCCATAGCTCGCGCCTGATCAGAAACACCCACTCCGCTTAAGTTAGGCGCCATGTCAGACAAAACAAGGTCTGCACGACGATTATCCATAACTTGATTGATTTCATCGGCAGTTGCCTGCTCTGTAAAATCTCCCAGAACAAAATCCACACCTGGAAGACCATCCATCGGTAATATGTCTGATGCCACTATCACCGCTTTGTTACCTGCCTTACGGGATAAGTATTGTGTCCAAGCACCTGGGGCTGAACCCAGCTCCAGTATCACTGAGTCTGGTTTGATCAATGCATCCTTTTGATCTAACTCAATAAGTTTGTAAACTGCCCGCGACCGATAACCGTCTATGGCAGCCTGTTTGACGTACTGATCATTGGCATGCTCTTGCAACCACCTAGTACTACTTTTAGATCCTGCTCGACCCACAACCGTTCAACCTTTAGAATCACGGACACATCCGCGTTCCGCCGGTGTCGATTGTAGGGTGTTTACCTGCTCATTTTTGCTCTATCCGAAATAAAAAAGACCTTATGAAAAAACCTCGAGCCCTGGACAAGGCTACCGTCAAGTACCTTCGCTCGCTAGCGCACGCCTTGCACCCTGTTGTCCGACTCGGCAACAACGGCCTGACAGCAGCGGTTAGTAAGGAGCTTGATGGTGCGCTGGAACATCATGAACTAGTCAAAGTGAAGTTGAGCGAGTCAGAAAAAGACGCTCGCCTAGAACAACTGGACGCCTTGTGTAAATCCGTCGATGCCATTTGTGTGCAACAAATTGGACATACAGCAACATTGTTTAGACGTAATAATAAAAAGCCCGTGATTGAGCTTTCGCTGGCCAAACGCTAATCGTTATCGCCTGTCTGCAGCTGTAGCAGGCAGGTAGGCCGAAGCCTTTAACCCACTCAGGCGTGTGGAAGCTTCAAGATTCAACTGACCTTCATAGCTTTCTACGATATCCTTCACGATAGATAATCCCAGACCGTGACCAGCCACCGTCTCGTCAAGGCGGACACCGCGTCCGGTCAGCCTGCCAAGCTCTTCTACTGAACAACCTGGACCATCATCCTCTACCTCAATCAATATTCCGTTTGCCTGGCGAATATTAACGATGACAAGCGAGTGACTCCACTTCACGGCGTTGTCTAAAAGATTACCTATCAATTCGAGCATATCCTGTCGATCGTGCACAAGCTCGACTTCAGGACTAATATTGTATCGAATATCGACTGATTTCTCTGAGTAAACCTGATCCAGAAGCCCAATCAGCGCCCGAATTTCCGATTCGATATCGAACCTCTGTCCGACCGTTCCACGTCCGGCCATGCGGGCACGCTTCAGTTCGCTTTCTATTAACTGTCTTATGTGCTCTGTGTTCTGCGCAATAACCGCTCGCTCCTCCCTGCCAACAAACTCCGACTCGGTCGA
>JBLHWG010000196.1:0-9686 GCA_047629055.1 Halioglobus sp.
GATCATGCGCTCAGAAAGAGATGATCTTGTCAGTGAATCAGTCTCGCAGGGGGTTGGCGTGTCTATAATGCCGCAAAGTTCAGCGAACAGTTATGGCTTACAAACACGCGCCCTTAGCGATATGAACATTATCCGAAACATCAGTATGGTAACCGTAAAAGGCCGTGCACTGAGACCCGCCGTACAGCACTTTATCGATCTGATCAGTGCTGCTTACCATTAAAACGGTGCTTACTACTCGTAGGCCGCAGTAACAATCACTTCTACTTTAAGAATTTCTCGAGCCAATTTTGCTTCACCGCAAGCACGAGCGGGGGCATGTCCGGTCGGAACCCAGGCGTTCCATACTTCATTCAACGCAGCAAAATCTGACATGTCTGAAAGCCATATGGTGACCTGAAGCATCTGCTCACGCGAAGAACCCGCTTCTATCAATAGGGCATCTACTCTTGACAAACATTCTATGGTTTGTTCGGTAATAGTCTCCCCCTCGCCTACCTGGCCACTGAGGTAGACAACACCGTTGTATTTAACAATTTTACTGGCTCGTTCAGATGTTCCGGATCTTTCTATCATGATGATATATGTGGGGTTGAGGGTGGCTAAGTTCTATTCTATAGTTATTCGGACACAGGGTAATCACAATGGAGAAAACCCAAATGGATGTAAATGGCGATTTTTCAAAAAGAGTGGTCATGCATGGACAAACACTTGCCTGGGAATCTAGTCCTATGCCGGGCGTTGAGCGGCGCAGGCTGGATCGCGTAGATGCAGAGAATGACCGCGTTACCACCCTTGTTCGATACGCTCCAGACAGCCATTTTTCCCAGCATGTACATTCAGGCGGTGAAGAGTTCATTGTGTTAGATGGCGTCTTTGAGGACGACTATGGCGACTGGCCAGCAGGGTCTTACATTCGTAATCCACCACAATCAAAACACACTCCAGGCTCAACATTGGGATGCACAATTTTTGTCAAATTGTGGCAGTTTCAACCTGAAGACAGAACATTTATACATGCCAATCGACATAAAATCGGATCAGTGCCGGATAGACGTAGAGAAGGCGTCAGCGTGTCACCACTGTATCGGGATGCCCATGAAGACGTCCGTTTTGAGCGATGGATGCCTGGCGTGTCCGTTGAAATAGACGCGCTCGGTGGCGCTGAGATATTAGTGATCGAAGGTAGCTTTATCGAAACCGATGACCGCTTTGTTGAGCAGTCATGGTTACGAAGCCCTGCAGGTAGCAATATACGAGCAATAGCCGGAGATGTAGGTGCATATGTCTGGGTAAAGTCTGGCCATCTGGCTTCTCTACCACCACCGACCTGGTTAGAATGACTGGGTCGTCCGATTTTACTCTGCACTCAAACCCTCAAGTGCCCAATTTCTTAATGTAGCTCGAATTATCTTACCCGTGGTTGTCATTGGTAATATAGGGACAAAATTAATTTCTCTGGGATATTCGTGTGCTGCTAAACGAACCTTAACCCAATCAGCAAGCTCCTTGGATTGCTCATCACTGGGTAAAAACCCATCTTGCAATTGCACATAGGCAACCACAATAGCGCCTCTTATTTGATCCGGCTTGCTCACGACACCGGCCAAAAGCACTGCTTGATGGGAGACCAGGCAGTTTTCGATTTCAGCAGGTCCTATCCGGTACCCAGAAGAGGTAATCACATCATCGTCACGACCAACAAACCGCATCTGTTCATTGGCTTCACGAATGCCCCTATCACCTGTGAGCAACCATCGGCCATCACGACCCTCAATGAATTTGTCACGGGTGGCGTCTAGATTATTCCAGTACTCAATAAACATTACCGGATTAGGAGCTTTGACGGCGATAGCGCCCTCACAGCCATCATCCACCGCTACACCGCTTAGCGGATCAATGATTCTTACATCGTGCCCGGGGACTGCACGCCCCATGCAGCCTGCACTTGTGGGCTCTAGTGCAGAACACGAAGATACGATCATGTTGCACTCTGTCTGACCGTAAAATTCATTAATAGTGGTATCAAACACTCTCCTACCCCAATCAATCAAATCAGCACCCAATGATTCTCCACCACTGCCGATAGAGCGGACAGACAAGCCTTCAAAGTGTTTATCGGGCAAGCATTGCATCAATTTCAATGCGGTTGGTGGCAGAAATGCGTTTCTCACACCGAATTTCTTCATCAGTTGGACAGCCTGCGCAGGATCGAATTTGACAGCACGATGCGCCACCACAGGTATCCCGTGGTGCAGACTGGGTAGTAATACATCCAATAATCCACCAATCCATGCCCAATCTGCTGGGGTCCAAAATCTATCACCAACAACAGGTAAAAAATTATGACTCAGCTCCACGCCAGGTAAATGTCCGAGAAGTACTCGGTGAGCATGCAAAGCGCCCTTAGGATTTCCCGTGGTGCCGCTGGTGTAAATTAATAGCGCTGGATCGTCTGACCTGGTGTTTTTAGCAGTAAATGTTGACAACTCATTCTGGCAAACGTCAAGAATGTTTTCTGCGTCAGTTGTTGCTGCATCGATAGTTATCAGGCAATCGAGGTCAGGGAGATTCTGTCGAATCTGACGAAATTTCTCTAAACCATCTGAGTTTGTTATCAGTGCTTTCGCACCAGAATCTCTTAAACGGTGCAATAAAGCGTCTTGACCAAACAGCGTAAACAAAGGAATTGTTATTCCACCCAGCTTGAAGACAGCAATATGGCTAACTGCGGTCTCTACACACTGCGGCAATAAAATAGCTACTCGATCAGGGTATTTATCAGTGACCGTGACGCCTCTTTTGGCTAAAGCATTGGCCAGTTGATTACTAAATAGTTGAATATCTTTGTAGGAATACTCTTTATGAGTGTGGTCAAAGCCAACATCAATGATGGCTAATTTTTTAGGGTCCTGCTCCGCCCACCGATCACAGACATCTGTACCGATATTATAAAACTCCGGTATTTGCCACTTAAAATCAGCATTAAGTCGCTCAAAGGCGCCAAGCTTTTTAATCACAGAATTGCCTCGTAATTGTCTTAGATAAACAGGTTCAGTTAAAGTTCAAGGAGAAAGTGGTTTTTACGGAAGCATACGAATCGGGGCTATGTTCTCAGATCCAGGTGGCAACGCCGACACAGAACTAACCCTTAGAAGTTGGGCTTCTCGCATGGGATACCAAGGCAACACTGACCTAGCCAACGGCCTCAATGCCTTTGGTAAATATGAGTTTGGAGTAGATACTAGGTCAGGGGACAATGGCAATGGTGCTCTGAGCACTCGCCAGGCTTAAGTCGGGTTGAAGGGTGACTTTGGATCTGTGTTACTCGGTCAGCCCTACAATACCTGGTACAACACGGTAATTGGCCCGGTTGATCAACCTTGGTGGGCAAGCTGTAACGGTTGTTTGGCATACATCGGGCGCACAGGTGATGCACTGACGTATTCCGGCTCTTTTGGTAAAGTTGGTGTTGGTGTTGGTGCAACGGCTTATTTAAGCCCAACAGAAGGCGCTGCTGAAGCTGAGGATTTGGATGAAATGGAAGTCGGTGTGACTTTCGAAGCAGGTGCTGTGAAAGTTGGTGTTGGCTTACAAGATCTAGAAGGGTCTGAAATTGTCGTTGGTGTTGCCGTCAGTGGTTCTTCAGGCACCATTGGTTATGCTGCGAATATTACATCACAAGGTGGAGCAAACGGTGCTGATGACTCAACAGGTGTTGATGTATACCTAAGCTACGGCAATACATACCTTGATTTTGGTGTCATCGATTCAGGCGATCAAAGCACAGGCTTTACGTTGGGATACGCCAAGAGCATTGGCGAAGCAACTACCGCATGGTCTGAGCTGAGCTCTTTTGACTCAGGTGCAGCTGGTGCTGATGCCGGCCTGACAGCTCGTGCTGCATTAAAGTACGATTGGAAATAGTTTCTAGCTAAGCCATGTGATTGACGTATCCAACGGCCCCGTTCTCCGCCAAGGAGTCCGGGGCTTTTCTTTGCCTTGATTTGTTACAGGTAACGAGAAGTGAACTGATCAAAAGTCTGGGTGCCTGTGTCATTCAGTATGTGTAAAAGCTCTACAGAATCTGATTGATCACATTTGCGCGTATCATCTATCTTCGAGTAAGCCCAGGCCCACTGTAAAGCATACCGAGTACTTAATGCTGACTTCATAAAACGTTGACACATAGAGGAGCTGGCAGACTCCTGAAAATCTGCTGTGGCGTTACCACCCACATTGCCGTTGGCGATGGGAACCCACGTGGCAGCTGATTTAACCAAGGCCATATTGGTACCACTGGTTTGTTCTTCGTTCCATGCGCCAGATCCGGCACTATGCTGAACAACCCGCATTCGTTTCAGATTCGAAGCCTGTACACCGCGAGACTGCAATAGTCGAATTACCTCTGCGGTAAAATCGCTCGGGCCCCCTTCAGCAATATGTACAGTCCCACCGCTGGTCAGCGTTTGCTCGATAGCCTCTGCTACCTTAATAACGGACGTACCATCAAAGCTTGTGGTGCCACTGGTGCTGGCTTTGGCATTAATCCAATCAGGAAACAACGACTGAGTATGAGATTCGCTGCCCGATGTGGGATTTGTCCAGCTATGGCCTTGCGTGGCACCTATCAATAAATAGCTAACGGCTGGATACGCATCCATGATCATCCTATTAGCAACAATAGCCTGCATGTCATCGGTATCTGGGCCGCTGTCATGTGCAATGACGAGTAAGTCTCCTGGTTGGTAGGTAGTATTCATAACGCCCGTTCCTGAAACCATACTTGAACCAGTGGCTTGTGTGTCTTGTGACTCCAGAGCCACCCAATCCAGGATATGGCCCTGTGAGCGCCCAGAAACGATCAACTGCAGGGCACCAGCGCCAAACTCATACGTATTGAACTCACGAGAATGTGTACCATTGTGCTCTCCAATGGCATCAATCTGCCAACTACCATCCCGCAACATATAGACCTTCAGCCACTCCTCGCCGGGAGCTTTGAGCCAGATATCATTAGGCGGCTCGGAGGCATCATTTCCCGCACCAGCACGTGAGCGCATCGTAAACCGATAGGCTCCTGGGGTCGGGATCATAAAATTGAATACCAGATTTGCATCATCGTTTCGACTGGCAAGCAAGTATCTGTTGGGGCCTGTGTAGACAAGGCCGTTTTCACTCGCACTCCAAAGAGAGCTGTTGTAAGCAACGCTTTCCGCATCTAGTTGAAGCGGGCTGTTTGCACTGGGTGTGGTAGTGCTTGTATCCGCGACTGGCTCAATCAGGAGGCTAAGTGCATTGGTGGATGTGTCGATGCTTGCGGTTGAGCATACCCATCCACCTGCGGACGATGGATCACACGTCTGCCTTGTGCGCCATGGGCACTCAGCACTAAATTCGGTTTGAGCATCAGCCAACGTTTGACCATAAGCTATGCACACAGAGTTCTCTGCGGTTAGCAGAATTAAAGGTGGGGGGGGGGGAATTGTTTCCTGACTGAAAATGTTGGGTGTATCTTCCGCATTGATGGAACTGGCGATGCTTGCCGTTGAACATGCCCACCCACCAGTGGTCAGCGAATTACATGTCTCTCTTACACGCCAAGGACATTGAGCGCTGAATTCGGTTTGAGCGTCACTTAACGTTGCGCCATAGGCCGTACACGCCTCTAAGGCAGATGCTACTGTGGGAGGTGCCCCTGGCTCAGATATGGGCGTAGCATCGCTTACGTCTAATTCAGAACACACCCATCTGCCACTGATCGGATCGCAGTCTTTAGGGAGTATTCCATACCTGGACATAAAACCTATGCGGGCATCCGCTAGTGTACTAGCGGTAAAAGCTCGCTCAATCTTGCTTTGCTGTGCTGTCGAAACGAGTGGAGATAGAAGTAAAACGACGAAGAAAGCCATTTGTAAATTCATGAGAGACAGTTGGGTGGTGGATGAAAGAATTGCTCGGATAACACCGTGGGGGAATTTTTCCACATATTCAGACGCGTCGTGTATGAAAAACATTGCAAACACATTACCCCAGAGAAAACCGTGATCCAATTTACATTTAGAAAATACACTCCCCAACTTAATTACAATTGCCTAAGTGAACACAAGCCTCAATTTTACTCTGCGCTGCAAAACATCGCGTAAGCTATACATTCTTCAAACGAATTAAATCGGCTTGTCGATTATGAGCCACTCAGACAGACCCGACCCTGAAAGCATCCTGCTGGAAAACGGCGAACTTGCAGCTACTGCTGACGATGTACTCACGCTGTTCAAGACACTAGGAATAGAACATCAAACGGTTATTCATAAACCGTTATATACCGTTGAAGAGGCCAAAACGGTGTCCTACAATGAACCTGGCGCTCATACTAAAAATCTCTTTCTCAGAAACAAGAAAGGCAAAATGTTCCTCCTTGTCGTGGAGCAGAATCACATTGTGGACCTTCGCGGTTTACGCGACAGGCTCAAGATGACAGGCGGTCAATTTGCATTTGCCAGTACCGATAGGCTCGGCAGATTCTTAGGGGTTGTCCCAGGCTCCGTCTCGCCATTAGCACTCATAAATGATCATAGCGGTGCCGTTCAGGTCTTTATCCAGCACTCTATCCTGACGCACGAATGGATTTACCTTCACCCCTGTCGCAACACTCACAGCACTCGAATTCGAACTATCGACTTGTTAAAACTACTCGACCATTGGCACCACCCCGTGACCCAGATTGATTTCGATTCTGAATAACTTATGAAAAAACCCAACATTATCCTTTTCATGGTTGACCAACTCACCTCATTTACGCTTAAAGCCTATGGCGGGTCTGTTTGTAAGACACCACATATCGATGCCTTGGCCAAACGCTCCATGGTCTTCGAGAATGCGTATTGCCCTTACCCGCTTTGCGCGCCATCACGCTTTGGCATGATGGCTGGCAGGCTACCTTCAAAAATCGGTGCGTACGACAACGGTGCTGAATTCACCGCCTCCACACCGACGTTTGCACACTATCTAAGACTAAACGGCTACTACACCTGCATCTCTGGAAAGATGCATTTCGTTGGACCCGATCAATATCACGGATTTGAAGAGCGACTTACTACCGAAATATACCCCGCTGACATGTCCTGGACGCCCGATGCAGATTTTCGTGACTACAACAAGGATGAAGAGCGCGCCTACACATTTGGCGTCTCCACCATCGATACAGTACGAGACGCCGGCCCGGTTGCGCGATCTATGCAAATAGACTATGACGAGGACGTCGTTCATCATGCAGTACGGGAACTTTATACACGCGCCCGTAGCGATGATAAAAGACCCTTCATGCTTACCGTCTCACTTACTCATCCTCACGACCCCTATGTGACGACTCAGCAGTATTGGGATTTGTATAGCAACGAGGAAATTGATGACGCTAAAGTACTTTCAATTCCTGTCGGAGAACGTGACGCACATAGTCAATCGCTGTATTACCACTACGGACAAGATAAATGCGAGTTGAGTGACAATGACTATCGCAATGCCCGTAGAGGCTATTACGGAATGATCTCCTATGTTGATGATTTATTCGGCAAACTCATGACAGCATTGGACGATAGCGGGTTCTCCGATGACACTGTCGTTATATTTGCCTCCGATCACGGTGACATGATTGGTGAACGGGGAATGTGGTTTAAAAAGACCCTGTACAACCCTGCTATACAAGTGCCGCTTATCATTTCACATCCAGCTTATGCAGCGGGCTATCAAGCGTCACCTGTGTCATTAATTGATCTATTTCCAACACTACTCGACATTGCCGGTGTTAGTACCGACGATATCAGAACACCACTCGATGGACACAGCCTACTACCCGCAATCAGTGGAGGATCTATAGATCATCCAGTCTTCGCAGAACATATCGACGGTGGCACTACTGCACCTCGTGTTTGTGTACGTGACGGCAATCTGAAACTTACCCTGTCTCGCGCCTACCCGACTCAACTGTTCGACTTGTCTGTCGACCCATTGGAGCTGACTAACTTGGCGGGAACCGGCCATCCAGATGAGGATCGGCTAATCGCTTTAGCCGAAGATACGTGGCCGTTGGATACCTTACTCGATGACGTTATTCAGTCTCAGATAAACCGCAAACTAGTAGACACTGCTTTGTCTATCGGGCGAGAAGAGAAGTGGGATTTTACGCCTCGACCGCTTACACAAAATACAAATTACGTGCGTCGAGGTGATGCCTTCCCTACCGTTGAAAGGCGGGGCTATTTGCACTACTCGGACAAAGACTGAGACTTCGTTAGGCTAGTAAAACAACTCAAGCCCTAATGCTGCAGAATCTGACTCAGAAACAGTTTTGTTCGTTCGTTGATTGGATTATCAAAAAATTCAATGGGGCTATTTTGCTCAACAATTTCGCCTTCATCCATGAAGATGACCCGATCAGCTACTCGACGCGCAAATCCCATTTCATGCGTCACGCAGATCATTGTCATTCCCTCCTCTGCCAGTGACACCATGACGTCAAGAACTTCGGAGATCATCTCTGGGTCAAGTGCAGACGTCGGCTCATCGAATAACATGATTTTAGGATTCATACACAGAGACCGCGCAATAGCGACACGTTGTTGCTGACCACCAGAAAGTTCACCTGGATACTTTGACGCCTGTTCAGGAATACGAACTTTCTCAAGGAAACCCATAGCAATTGATTCGGCTTCTTTACGAGACTTTTTTCGTACTAGCATTTGTGCGAGTGTGCAGTTTTCCAGAACCGTCATGTGCGGGAAGAGATTGAACTGCTGAAACACCATCCCCACTTCCCTACGAATTTCATCGACATTGGTAACATCATCGTTGAGCTCAGTTCCCAAAACATTAATGAGCCCACGCTGATGATCCTCCAACTTACAGATACAACGAATTAGCGTGGATTTACCAGAACCCGATGGCCCACAAATAACTACCTTTTCACCGTCAGCCACCGTAAGGTTAATGTCTTTGAGGACATGAAATTCTCCAAACCATTTGTTGACGCTTTCCATAGTCACGGCCGTGACGGTATTCACAGGATTATCAGCCATGACCAACTCTCAGTTTTCTTTCCAGATAGGCGCCATATCGGGAGAGTGAAAAAACAAACATGAAATAGATTAATCCGATGAAAACATACACTTCAATGTAGTGCACAGTCCACTTGCCCGTGCCGTAAGCAGCAGCACCTGATGCCAGAATTTCGAAAAAACCCACGATAGTCACAATGGACGTTTCTTTGAACGTAATAACAAACTGATTGACGATTGCCGGTAGCGAATTCCGAAATGCCTGTGGCAGCTGAATTCGGTTAACACGATGCCAGTATTTCAAACCAAGCGTTAATCCTGCCTCATCCTGCCCTGCAGGAATTGCCTGTAAACCTGCGCGAATATTCTCCGCCTGATAGCACGCAAAGAAAATGGCGAAACCAGCGATAACTCGGTATAGCTTGTCACCCATTAGCCATCCCGGCAAGACAAAAGGGGTTATAACTGCAGCTGTAAATAAAATGGTTAACAGCGGCAATGAGCGAAAGAAGTCTATGAAAAGTCCGACCATTTTTGCAATAACTGGAAGCTTCGATCGTCTACCCAATGCCAGTACGATCGACAACGGCATGCCAATAAGTGACACGGCAGCAAAAATGAAAATAGTGAGTG
>JBLHWG010000197.1:0-9607 GCA_047629055.1 Halioglobus sp.
GTGACCCCGCTGTGGCAGGGCAATGCAGAGATCGATTCCTTAATGAACAAATTCAACAACGCGTGCGAGTCGTATGCAGGTCCACGGCCGAATATTATGTTGCTTCATCATACCTATGTGGCCAGTGATGCTGCGGACGTGGATGTCGCAGCTAAGGAGCTCAGTCGGTTTTATAATTACTTTGGTGCTTGGTTCAAAAACAAACGAACGGTGAGTCAGGGCCACATTGCCCCACTCACTGATGAAGAAATCGCGGGTAATACTATGATGTCGGCGCAGAATATGAAACGCGATTTGACTATGGGTACGACAGCCGACGTCATTGAGCAAATCAAACGCTATGAAGATCTTGGCTACGACGAATACTCCTACTGGATGGACAGTGGAATGTCATTTGAACGTAAACGAGACTCGTTGCGCCGATTCATTGAAGAAGTGATGCCCGCATTTAACTAGGAATTATTTATGTCTGATCTAGAGCACTATCAATTATTCATTGACGGTCAATGGTGCGACGGTGCTGAGCAACAGCAGCTGACTACTTTGGACCCAACAACTAATGAAGCCTGGGCAAGTTTTGCTTGCGCCGCTGAAGAAGACGTTAATAGAGCTGTGAGTGCTGCCAAGCGAGCTCTAGATGATCCTGCCTGGCGAGATATAACGCAAACCGCTCGAGGGAAGTTGCTCTATCGGCTCGCTGATTTGATTGAGCAGAATGCTGAGTTAATTGGACGAGTCGAGACCAGAGATAGTGGGAAGCTTGCGAAGGAGACCGTCGCTCAAGCACGTTATGTCGGTGACTATTATCGTTACTTTGCAGGTTTGGCGGATAAAATTGAAGGGGCTGTGCTGCCCATTGATAAGCCTGACTTACATGTGTTTACGACTAGGGAGTCCATTGGTGTGGTCGCAGCCATTGTGCCTTGGAATGCCCAGATGTTTCTGACGGCGACCAAACTAGGTCCTGCGTTGGCGGCGGGTTGTACAGTGGTTTTAAAGGCATCTGAAATCGCGCCGGCACCTATGTTTGAATTTGCAAAACTCATAAACCAAGCGGGCTTTCCACCGGGTGTGGTGTCGGTTATTAGTGGGGATGCGAAAAACTGTGCTATCCCGTTAACGCGCCATAGAGATGTAGATCGTATTGCTTTTACAGGCGGTACAGAGACTGCCCGACATGTGGTTAGGAATTCCGCGGAGAATTTTGCAGTTACCACCCTTGAGTTAGGAGGCAAGTCACCGATCATCGTGTTTGATGACGCGAATTTGGAGTCAGCGGTCAATGGGCTCATTGCTGGTAACTTTGGCGCATCTGGCCAATCCTGTGTGGCGGCCTCTCGGGGGTTGATTCAAAGGGGTATTTACGAAAAATTAGTGCAAGAAATACAGAACCGCGCAGCACAGATCATTGTTGGAGATCCTCAAACAGTGGAGACTCATGTTGGACCGTTGTGCACAAAAGCTCAGATTGAGATTATCGAAGCTACGCTGTCAAAATCGTTGCGGCAGGGGGCTAGTATTCGGTTTGGGGGACAGCGTACGGCTGATACCTCCGGCAATTTTTTCAATCCAACACTAGTTGAATGTAAGAGCAGTGATACAGAAACTCTGAAAGTCGAGATGTTTGGTCCTGTCATGTCGTTACTACCTTTCGATACTGAGGAGGAGGCTATTGCGTTAGCCAATGACAGCGACTTCGGATTAGGTTCTGGTGTGTTTACCGAAAACCTGGCAAGGGCGCATCGTGTGTCGAGTCGCTTACGATCAGGTATTTGCTGGATCAATACGTATAGGGCTGTTTCGCCAATCGCACCGTTTGGTGGGTTTAATCAATCGGGTTACGGTCGAGAGGCTGGAATGGACTCCGTGCTTGATTACACGCGAACTCGTACAACTTGGATTAATACCTCTGACCAACCCATGGCTAATCCGTTTACGATGAGATAAATTACAACTCTACCAAAGTCAGGATTTAGTATGGAATACAACCAGCCATTAGGTGGCAATGAAATGCCGCGCTTTTCAGGCCCGTCCACCATGATGCGACTGCCATCCCAGGCAACTGCAGAAGCTCTGGATGCGTGTTTTATTGGTATTGGATTGGACATCGGAACCTCTCATCGTCCCGGAACTCGCTTTGGTCCGCGTCAGATTCGCCAGGAATCAGCCATGATTCGACCGTATAACATGCGGACTCGAATATCGCCCTTCGATCATCTGCAGGTAGCGGACATTGGTGATGTACCGATCAATACGTTTAATCTGGGCAAGAGTGTTCAAATAATTGAAGACTTTTACGATGACGTCTTGACGCACGATGCTGTTCCTTTTACGTTGGGTGGTGATCACACTATTGTGTTGCCTATTGTGCGTGCAATGGCCAAGAAGCATGGGCCTGTTGGAATTATTCACGTTGATGCTCATGCAGATATCAACGACGAGATGTTTGGCGAGAAAATAGCGCACGGCACACCATTTCGCCGCATGGTAGAAGAAGGGCTTGTTGAGACGTCCAAGGTTATTCAAATTGGTTTACGCGCGACCGGTTACGCTGACGATGATTTTGACTGGTCTCGTCGACAAGGTTTTAGAGTGGTGCAAGCGGAGGATATTTGGTACCAGTCCCTGAATCCATTGATGGCGGAGGTCCGGGAAATGATGGGTGATCATCCGGTGTATTTCTCTTTTGACATTGATTCTTTTGACCCAGCTTACGCGCCAGGTACGGGTACGGCTGAGCCTGGCGGCCTGACCTCGCACCAGGGCCTGGAGATAGTACGGGGTACTTATGGTTTGAATCTTGTGGGTGGGGATTTGGTAGAAGTGTCACCTCCCTATGACACGTCGGGAAATACAGCAATGCTCGGTGCTAACATTCTCTATGAGATGTTGTGCTCTCACGCCAGTCGATTCAGACAAAAATGATTGAGCTCGATGATGATGCTGCTGCTCTGGTGGCGCTTAAAAACACACGCTTTACTACCTTCTGGCTAGATAGTCTACCATCAGAACACAGTGAGCCCTCATTGTCTCAGGACATTGAGACCGATCTGCTAATAGTGGGTGGAGGTTTTTGTGGCTTGTGGGGGGCAATTCTGGCCAAAGAAAAGCAAGCTGATCGGGATGTCGTTCTTATCGAAGCCAAAGAAATTGCTAACGGTGCAAGTGGTAGACCGGGTGCGATTCTGTCTACCTCGGTCATGCATGGTATTGATAATACCGAAAGAATGTTCCCTGACGATGTCGAAGCACTTGAACAATTCGGGCGGGAGAATTTGGACGCCTTTCGAGAGACGTTAGAACGCTATGATATTGAGTGCGACCTAGAGTGGGGCGGTGAGCTTAAGGTCTCTATTGGCGACGATGGACTCAGTGGTATTACAGAGGATCACAAACTCTATGAGAAGTATGGTCACGACGCTTACCTGCTGGATAAGCAGGCTGTACAGCAAGAGATACATTCACCTCTATTTCATGGTGGGGTGTGGTCTAAACGTCGAAGCGGCACAGTAAACCCTGGCAAGCTTGTCCGTGGTTTAAAGCAGATTGCGTTGCGCCTTGGTGTGCGTATATATGAGAACACGCCGCATTTGAGTAATCAGAAAATGAGCGAGAAAGTTGTCGTTCATACGCCTAATGCAATAATTTTTGCACAGAAAGTATTACTGGCTACCAATGCTTGGGCTGCTGGGCATAAGCATATAAAACGTCGTGTCGTCGCTGTCAGAGACCGAATTGTTGTAACAGAGCCCTTGAATGATGAGCAACTAAAATTGGTTGGCTGGCAAAATCGACAAGGCGTGTATGACACGCGTACTCAACTAAATTATATGCGCTTAACGCGTGATAACCGAATCCTGTTCGGTGGGCGTTTAGGGTATTTTTATGGAAACGACACTGATCCTGAATTGGATAAAGTAGCAACGCCTTATCTACGACTGGTCAATGCATTTTATCGAACGTTCCCGCAATTAAAAGACGACATCCGATTCTCTCATGCCTGGAGTGGGCCTATAGGCTTGACCACTCGGATGGCGGTACATTACCAGCGGTTTCACAATGGCAATATGGTATTTGCCGGTGGCTATTCAGGTTTTGGTGTTACCGCTAGTCGCTTTGGTGCCAAAGTTGGCTTGGCTATTCTAGATGGCGAAGACATTCCAGAATCTCGCTTAGCATTTGCTAATTCCGTACCTGGATATGTGCCGCCTGAGCCGTTTCGATGGGTGGGTGCAAAAATAACCATGTATGCCCTGGATACGTTAGATGAGAAGGGCGGCTGGCGAAAACTGTGGGTTTGGCTGGTTGAGAAAATGGGTTTCCCCGTTACGCTTTAGTGGTTTCCGCTACAATCGAGCTTCTTGATGGGTCTCGATTCAAGCGCTTTAGGCATTTTGGAAAACTTCATGCAAACACAGGCACGAGCAGTAGTCATTGGCGGGGGCGTTGTGGGTTGCTCTGTCCTATTCCACTTGGCAAAAGCTGGTTGGACAGATGTTCTGCTGATAGAACGATCAGAGCTGACATCGGGTTCCTCATGGCATGCTGCGGGTGGTTTTCATACGCTCAATGGTGATCCAAACGTCGCCAAATTACAGGCCTATACCGTATCGCTATACGATGAGCTCGAGAAAATTTCTGGACAGTCTTGTGGTTTACATCTGACCGGCGGGGTCATGATGGCTGACACCGAAGAGCGAATGGATTTTCTGCGAATGACCCATGCGCGAAGTCGCTGCCTGGGCATGGAGACTGAAATAATTACGCCATCGGAAGCTAAGGCGATGTTTCCCCTTATGGATGAAACTAACTTTGTAGGAGCGCTGTGGGATCCGGTTGAAGGGCATTTGGATCCGTCCGGCACGACGTATGCCTACGCAAAGGCTGCTCAAAAATTGGGTGCCAAGATTGAGCTACGTAACCGGGTTGTAGAGATTACCCAATCACCCGATGGAACCTGGCAGGTGGTGACGGAGAAAGGCACGGTCACAACGGAGCATGTGGTCAACGCGGGTGGATTGTGGGCCAGAGAAGTGGGGCGAATGGTGGGTCTAGAGCTGCCTGTGCTTGCGATGGAACACATGTACTTACTAACAGATGAGATGCCTGAAGTTGCTGAATTCAATGCCGATACAGGGCGAGAGTTGGTCGGTGTTATCGATTTTAAAGGCGAGATATATACGAGGCAGGAAGGCAAAGGGCTATTACTAGGTACGTATGAAAAAGCCTGTAAACCGTGGTCGCCATCTAATACACCTTGGCATTTTGGGCATGAGTTATTGCATCCAGACTTGGACAGAATTGCGCCATCTCTGGAAATTGCCTTCAAGCATTTTCCGGCGTTTGAGAATGCGGGGATCAAACAAACCATAAATGGTCCATTCACATTTGCACCGGATGGCAATCCATTAGTAGGGCCAGTAGATGGGCTCACCAATTTCTGGTGTGCCTGTGCAGTAATGGCGGGTTTTTCTCAAGGCGGCGGTGTTGGGTTGGCACTGGCCAACTGGATGACAGAAGGTGACCCGGGCTTTGATGTGTACGGTATGGATGTGACGCGCTATGGCGAATGGGCAACGTTGCGCTACACCAACGCAAAGGTACGGGAAAACTACTCGCGACGATTTTCTATAAGCTTTCCAAATGAAGAATTACCGGCTGCAAGACCGCAACAAACAACGCCCATTTACGATGCGCTAAAAAATGAGCAACACGCGGTAATGGGTGATAGTTGGGGAGTTGAAACACCCATGTGGTTCGCACCGAGTGCTGCAGAGGCGCACGACATACCCTCATTTCATCATTCCAATGACTTTGCGTGCATATCGCGTGAAGTTAAGCAAACCCGTTTGTCAGTGGGTGTGACTGAAATATCCAACTTCGCCAAGTACGAGATATTGGGTGACGGGGCTGAGCTGTTTTTATCGCATTTAATGACAAACACCATGCCCAAGCGTGGACGAATGGTGCTAACTCCCATGCTTAACCACAACGCCAAGTTGATTGGTGATTTTACCATTGCAAAGCTTGGCGATGAACGATTCATGATGTGGGGATCTATTGCTGCGCAAAAATATCACTACCGCTGGCTAGAACAGTTTCTGCCAGAATACCCGGCAGTGTCTGTAAGAAGATTTGACTTGAACTTGGTGGGCGTATCCATTGCCGGTCCTAATTCTAGGCAAGTGTTGGAGCAACTAAGTGACATTGATGTATCCAACGAGGAGTTTCGTTTTATGGATTCGAGGGAAATGGATGTCAATGGTGCACCTTGCATTGTTAATCGTATTTCATACACAGGTGATCTAGGGTATGAAATATGGATGGCACCTGCCTATCAGCGTAAGGTCTACGACGGAATAAAAGTTGCCGGTAAGGCCTTCGATATTATTGACTTTGGAATGCGTGCGTTGCTGTCCATGCGCTTAGAAAAAAATTTCCCCACGTGGTTTGCCGAACTTCGTCCAATATATGGTCCTTATGAAGGTGCCATGGAGCGATTTATTAAACTGGATAAAAAGGATTTTGTGGGTCGCAATGCTGCTGTTCTGGAATACGAGCAGGGGCCAAAACTTCGCAGAGTCTCGTTAGTCATTGACGCAGGAACTGCAGATGTCATGGCGGATGAGCCGATTTGGGCGAAAGTAGGGGACAAAGACTTCAATTCGGTTGTGCCACCACATGGCCATGGTGCTCCTCGTTTTGATATCAACGGGCAACAAACACCAAAGCCAGATCCTCAAATAGAGGGTGACTGGCGAGTTGTTGGCTGGGTCACGTCTGGCGGATATGGTCATTTTGTCGAAGCGTCACTAGCGCAGGCCTACTTGCCCTCTGAATTAGCCTATAGAGAAGATACCGATCTGTTTGAAGTTGAAATACTGGGTCAGCGCTACCCAGCACGCATTGCTTTGGAGCCGTTGTTTGATCCAGAAGCTAAACGAATGCGGGGATAGTTATTTTGAGAAGGCGTCACGGCTATTCAGGAATTCATACCCGCATGTTCTGACAATAGGACATTTCTGATCGTTGCTAGAAATAGTTCGTGCTGTTCTATTTCTTCAATACCGTATTGCATGAAGCTTTTCACCTTAAAACCGCGTCTTTCCATTTGTGTCACAAATAGGTAAAAGCCTTTGAAGTTCTTTGTCATCACGTTTGGGTTTTCAGGCAGGTAAAACCCACTGCCGTTAGCCACGGTTAGGATTAGTGAATCTCTTAAAACACGTATATACGCATCGACACATCGAGTTGCTGATGTGGCTTGAAAATCGCATTTCCCATGTTTTAACCATGGCCATATGTCCATTGAAAAATGTGCAAGTGGTCTTTGCAATGGATTTTCACGGTTGACGACACTTTTATTCACGCAGTGCGTAACCAGATTGCCGTGTTTATCAAAAACAGCTTCGGCACGATCTGTTTTTCTTATGAGATATTAATTGTCGATTTCGCCATTTAACTGATGACTGTTGTTCTGTCGAGTTTGCAGTAACAATGTATGGACGAAAGCTAGTTTCATCTGAACGTCCGGGTTGGATAGGTCATATCCGCTTGTTTCTGGGGGGCTGTAGGTACCTGAATTGGCAGTCACTTCGCCTGACATCAAGACGAACGGTAATGCCAAGCTCAGTAGAGAAGTTTTTAATTTGAGAGAACTCATCATAAATCGGGGTAGCTGGAGGTAATGCCTATGAGAAACTACAAGTTCAAATATTGGCATAGGGGACAGCTGAGGTGGTGCGTACTATTGCCACTCTTGTACTCTGCATGAGCATTGAGTCAGATTTTGATGATTGCCTTTTATAGGTAGTCGACCCGGTAGAGCTTGTCGTGCACTGTTTAGAACCTCCCAATCGACGAGCTGTGAAATGCCACACAAAATCAAGAGAGGTCGTTGCTAATCGGGTTTTGCGGGTGTGACGTACGGTAGTCGTGCGCGTGCTTTCGTATCTGCTGCACCAGCATTGCGGATATAGCGGTTACCATCATCGTCTCGAATTTTGTGCACATACGTAGGATCACCACCGGTTACGCCGTGAATTTTCAAACGACGCCTCTGATCCAGTCTGATTGTGTCATACCATTGCTTGGGGTCCCAATTGTCCAGCGCAATTGCTGCTAGTTCGTTCTCGATAGCTTCGCAATCGTCATCACCGGAGCGATTTTTAAGTTCTTTCGGATCGTCTTTGAGATTGTACAAAAGGGTTTCCACACCTTCCAGATACATGTATTTCCAATCGCCTTTTTTTACCATTCGGCTGGGCCCTGTCGAGCCATCCGCAGCGAATTCGGAAATTACGACATCACTCATACCCTCGGTATTGCCCTTCAGTGGTGCTAGTAGGGAGTTACCGTCAATGTCATCAATGTAGTCATTGAATTCTCCGTTGCTTGCAACATCCACGAATGTGGGCATCAGATCAATCAGTGAGACATTTTGCTTTATACGAGATGGCTTCCAGGCCTTCGGCCATGAGACAACCAGAGGTACTCTTGAAGCCCATTCAAAAAAATGTTGTTTAAACCACATTCCTCGCTCCCCCATCATTTCTCCGTGATCGGAAGTAAACACCACGATGGTGTCTTCTTTTAATTGCGTATGTTCCAAAGCCTTGATGAGTTGGCCGACCTTGTCATCTATGAAGGACATCATTCCGTAGTATGCATGCCGTGCCGTGCGCTTATGTTCATCCGTGACGGTGTAAAGATGCCTTGCTTGGCAGTAGTGCAAATTTCTGCTTAGGTGATCTTTCTCTTCCATAGGAATCTCTGGCACCGAGGGAAGTTCGATGTCATGGTGATCATATAGATCCCAGTATTCATCACTGATGACGAACGGAGAGTGAGGTGAAGTAAATGAGACTGTCAAAAAGAAAGGTTTATCGTCAGGTTTACGAGCAAGGTCATAAATAGCCTGTGTTGAGTGGTAGGCAACTTCGTCGTCATAATCCATCTGCAACGTGCGAATGCACTTGCCTGATTCAATGACAGGGGCCATTGTCAAATTTGTTGGGCGATACTCGCGCCCTTTCGACCAGTCTACAGTCCAGGCGAAGTTGGCAGGATAGATCTCAGTGGTGTGCCTTTTCTCGTAGCCATGTAATTGGTCAGGACCGACGAAGTGCATTTTTCCTGCGAGCTCGGCTCGATATCCTAGCGCACGCAGATAATGAGGCATGGCTGGCATGTCTGCATGGAACTCGCTAGCGTTGTCATACATGCCCATGGAAAAAGGTAGTTTTGCGGTGTGTAAGGAGGCGCGTGACGGGCCGCACATGGGTAGATTGCAATAACAATTTTCAAAGACAACACCACTATTGGCGAGTTCATCGATATACGGAGTTTTTACGATGGTGTTCCCGTACAGCCCCATAGCAGGTGCCGCCATCTGGTCTGCCATAATCAATAGGATATTGGGTTGCTTTGACATAGTTGTGGCGTGCAGCAAAGGTGGAGTTTAGTGAATATAAAAAAGGGGACGGAGCCCTCTTGTGGAAATATGAACAATCGGGAAAAGGGGGCGGTCCATTCTGCAATGGGATCCGTCCCCCTTTAATCATACCTATTCGATGGTCATATCCAGTTTTTTGATCGCGTGATTGAA
>JBLHWG010000198.1:0-9603 GCA_047629055.1 Halioglobus sp.
ACCTTGGGGGCCTTGCCTAAACAGCTTTGATAAAACACTTGTTAGCGGTGGTTCCAGTGCTGGTTCAGCGGTGTCGGTCGCGTTGGGACTTGCCAGCTTCAGTTTGGGAACTGATACAGCAGGTTCTGGGCGAGTGCCTGCCAGTTTCAATAACCTTGTCGGTGTAAAGCCAACGCGAGGTCTACTGTCTACCAATGGTGTTGTACCAGCCTGTAAAAGTTTGGACTGTGTGAGTATTTTTGCGCTGCACTGTGACGACGCTAACGAAATTTTGTCCATTGCAGAGGGCTTTGATGCTGAGGACGGGTACAGTCGAGCCAACACGTTCTCCAATCGGACTGATTTCTATGGCAAATTTGACAGTCAAATAACACTAGGCATCATCGCTCAAGATCAATTGAAATTTTTTGGTGATGAGGAATATGAGTCAGCCTACAGAGCAACTCTTGTACAACTGGGAAATTCGGGTATTAGGCTTGTTGAGATTGACTATGCCCCCTTTGATGAGGTTGCAAAGTTACTGTATGAAGGCCCTTGGGTGACTGAGCGCTACATAGCCACTCTGCCATTAATTGAAGAACAGCCAGAAGCGTTTTTTCCGGTGGTGCGGGATATTATCGCACCTGGAGGAAAGCCATCTGCTGTAGAGCTGTTTCGAGCGCAATATCGACTGAACGAACTTAAGCAACCTTGCAGTGATCAGCTTAAGAACGTTGATGCTTTGCTGACACCGACTGCCGGCAGTTTGTTCAGTGTGGAGCAAATGCTCAGGGACCCTATTAAGCACAATAGTGAGTTGGGCTATTACATGAATTTTGTCAACTTGTTGGATATGGCAGCGCTGTCGGTCCCTGCCACATTTACGCAAAGTGGGCATCCATTTGGTATTACCTTGAGTGCGTCAGCGTTTACGGATAGGCGGCTATTATCCATTGGTAATCGGCTGCAGCAGTTATTCAAGCTACCGTTAGGTACGACCATACAATTATTGCCACAGCTTTGTGAAAAGTCTGTTGGACGATCCGACTGGATGGACATTGTTGTGTGTGGAGCACATATGCAAGATATGCCTCTGAACAGCCAGTTAACCGATCGTGGAGGCTATTTTGTTGAGCGAACTAGAACAGCCGCTGAGTATCAATTATATGCCTTGGATGAAACACCCCTTCAAAGGCCTGCATTAGTGCGTTCATCTGACGCTGGAGCAGCTATCGCAGTTGAGGTGTGGCGTATGCCAAGTGCAGAACTAGGGAGTTTTCTGTCAGGTATTGCCGCTCCATTGGGGCTTGGGCATGTCAGCCTTTCCGATGGTAGAGCACTGTGCGGATTTATAGCGGAAGCCTGCGCGGTTACTGGTGCCACCGACGTCACACACTTAGGTGGATGGAGAACTTACCTCGACAGTAAATAGAGGGGGTCTACATAAACGTCTCAGACTTATTTGCATCCAAACGCGTAGGCATATTGACTCCGTCATAGAATTGCGCCGTGAATTTTCACTGTCACAGCCATGCTTGATACGATAAGGTACAGGACTGTGACGTAAATGGGTGTATGGGCGTGATTGTTAAAACTATTTTTATTCCAGCGATTTGCCTGGTGTTCATTAGCGGCTGTGCGTCGATGAGTAAGTCAGAATGTGCAAGTGCAAATTGGGAGACACGGGGTTCGTTAGATGGTCAAAACGGTAGTCCACTATCACTGTTATCCAGCCATGCAAAGGCATGTGCCAAAATAGGCATCTCGCCCAATGCCAGGCTCTACAACAAAGGCCATGCAAACGGTGTAAAGCTATACTGCACGCCCAGGAATGGTCTGGCCAAAGGTCGTATAAACGCTGAATACAATGACGTTTGCCCAGTTGGTCTTGAGGCACCTTTTCTTTCAAGTTTCGTTGATGGGCTGGAGCTGAATCTTTACAAGGTGGAGCAGGAAAAAGCTGTCGCTGAATTCAGGCTCTTCCGACTCAGGCTGAAGCAGGCAGCTCATGATGGCCCTGTTCCCGAGAATTTGCTCGATGATCTCGACGCAGAGGAAGACGCCGTATCGCGCTTCTCCTCGCAGGAGTTGAGTTTAAAGCTCCGTATTTCTGAAACGCGGTTGAAAATTAATGCCGCGGGTGGTTAAACCTATTGATACTCAGGCAGCGTAATGTTTGAAATATGAGCTGATTCTCACTGTTTCAGTGCATGTGGTCGCGTTCTTGAACGATTTCGCCTTTTTTCAACGAATACTAGTTGAAAGTCTAGATTTTTCCTTCAGAAGCTAGCGGGTATTGCCGTTTGTATTAGACGTCTTCTAATTCAAGCGACCTTCTGAGGTGTAAATTGAATCTGTCAGGTGCTAACGAATCAGCAGCACAGCACTCCGCTAGTAATTTTCTGAGTTATGTCAGGTCATTACGGCACATAGCTGGCAAGATCTATTCAGAGTTACCGTGGCATCGGCGGTACAAGAAAACTGCACACTTTTTATTGAATAGTTTGCGTTACCGAGAAGAATTCGAAGCGTTGCAGAATGTGTTTGATTCCCCGGAGCTTTCTGAGGTGATGCATCTCTGTCCAGCTATTCTTGATAAACCTTTCAGCCCTTACGTCCAGATTGACTGGGGTAGCATTCAACGATATGAGCAATTGCGAAATCATTTTCTTATGCTGAAAGAGCTGTTTGGGAAAAGTGTGGCTGAGATATACAAACCGCAAGGTTACAGATTATTTGAATTCACTTGCCATGCCAAAAAGTGCTACTCGGTAGAGCTTTTTTCAGGCTATCAGAATGAAGGCTCGATAGGTATTCGTCTTTGTGACGATCAAAATAGAGAGGTTTATACTTTGTCTCTGCACATGTCCGGGATTAAGGGAAAAACCTGTTATATCGGTGCATTGCAAGGTCCTAATTATCGGATACCAGACAGGCAGAAAACCATAGTTTCGCTAACTCGCGGTCTGCATGGGCTACGTCCTAAAGCTCTGATGCTCGAAACCCTGTATATGGTGGCATACAGCTTAAAACTGGAACAGATATATGGCGTTTCGAATATCGGTAACATCTATAACGCAAGCATATACAGTGCTAAAATAACAGATGCCTTACGTTTCGATCGTGATCAGATGTGGCGGGAGTATCATGCTGTAAGAATTTCTGCAAGTCTCTTTCAGTTTCCGCAAGAGCCGATACGTAAAGACATAGCATTGCTGAAACCGAATAAGCGTTCGATGTATCGAAAGCGCTATGCCTGGTTAGAGAAAGCAGCTGTACAAACTAATGATGCTATTAACCGGCTGCTAGCAAATGGAACTACTGGCGAGAATCAGTATGACGTTACAAAAGCTGCTTAGGGGCTGGCCGTTATGTGGTGCCATATCCGGGAGCTTGTTGGCGTCAAATACTGAACGTAGATAGGGTGCCGTTCGAACATCCTGATGTTGACCATCTATTGTCCGACAGAACTGACTAGAGCCAGATTTTCCATGCAGTGCCGAGCTACGCATACTCCGACGAACTCGAGTGTAGCCACAATCCCGTCTACTCAGCTGATTGTGCGATACATTGCTGCTGTGCCCGCAATTCGTAAGCTTTGGTAGTATGAAGTGCCTTTTCTCCAATCAAAAAAACTGGAGATGATGGACCAAGGCATGAACCTCTTGAGTCTGTAGTTCGCGCGCCGCATACTTTCCTATGAGGAATTCCCTTGGTTGATGCTCGATAACAAAGTTCGGTCAAAAAATTGCTACCAGACGTTATATTTGAAATTTGAATGAGAGTTTAAAGAGTCGCAAATCCTCCCTTAGCCTCACGATTGAACGAATCCAGTATTTGATCAAATTTGGGGATGAAGAATAAGCCTACGAAATTCAATGTAACAAAATTCTCAATAGACGCGATACTGGCAAAATAGCAGGATATCTAGAAGAAGCTCTAATACAAAATACAGTCAGCTGAGACATGGCGTGTCTAAGGTTTTAGAAGGTGAATTCGTGGGTAGGCTAGCGCTAGAATCGGAGTCCTCGTTATGATCTCGTACGCGTAAGGTACGTTGCGCTGATTCAAGCGTTTTAATACGTAGGGATCGCGATTATGAACGAAGCCTACGAATTGAAGCAGGCCACCAAACATCATCTCGGAACAGTTTCTGCGAAGCGTAGCTGTATTTTTCTTTCCGTTGTTGACGAACGATATGGTGGAAAATTTCGAGAATTCAGGTACCGGACCAGCTGAGGCTGTGCCATCTCCCGAGTGGGCCAATCGAGGGAACTTCCGCCTCAGTTACTCGCAGGTAAAGTCGAAGACTGGCACGTTACCCGATAGCACGTCACTCGGAACGGGGATGGTTATGGTTGAAGGAGTCTCCAGGTTCTGTCTGTATCATGTTGCGTCTTTACCTATAAATACAGATTAATACTGCTTTACAAGACATAGTCAACACTGTCCAGTGATGGGGTTCTTCAAGCCGGTGTGGACTGACTGGAGTCCAACAGTTTTTCTAACGTGCGAATAGTAGTGCCGCAAGGTTTTGCAGATGTTACTGCATTAGTAACGGATCCAGATCTCCCGTGTGTTAAACACAGTTGCTGAAATTACTAAGACAACAATTAATGTGGAGACTGTAATTTGTCCAGGAAGGGGGATCTTTTTTTAATGACATGTCTACCCAAATCCCAAACCCACTCATTGTCAGCGCTAGTTGCAGTTTGATTGAACTTAGCCGATGTGACGAGCCTGAGGCTGAGGCTGACAGTAAGTGCTCCCGGGAATTCAGAGTAGGTAGAGCGAGTATTGTCATAAGGTTCGGTATGGTTGACTTTATCTATTGAATCACGTTAATTGTAGTGCTCGTTCAATAATGGAGGATTAGCCGCAATGAGTACAACTGTCGCCGAAATGGCGCCCGACGCTTCACAGAGTGCAGAACTTAAAGCTGTGAATCAATGGCTGGAGGCATTCGAGAGTGCCTTGGGCCAGGCAGATGCAGAAGCCACCGCTGAGTTGTTTGAGCCCGAAGGGTTCTGGCGAGATATGGTTAGCTTTACATGGAATATCACGACTATGGACGGGCGTGAAGACATCAAGGAAATGGTGACTCACTGTGTAGCCGATGCTAAGCCTGGCAACTGGCTTGTCGCAGAGCCGCCAACAGAAGCGGACGGCATTATTGACGCCTGGATTACCTTCGAGACCGCGGTCTCACGAGGTCGTGGCCATCTGCGTCTGCGCGATGGCAAAGCATTCACCTTACTAACAACGATGGTTGAGCTGAAGGGGTACGAAGAGCAGCAGGGGGTAGGGCGTGCCATGGGTGTTCAGCATGGGGCTGATAAGCAACGCCAAACGTGGTCGGAAGCACGACTAGACGAGCAAACTCGCCTGGGCTATGAAGAGCAGCCTTATTGCGTCATTGTCGGCGGTGGTCAAGGTGGCATTGCATTGGGTGCCCGAATGCGAATGTTGGGTGTGCCAACAATTATTCTCGAGAAGAACCCTAGGCCCGGTGATAGCTGGCGCAACCGGTACAAGTCGCTTTGTTTGCATGATCCTGTCTGGTATGACCATCTACCGTATATCCCGTTTCCAGAGCATTGGCCTGTTTTTGCACCCAAGGACAAACTCGGTGACTGGTTGGAGATGTACACCCGTGTGATGGAGCTAAATTATTGGCATTCCACGGAATGTCAAAGCGCCTCGTACGATGAAGCCTCAAAAACCTGGACGGTCACGGTCCTGCGGGAAGGTGTTGAAGTTGTGCTCAAGCCTACTCAGTTAGTGATGGCAACAGGTATGTCCGGGCGAGCGAACATACCCACGTTGCCTGGTCAGGAAAAGTTTAAAGGCGAGTTGCAGCACTCGAGCCAGCATTCGGGGCCGGATCAATACGCTGGAAAGAAAGTGGTTGTGATCGGTTCCAATAACTCAGCTCACGACATCTGTGCAGCGTTGTGGGAGAACGGCGCAGATGTAACCATGGTTCAGCGCAGTAGCACCCACATTTGCAAATCAAACACCTTAATGGATTTAGCTCTCGGTGATTTGTATTCCGAAAAGGCGCGTGCCAACGGTGTCGATCATCACAAGGCAGATTTAATCTTTGCATCGGTGCCCTATAAAATTCTGCCAGCATTTCAGATACCTGTTTACGCCGCGATGAAGGAACGGGACAAGGATTTGTACGACCGGCTAGAGAAAGCCGGGTTCATGCTCGATTTTGGTGAGGATGGGTCAGGATTATTTGTGAAATATTTGCGGCGTGGTTCAGGCTACTATATTGACGTTGGGGCTTCTGAGCTGGTTGCCGATGGCAAGATCAAGTTAAAGCCAGGTGTGGCAGTCGCAGATTTCACTGACTCGTCGGTGGTGTTTGATGACGGTAGCGAGCTGGAAGCTGATCTTGTTGTGTTGGCAACGGGGTATAAATCTATGAACGGTTGGGCTGCTGAACTGATTAGCCAAGAAGTTGCTGATAAGGTTGGCAAGTGTTGGGGGCTGGGGTCGGATACCATCAAAGACCCAGGTCCGTGGGAAGGAGAGCTGCGAAATATGTGGAAGCCAACTCACCAAGAAAACCTGTGGTTTCATGGCGGTAACTTGCATCAATCAAGGCACTATTCGCAGTTTCTTTCGCTTCAGATTAAGGCCCGTATGGAGAATCTGAACACCCCCGTGTACAAGCTTGCAGAGGTTCACCATTTAAGTTAAATATTGCTGAATGGCACTAAACCTGTCTACGTAAAGGCCATAGCCTCCGCGGCATTAACGCGGAGCTGTGGCCGCACGTGCATGTAACATGCGCAAATAAAGCGGTGAATAGAGCGGGTTTACTATGGCGATATTCCCAGCGGTACGGATTCTGCATCGAGTACGGTAGGCCCTTGCCTGGCCACCATAGCGTTGGAGGAAGTGCTTGATGCGTTTCGGGAAATCGTCAGTATTGATGTTGAAAAATTGTCTCAATTTCCCGTTGCATTTTTTTCAACTCTTTAGCGGTGTTAAGTCATTCGAGAAAAATTCCTTGTTGGGTAGCCGTTTTCTTAATGAGCATAATTTACATGTTCACAGAGTTACACTAGGCATGCGAATGGCAAGTATGCGTAGACGTCGCCTTGCGCCACTTGTTCCAGAGCATCTTGCTGCTGGATATGAGCGGGATGGGTTCGTACGTATAGATAATTTTCTGGATGAGGATCATTTTCAGGAACTGTTGCATGAAATACACGACACTAACTTCGATCGGGTAGACATGTATCAGGGGGCTACAACAACTCGTCGATCTATGATTGATGATACTGATCTTGAATCACGCCCGGCAATTTTCAAAGTCCGCGAGGACGCCCGGCTTCTCAATCTGGTGCGCTATGTGGCCTCTCACGCTGGTCAACCGTTGGTGACTTTGCAGACTGTGCTAGCCAAAGCCGCCGGCGGTCAAGATCCTCAAAGTGATCTACACAGTGATACCTTTCACGCAACTGCAAAAGCCTGGTTATTTTTGAATGATGTTGAAGAGGATGATGGTCCTTTTTGCTTTGTGAAAGGCTCGCACAAGATGTCAGATCAGCGACTGGCATGGGAAAAATCAATATCGACATTGATTAATTCAGTAGACAATAAATATTCACGACGTGGGTCAATAAGAGTGTCAGAAGATCAACTGTCTGCATTGGGGTATCCTCAGCCCACTAAAATGGTGGTAAAAGCTAATACGCTTGTTGTGGCAAACACGCATGGTTTTCACGCTCGGTGTGCGAGTAATAAAAATACGACTCGCATGGAGATACACTTGTCCCTGCGACGTAATCCGTTTCTACCCTTTGTTGCAACTCCGTTGGGGGGCTTGCACTTTGCGGCTCTACCCGTAGTCAAAGCACGGGTGAATCGTTTGGTTATTTCTCTACAAACTCAAATTGGAAAATTGGGTATAAAACCCAGTCCGTGGAATTCGATTGGACCTGGCAAGTCCAACGAATGGAGGCACCCAGATTAGGTTTGTCCATCACACCTGGGGAAGCCTTGTCACAACGGTTGGGGTTCAAAGTTTTCGCTCTACATCTGGTAAAAGCCATGGATTTCACTTGTTATAATGTAAAGTTATGAGTGCTTTGAGAGAGCCTATTTATGGCGAAAGTGGTAGTTTAATCATGCTATTTTTATCTACTACTAAATAGGACGTTGAAATGATCAAAAAAATATTAGGTGCAACAACAGCGGTAGCGCTCACTGCAGTCATGACAATGAGCGCTGGCGTTTTCGCGGCTGACTACCCTGAACGTGAAGTTTTGGGTGTTGTGATGTGGGGCGCTGGTGGAGCAACAGATACGGTTGCCCGAGCTATTAATCCTGCTGCAGAAGAGGCATTGGGCAAGGCAATTGTCGTGTTGAACAAATCCGGAGGTGCCGGTGCGATATCCACAGCTTATGTAAATGCAGCACCAGCTGACGGCTACACGTTCTTGTACGGAGCAGAAAATCCTCAATTACACCCAATCATGGGTGTTGCTGATCTGGACTACTCAAAATTTTATCCCATCAATATTCTGGGCCGTGGTGTAGCAGTGATTACCGTCCCTGCCGACTCAAAATACATGTCCATGGAAGATCTGCTGGCTGACATCAAAGCCAACCCAGGCCAGGTGCTCATGGGTTCTACCGGCCCAGGTGGATTGCCAAGCACGATCAGTGCACTGATAAAAAATGCGGCACCCTTCGATGTGACTGCAATTCCGTTTGGTGGTGAAGGCCCTGGTTTGATTGCCATGCTTGGCGGCGAAGTCGACTTTATGCCAACGGGTATCTCGGCAGCTGCTGAACAGGTAAAAGGCGGCAAGATGCGCGTTTTGGCTGTGGTTAACGGTACCCCTGTTGACACGCTCCCAGATGCTCCGGCAATAACTGATTCTCTGCCTGAGATGGGTAAGTTCCTGCCATGGGGCCCGTTTTATGGGGTTTTCGTCAGGGGTGACACGCCTGATGATGTGAAAGCAATACTGACGACAGCCTTTGACACAGCTGCACAGAGCGAAGGCTTCAAAACTCTGATGGCTAATCGCGGCAACATTGTCATGAATATGTCTGGTCAGGAAGCCGTCGAATTTCTTAAGAAATGGCAGCAAGTAACAGCTTGGGCACTTCAGGATACGGGTGCCGCCAAGGTGAACCCTGAAACTATAGGCATCATGCGTCCATAGCTTTCAATGACTACAACCTGGCCTAAATTTTTTGGGCCGGGTTTTAATGTCAACTATTTGGAGCGCGGTATGCCGACCCGTCTAAAGGAGCCCGCCAGCTCTGCTAATCGACCAGGGGAATTGATTTTCGTCATTGCGCTAGTCGTTTTTAGCGCAATTGCCCTTTGGCAAGCTTGGTTGATCTCCGGCTTTAAAGGACTGTCGGAGCCGGGTGTTTTCCCGATGTTGGCAGCGGGTACAATGCTCGTGTCTGGCCTTTCGATTCTTCGTGATGTCTTTTCAAACGCAAGAGGCAGCGCTGGTAACAAAAAAAAGTCAGAGGGGTTTTTTCAAGCTGTTTTGCCTGTTCGACTATTCGTCATGATATCGCTAGTGGGGCTGTACATTGCGATGATGCCCTGGTTGGGTTTCATCCTCGCCTCAGGGGCTT
>JBLHWG010000199.1:0-9594 GCA_047629055.1 Halioglobus sp.
AAAAGGCCCCTGCAAGTACATGAAGGGCAGCTCGAAGGTAACTGTCGAAGGGCAGCCCGCGGCGCACCATACCAGTACTGTTGCTATGAATGGAGCCAATGCAAACGCACCAATGGGTGTGCAAACCGCACCCTCGCAAGCCAAAGTCCTAGTATTCCCATGACCCAACTCTGTTGTGCCTAATTATCGCGTTTTTCATCATTCCACTTACCGCTTTGACAACTGGGCCACTATAAGTAGCTCACGTGCGCGGCTGTTGCCCAGAGATACGCCCAATCAGACCACTCACTTTTCTCAGCTTGTGGTGGTCCCTCCTCCTACCCTTAAGGAAGATACGACGGACCTATTCGGCAACCGCGTTACGCTTTTCTCATACCGAAGCAAACTTGCGCGCCTTGAAGTTACATCGATAAGCACCGTAGAGGTAAGACCGAGTGCTTACAATGTTGACGATCTAGCTGGAATTTCCTGGCAGGCGTCTGTCGACGCGGTGCGTTCCAACCCTTCTTTAAGCAAAGAGTGCCAAGCGTTTCTTATTAGCACTCTGTTAGTCGATACTGATTCAAAGACGATCTGTGACTACGCGGCTGCATCATCTAAAGCTGGGCAATCGGTCTTCGATATCGTTGATGATCTCATGCGGCGTTTGAAACTAGACATGGCTTATGTAAAAGGCGTTACTGATGTGCACACGACGGCCGTTGCGGCGTTAAATGCAACCCAGGGTGTTTGTCAGGACTTCGCCCATATATCGATTGCTTGTCTACGCAGTTTGGGGCTGGCAACGAGATATGTCTGCGGGTACCACGCAACAATAAAACGCCGAAGTGAATACGAGCCACACGCCTGGGCTTCGGTGTATGTACCGCAGTGCGGGTGGCTCGACTTTGACCCAACCAATAATTGTTTTTGCGATGCGCGATACATCACCCTTGCCTGGGGGCGGGACTTTATGGACGTCAGTCCGTTGCAGGGCGCCGTGGACGGTGACGTTGTCCACACGCTGGAGGCTAGCGTAGAAATCGAAGAGCTTGATTAAACGTGGACAGGAAGGCCGGTTCGCGATCCACAAAACCGCGCGATGCAATAGTGAGAAACCTTAGACTTCACCCTGCTCTTCAGTGCTTTGTAACGCCTGCTTCAATATCATTAACTCGGTTTTTAGTTGCTCGGTTGATTCCAACATCATCGAGGCCGCCATTTGCATCCGCTGCTGCGAATCACCACCTTTTACTTGCTTCTCATAAGATTCCAATAGAGCACGGCCAGCAGCACAATTCTCAGCAGATCCGCGGGTCAGCTCGATCATCAGAGCCGCTTGACGCCTTGCCTCGAATTCCTGTGGGTTTTCCAGATAGAGCCCTGCCCAATCATCAAAATCAAACCGATTCGCCGAATGTTCTGCCATGAGAGATCTCGCCTTTTGCGTGTTAATCAGGGGGCAATTCTGCACATACACGAAGCTGGATATTGTGGTGTGGTACACACCTACGACCGATGGCTGTCCAACTGGACTCAGTATCTGTCTGTTTTCATGATGCGTATAGCAATTTGCATGTCTCTGACTAGATCTTGAAAAAAACCAGCCTCTGTTTTTATTTCGCTGAGCTATACTTTTTGTAATACTCAATATTCATTCGAAGCTTTGACTCGACGAAGCCGCAAAACACATGATCAGATCTGCAAGCGACAAACTTGGTGAGAAATTCAAAAAATTGCGCGTGGTGGCGAACATCAGCACGATAAAAAGTCGGGATTTTTCGATTATTGCAAGTAACTGCACCGGTACATTGCCCTACCGGTTCCTGAATATGCCGTATACCAGTCCAACGGTAAACCTGTTTTTCTTCGCTCCCTGTTATCTCAAGTTTGTAAAAAATCTTGAGTACTATCTATCACTGCCACTCAAATTCAAGTCAAAATCCAATTATAGACAAGGAGAACTTGTCCGAAACACCCACGGACAATACCCAGTGGGGCAGCTTGACGACATCGAAATTCATTTCATGCACTACGCCAGCTTAAGCGAGGCCACCGAAAAATGGAATCGCCGAAAGCAACGAATAAATCTTGATAATCTGATTCTGTTTTTTACAGACAAGGATCTTTGCACTGCAGAATTACTCAGAGAGTTCGATGATCTGCCTTTCGATAACAAGCTTGTTCTGACAGCGAAGACTTGGCCAGATATCCAGTCCCACATTCGAGTACCACATTTCGATGGAATGTCAGAGGTCGGAGATTGCTATACACGATACGATCACCTGACACATATAAATTTTCCGGCCCTAATCGATAGTGGCGTCAATGACCGAGATCACGAGAGTGCCGAGTTATTTCGCGGAAAAATTCATACTCCCGTCTAACGTAAATATTTCAACTTGGCACTACTAAAACCAGTCACGAGTTGCATGGGCAAATAATATTAGCAACTCAACTTTTCCCTGCTTATTCACGGTCAATAGTTGTGATAGTAAGGCGATGCTCGAATGTTTCACCTACGGCCAGTGACTGCACAGAAGATTTTTCGGAAAATTCACCTGATGCATCTGCAAAATCAGCATATCCCCACCATGGCTCGATACATACATACGGAGCAGCAGGTTTGGCCCAAATTCCCAGATGAGGTGCACCACCCGTATTAACAACTACCCGACTTACTGGCGCTATGCAACCCGGAGGACAATGCTGGAGCGTAAGTTCACGTGACTGGATATTCATGAATACCAATGCGTCGCTGTCAAATAGAGAAGGCGTGATTCGAAGGGTGTTTTGGTCGAGTTGAAACGGTTCCGTAGTTCGTTGTAACAGGTTGTCTCTAAGCTTGTGGAGCTGCAGTGATTCAGCCTGATCAAATCGTATTTGGTAGTCTGCTATTTGCGCACCAGCAAGTGGCAAAGAAAATGCCGGATGAGATCCGAGGTTGAATAACAGGGTTTCTTTATCCAGATTCTCTACTCGGTAATCGATCAACAATTCTCGGGCAATCAAAGTATAGGAGACTGTCAGACGAAATCGCCAAGGGTAGCTGAGCAGCGTTTTGTCGTCAGATTCAAAGGTGCAAATCAGCTGATTTTCAGCCTGTTTTTGGCAGTGGAAATGATGACTTCGCACAAAACCATGCCTATTCATTAGCCAGCTCTGACCCTTTGCATTCATCTGGCCATGTCGAAGCTGCCCGACAATGGGAAACAGTATCGGGGCCCGACCAGACCAGATAGCCGCATCGCCGCTCCACATGAATTCTTCATCGGTAGGAACTGACACCAACGATGTCAGTTCTGCACCTAGCGGATTTACCGATACCTGACGCAATTCAGATGAGATGGTATACATGGGCAAATTACACAGATGAGTCTCTGTTACTAGTAATCTCTATTCGCCTACTGCAACACCTTCGCGCCGAGGATCAGCCCCTCCCATCAATATGTCATCTCCGATGACAATGGCATGCAGTCCGGAGGTGAGTGATCTTACTTTAACCTTATAACCAATCTCCTCCAATTCATTCTGTAATGCAACGGCGCCGGTACCCTCTTCTAGGTCGTAGGTACCAAATCGGTTGACCGCATGAGGCACATTGATGGCCTCTTGTACATTCATTCCCCAATCAATGTGGGCAATGATTGTTTTGGCCACGTAACCAATGATTCGGCTACCACCGGGTGATCCAACCACCATGTAAGGCTTGCCCTCTTTCATAACAACCGTCGGGGCCATTGACGATCTTGGGCGCTTACCAGGCTCAACACGATTGGCAATAGGTATGCCGTTTTTATGTGTAGCAAATGAAAAATCTGTTAATTCATTATTGAGAAGAAAACCACCGCTCATCAGACGAGAACCAAATCCGTTCTCAATAGTGGTTGTCATTGAAACCACGTTGCCCTCTGTATCTACAATTGAAAAGTGGCTGGTTGATTTAAATTCGATACTTTCATCATCCGCCATTAACATCGCATGATCCCATTCTGGCTCACCCGCTGACACTGCTTCTAGTGCTTTGTCACCGCCTAACAATGCGGATCTTTCTTTTAGGTATCTAGCGCTCACCAACCCTTCAGTGGGCATGGGTACGAAATCACTATCCGCCATGTAGCGTCCTCTATCTGCAAAGGCAAGACGAGATGCATCGCCAATGAGGCGCCAGCTCTCCACCGACGTTGGTCCAAGCTCTGCCAACGGATAGGGCTCAAGCAGGCCAAGAATTTGACCAACAGTTAAAGCACCAGAAGACGGCGGCCCCATACCGCAGACATTATGGGCTCTATAGCTCACACAGACAGGATCACGCTCTTTAACGTCATAGTTAGAGAGATCCGCCAGCGCTAATACTCCCGGATTGCCCGCATTTAGCACTTTATCAACAATGGCTTGTGCAATGGGTCCTTTATAAAACGCGTCTGCGCCGCCAGACGCAATTTGTTTTAAAGTGTCAGCATAAGCTTGGTTTTTTAGTACATGACCGACTGCATGAGGGCTGCCATCTTCACCGAAAAAATACGCCTTTGTATCAGGATGCACTGACAAGCGTTCCTGATCATTGCTTATCAGTTGGTTCAAGCGTGTCGATACTTCAAAACCATTTTCGGCCAAATCAATTGCCGGTTGTACAAGGCTTGGCCAATCTAATTTGCCGTGCGCCTTATGAGTCTCGTACAGAAGCTTCACGGTCCCTGGTGTGCCAACGGATAACCCACCCACAACCGTATCCCAAAATTTCAGTTTTTCACCGCCATCATCTTGAAAAAGTGTCGGAGTCGCTGCCATCGGAGCTGTTTCACGACCATCAAAAGTTGTCAGCTGATCGACTGCTGCATCGTAATAGATCATGAATGCACCACCACCCAGACCAGAGGATTGAGGCTCAACGAGGCCCAGGACCAATTGCGTAGCAACCATGGCATCGATTGCACTCCCACCTCGGGCCAACGCATCGTACCCTGCCTTTGCCGCATGCGGATTAGCTGCAGCCACCATGAAATTCTTAGTGGTTTGCATGGTGCGCGGTGAAACGCCTGTAGCGATTTCTGGCGCAAAGCCATCAGCCGCTTCTTGAGGGTGAACCATACCTACTGGAATGGTTGTCATAACAATCGCTGCGACTAAATTCCTGCTTTTCATAGGCATAATCAATTGAGCTGAGTGAGTTAAGTGGATTTAACTTGTATACACAGTGCCACATTGTCGGCCGAGTGACCACCAACTTCAGATTATCAGTTGTCAATTTATGGCAAACAAGGGGACTTCTCTAATCTCTCATGCTGCTCGCGAATTATTCCTGCAGTAATCGTTTATTGACGCCAAACGTTGCATAAGCTCTGATGCTGGTACAGTCTTTGAGTAAAAGTACCCTTGAATGTAATCACAACCCAACTCAGCAATCATATTCGCCTGATCTGGTGTCTCTAGGCCCTCAGCGACTGTTTCTAAACCACAGGCTTGGGCCAGCGTTATCGACAAACAAAACCGCGACTGGTTTTTTTTTGAATTCTCGATTTCAGTGTTTTAAAGGCCTTCAAAACAAATCCGATTAGGTAACCCTGTGAGATCATCATGGGTTGCCATATGCCTGATTTTTCTCAGAACACCAATGACAGCAACACCAATCAATAAGCATATAAAAACAACGGCGCTATCAATAAGAAGATTTCTTAACGCCTTGGCTTCAACCACTATGGTAAATTCCCTAATCTGTTCACTGTTTACTTGATCTAGCAGATCCACTAAGTCGGTAGTCTTAACTTCGACTGATAGCCAGTGATCTAAGGTCATGGAATTTTTGACCGACGAGTTCATTGTGATGAAGAATGACATCACGAAACTTAATGAACTCGTTAAAGTACTGAGTTTCTATATATGCAATGGCGGTTGATAGCGCTGGATTGGCGCCACGCTTCGTCGTGTATTGCTGCAGGGCTCACCATGTAGCCAGAGTTTTGTTATGGATCGCTTCAATTTCCAAACGCTCGTTGCTAATTAGGTTTACTTTTGATGCTAAGAAACTGCTCATCAGAGAAGCTTCGCAGGCAATTGCATCGCTAAACTGCAGTTGGCGACACGTAGCGCCTGCAAATGATTTATGTCTAGCACACTGTGTCTAGGGGCAAAGTGCGTTCCCCAACGAAGTAGCTGCGTTGAATCTATTAATGAAGAGAACTGACTAAACGTGCGGTCCTTTGCTCCGGTATCGCGTTGGGACAAAGGTAGTGACGCTTGCTCTATTATCCAGTCATCTTTGCTGGATAGCTTGTTAACAAATTCTATAACGTCGCTATAAATATTGCTAATTTCTGAATTGACGAAGGTAAATCGGTCGTTTAACGAAGTATCAGTTATCGCATAATCCAGTTTTTCGCGAATTGTGTCGAACCGAACGCGCGATTCGACCTGCAAGGCGCTGAGTTCAGCTAAATCCATATCCTGAGCCTTTTCTACACGGCTTAGTGTTAAGTGAACCAATGAACGCTGCCGGGAAAGGGCTCGTGATGACTCAAAAAGCGATCTTCGGTTTCTATACTTTCCAGAAGCTGAGCCGAATCAAGCCTTTGTTCATAGGCTGTGTACCAAAAGCTAACGCTTAACCATAGAATTAGCGCAACAGCGGTGAAACTAATGAGCATAAGACCACTGCGAATGGAAATCAGAAAACCCAATATTAACGTTCTATATCAACCCTACCTGACTCATCCTTGAGTAGCGTGGGTGGTTTACTAATGGACCAAATCCTTCCTATTAGGCAACATTAAACAGTATTTGCCCTGATCCGTACTTACCCATATCTATTGTGAACTCAAAAGCAGTACCTTCAATACTGGCATCGTTAGCGGCGCTGACGCAATTGAGCTTTAGGTGTGATGATTTATCATTCATCAGCAAGCTGGAAAACATGTTCATCACTTCGTAGAGATTCTCTGTTGCCGTTTGCGTTAGTTCTTTATCTTCTACCATGGACTCTGCAGCCCCAGGAGGAATCATAGACAAAGCACACCCTAAGGCTGCAGCCGTTGGCAATGCCAACCGGCAGGTCGCTACAGTATCGCCATCATTATTCGCGTATATAGCCGTATAATTTGTACTGGCAGCATCATAACTGCTGGATACGGTAGCCTTAGTCGACGCACCCAACATCATATCCAGCATCTCGACCAACGCTTTTTCTTCTGGCTTTTGAAATTGCATACTCATCCGATTACAGGCCTCAGTGCTCTTTCAAAAGATTCAGGTGTAAATGGTTTTGACACAAGAAACTGCGCTCCAGCCTCTTTGGCTTTGGCACGCATTTCAACAGTTGACTCCGTCGTTACAAACCCGAACTTAACAGAATTTCCAGCAGCGCGAATTGCCTTCAGAAAATCAAGGCCATTCATCAAGGGCATGTTCCAATCACACAGGACTAGATGTGGCATGTAGTCATCGATTTGTGCAAGGGCCTCTGTGCCGTCTCCAGCCTCTTCAAATTCCATATTGTCATACCCAGCTTGCTTCAAGGTACGTTTCACGATCATCCGCATAGATTTAGAATCGTCAACGATCATTACTTTCATTGGTTAAGAACCCTTGTTTGTATATATATAAAAAGAATATCGGCAGATATCAGAATGTATTTAACGACCTAATTAAGAATCTCAGCTAGATATCAGATTCCCTGAGACAATAGTGAGGCATCCATGCCCCGGAACCGAACCAGATGCGAGCCGCTGTTTAGAATTCGTCCCAAAATTCTTCCTGACCCGAAGCGCGTTTAAGCGCTGGAGACGCTATTGGCTGATTGGTAGCAGCACCTTTAGGTGGTTTATTGGCTTTTGATGATTGCCATGCGTTTTGCATTGACAGATTGGCAGGAGCTCTTTGTCCCGGCTCAGGTTGGCGCACAATATCGACGAGTGTGAGAAATAGCCAATTTTGGTACTCATCACGATCGCTTGATCACTCATTCTGCCACTGGTCTTCAAGGCTTCTTGCACCAATGCTGCATTCTGCTGTGTCACGCTGTCCATGTGAACCAAGGCCTTCTCTCCAGACTCTGTAACCAGTCCGGTTCCATCCCGTACTTTGGACACACTATCGGATGTTTTACATCAGCAATGTCACTTCCGGGGTCAACTGACCAGCGATTGCATAAAGATCATAAGCATCTCTTTCATGATGACCCCGAAGAACCCACGCTCCCTAGCTTTGCCGTCACCATGATGGTGCCGCTAATTGACCTAGACGAGCATGTAGGCACCACAAGATTGAAGAAGGGTACGCATGGGCTCAGTAGCCAACAGTCGAGTGCATTGCCGTACCAGACACCACTGTTCAAGCGCGGCGACTGTTACTTGATGGATTACCGAGCTTCACATCACGGTCAGGCCAATCGCTCCAATACGCCTCGCCCTATTGTTAGTTTGGTCTATCAGCGACCCTGGTTTCGCGATTTCATGAATTTCAAGAATCAACCGAGCCTGAGCATCACAGGTGAAGAATTCAATAGCGTTCCAGACCCACCGAGGTCACTGCTAGCCTGGACAACGGAGCCCCGCCCACTGCGAGACACAAAGGAAGAGTGACAAACTCAGTAAATTCGATTAATTTCAATTTCACACACCACGAACTGAACCAGGAGTTGGGTTCTTTGACGGCAAGTTTTGCCGCTGGAATCCGAGGTTTTTTATTTTGCTCGTAGTCGTGATTTTGGAATTCTTTCAATATCCCGCTGCAAGCCACCCATCAAAGCCCCCAACACCAACAACCCCGTCGAAGCAATTAAACCGCTTGACAACCCACCGGTTGCATCATTTACTACACCAATTACAACAGGTCCTAATACCTGTCCAATACCAAAACTTACGGTTAGTACCCCAATTGCACGCCCCCACGCTGCTTCTGCATAGTTACGACGAACGAAGACCGTTGTCGATGCAACCACGGCGAAGAATGTGCAGCCGAATATCGCACCGGACACATACAATGCAATGGGTCCATTGTGTATAAGCGGCACCACACCTCCAATCGCTGTAAGCGAGCACAGTAAAGCAAACGCATGCCCATGTTTCAAACACCTATGAACGCGCGCCCAAAGCCAAGGGGAGATCATTGCGGCAACTCCAATGAGCGCCCAGAATAACGACTGATCCACGACTGATCCGCCACCGTCACGTACCCAGGCAATCATGAATGTCATGTAGGCGATGTACCCGACTCCAAATAAGCAATAGCCAGTCAACAACAGACGCACGTTGCCAAGAGATACTTTCACTTGTGAGCGTGGCCGCGGCCCTCCTTCTGCTCGAAGTCCAAACATCAGTGCTCCGACCAGGGGAATGGATATCACGGCCAGCAAAGCCCAGGCCATTGACCACGACCCAGGACCGATTAAGTAAAGAGTAACCGGCACCACTAAACCGGATATGGCAATTCCCAAGCCCGGCCCCGCGTAGAACAATCCGAGCAGAAATGAGGATCGATCCGGATCCCGGGCTGATACACTGGCTGCCAACACACCACCTGCGACAAAAGCAAGCCCTCCCCCTAGGCCTGCTAGAACCCTTGCCATATTCAACAATACTGAGTCTGTCAGGACGGCACACAGAACCAGAGAAATCACGC
>JBLHWG010000200.1:0-9514 GCA_047629055.1 Halioglobus sp.
TATCACAACGGTTATCGGTTACAGCACGAGATGATGAGTTTGACGAAATTTCTACCAAGCTCAATCAGATGCTAAACCGCATTGAAGATCTTATGAATAGCATGCAACAGGTGACCAATAATGTTGCACACGATTTAAGAAGTCCGCTTACGCGTCTCCGTAATCGCCTCGAAGTAACCCTTCTTGATGAACGCAGCCCAGATGTTTACCAATCTGTAATGAACGAGGCAATTGGTGATGCTGACAGCCTTATTCATACCTTCAATGCGATGCTAAGCATTGCCAGACTTGAAGCTGGAATAGATTCTGCGCAATGGAGCGAGACTAATATCGGGGATTTGATGTCCGAACTTGCCGAGCTTTATCAGGCAGTAGCTGAAGAAGAAGAGTTTCTGACATTCGATAGCGATATACAGAGCAATCCACGCTTTCGTTGCAACAGGCATCTGATTGGCCAAGCTGTGACCAACTTACTAGATAACGCCATCAAATACACACCTGACCCATCTGCAGTAAAACTCAGCGTATCAGGGAACGATCAGCAATTTTCGATCACCGTTTCTGACAATGGGCCTGGTATCCCGGAACACGAGAGAGAACGAGTGTTCGAACGTTTTGTAAGACTAGAAAATGAAAGAAACACACCTGGAAACGGCTTAGGTTTAAGCTTGGTTCAAGCTGTGGCACGCCTGCACTCTGCGACTTTGTCTCTTGAAGACAACAATCCGGGGCTCAAAGTCACAATTAATTTCACGAAAAAACCCGTAAAAGAAGCACGCACTACTAAGCAAAGACTCGCCCTTGCATAGATGCAAAAAACACTATGAGCCTCCGTAAGGATAGCGATAGTGACGAGGTCTTGAGATTTCAAACCAGAAATTCTTGTTGGATGAGGCGATTAGTGGTTCTACTGAAGCAACGATTCCGTATCCAGAAACACCGTATCCGCCTGACTCACTCGCCACGCCCAGTACTTACCTGAACCTGAAATTGTTGGAGCGATACTAAGTTCTGTTTCCACGCCTCGTTCCAACTCTTGCATGAATTGAACCTGATCGGGGCGAAAACGAACCCCTCGTGTGGAGCCATCTTCTTCTATCCATAGGTAGTGTCGCCCCTGCGAACCGGACTTCACAACGGACAGACCAGTGAACACCCCTGCAATGTTCAGGCTTTCTGCGTAAATAGGGGCACCCTTATTCTGTTCTGACTCACCCTTGTAATGAAAGTACAGACCGACGATCAACATGATCACCGGCAAGGCCGTCAAAATGGAATGTATGGGATTTTTTTCCTTCGGAATATAAACAGGTTCAGGCGGTGGCCAACTGTAGCGCTTTTTTGTTGCAGCTTTGACCTGAGGCTGGTGGCTTTTATCGTCCTGCACTATCTTTTTATCGCAGATATTTTAGGCTCGACCATAATTGTCACCCACTCGAACAATGTCATCCTCACCTAAGTAGGAACCTGACTGCACCTCTATTAACTCTAGGGGAATCGTTCCCGGGTTATGCAAACGATGCATCGTTCCTAGCGGAATATACGTAGATTCATTTTCAGTAAGAAGAATTTCCTGCTCACCATTTGTCACGATTGCCGTACCTCTAACAACTACCCAATGCTCAGATCTGTGGAAATGCTTTTGCAAGGATAATTTAGCACCTGGCTTTACGCTGATTCTCTTAACCTGGAATCTGGGATGGAGCTTCAGCGATTCGTAGTGGCCCCACGGGCGATAGCACGTAGTGTGGCTAGTGAGCTCCTGCCGGTTATTTACCGATAGATAACTAATAGCATCCTTAATACTTTGCGCACTGGAATGATCGATGACTAGCACCGCATCCGATGTTTCGATAACAGATATATTTTTGGTACCAAGGGCAACCACCAGGCGCGAACTCGAATGCAAATAGGTGTTTGTCGTTTTATGATGTAAAACATCGCCAACACCGGAATTACCATCAACATCCTGAGTTTGCATCTGGTGCACCGCATCCCAGCTACCAATATCAGACCAACCAGAATCATAAGGAAGTACTACCACGTTATCGCTTTTTTCCATAACGCCTACATCAATCGAAATGTTTTCGCATTGGCTAAACGCTTCTGCATCCACTCGTAGAAAATCAAGGTCGGCTACTACTTTTTCAACTGCTACCTTGGTGAAGTTGTAGATATCGTTTTGATGCTTCTCAAGTGCCTTCAAAAACACAGATGCTTTGAATATGAAAATTCCAGCGTTCCAGTAACACAGCTTGGTTGCGATAAGTTCTGCAGCTTTTTCTTCATTAGGTTTTTCAATGAACTGGCTAACCGACATCGCACCAGAGCCAAATCCTGCAACAGGATCCGCTGTTGATATGTAGCCATAACCTGTCGCAGGACTGGCAGGCTTTATACCCAACGTTACCATGTAACCTGCTTTAGCAAGCTCCACAGCCTGAGTAACAGAATTTTGAAGTTGCTCTACATCATCAATGACATGATCAGCGGGTAAAACCACCATGACTGCATCTGGATCAGACTGTTGAACTTGCCACGCTGCCAGGCCAATCGCAGGTGCTGTATTCCTCGCAACAGGCTCAAGCAATATGCTGGCGTCATTAACACCAATTGCCTGTAATTGCTCGACGGTCAGAAAGCGCTGTTGTTCAGCGCATACAACAACTGGCGGGGACCCTGCATGCTCACTGAATCGGGCAACCGTCGCTTGCAGGAGCGACCTGTCATCTACCAACGCTAAAAATTGCTTAGGGTATTCCGTGCGCGACAAAGGCCACAACCGAGTGCCCGAACCACCAGCAAGAATAACAGGGACAAACTTGTTGGCTCTAGACTTCATATTATTTGACTCCGTGATTGGCATCAGAATTTTCGTTAGCAGCAAACCACTGACACGCAGTTTCCAGACCATCTCTCAATCCAACCTCATGTTTCCAACCGAGACTATGAATGCGTGTGACGTCCAGCAGCTTCCTCCGGGTGCCATCTGGCTTGGCCGTATCAAAGCGCAATTTCCCATTAAACCCAACAATGGATGCGATGGTTTCCGCCAATTCACGAATGGAGCAATCTACTCCAGTGCCTACATTCAAATGCGAACATCTATCAGGTACGGCTGATTGGTATTCCGATCGAGGGATATTCAATACATGGATGCAAGCAGAAGCCATGTCGTCGACATGAAGAAACTCTCGCCTCGGCTTTCCAGAACCCCAAATGAGGACTTCTTCTTTATTAAATCTCACGGCATCATGGAAACGCCTAATCATACCGGGTACAACATGTGAATTTTCAGGGTGATAGTTGTCACCAGGACCGTAAAGATTTGTTGGCATAACGCTACGGTAATCTGCGCCATACTGGCGGTTGTAAGCCTCACACATTTTTATACCAGCAATTTTTGCAATTGCATATTGTTCGTTGGTAGGCTCAAGCTCACCCGTCAACAGTTGCTCTTCTCGGATAGGTTGGCCTGTGTCCCTAGGATAAATACACGAGGACCCCAGTGCCAATAATTTTCTTACGCCTGCGTTATACGCTTCACCAATAACGTTAAGCTGGATGTAAAGGTTCTCCATGATAAAGTCTGCTGGGTAAGTGTTGTTGGCGTGAATGCCACCCACCTTGCCAGCTGCAAGATACACTTCATCAATATGTTCTTTTTCGAAAAACACTTTTACATCGTGTTGTTTGCACAGGTCTAGCTCGGTCCGGGTGCGAAGCACTAATTCGACGGAGTCATCCAAGGAAAGCAAGCGACACAAAGCACCACCAACCATCCCGTTGTGCCCAGCTATAAAGATACGTTTTTTGCTCAAAATCTATCCGCCGTATTTATTCGCTATCAGCCACGGGGACAGAGTAGCCGTGTTTCTTCAATAATCGCAGCTTACGGGCTTCGCTTAGATCTGCTACAACCATCTCCCTACACATATCCTCTGCCGTAATTTCGGGCACCCATTGCAACTCATTTTTCGCTCGAGAAGCATCCCCTAGCAATGTTTCCACTTCAGCGGGCCTGAAGTACCTTTCATCAACCCGAACCAAAATATCACCCACACTAACCGTAACATCAGCATCGTCAACAATGGCATCGACTATGCCCACTTCATCAGTTCCGTGCCCTTCAAACCTAAGCGTGATACCCAACGCATCGGCACTCCACGCCACAAAGTCTCTCACCGAATATTGTTTGCCTGTAGCAATAACATAGTCCACTGGCTCCACTTGTTGCAGCATCATCCATTGCATTCGCACGTAATCCTTTGCATGACCCCAATCTCTGAGAGCGTCCATATTGCCCAGATAGAGACATTGATCTAGACCTTGTGAAATATTAGCCAGACCACGCGTTATCTTGCGAGTAACAAATGTCTCTCCTCGCCGCGGTGATTCGTGATTAAACAAGATGCCATTACACGCGTAGAGGCCATACGACTCCCGATAATTTATTGTAATCCAATAGGCATACAACTTCGCGCAAGCATATGGCGAGCGCGGGTAAAATGGTGTGCTCTCTTTCTGCGGGGTTTCTTGTACCAAACCAAACAGCTCTGATGTTGACGCCTGATAGAAACGTGTTTTCTTTTCCATCTTCAGAAACCTTATGGCTTCAAGTAATCTTAATGTCCCTAGTGCATCTACATCAGCAGTGTACTCAGGTGAATCAAAACTGACCGCTACATGCGATTGCGCACCCAGGTTATAAATCTCATCTGGTTGAACCTGACTGATAATTCGAGTCAAATTGGATGCGTCTGATAAATCCCCATAGTGAAGAAACAGTCGCTGATTCTTATCTTGCACATTCTGATAGATGTGATCAATTCGCTGGGTATTCAAAGACGACGAGCGTCGTTTAATACCATGAACATCATAGCCCTTGTCGAGTAGAAATTCAGCCAAGTACGAACCGTCCTGACCAGTAATGCCTGTGATGAGAGCAACCTTACTCATATTATATTTGTCTCTTGTAGCACTTATTATTCAACATTTTGAACCTGCTCACGCATTTGTTCGATAAGTACTTTCATGTCAACAGCCGCATTAGTCGTGATGACATCGTACGATTTAGAGGCCAGCGTGTTGGCTTCACGATTAAATTCCTGCATTAGAAAATCCAATCGACGCCCGACAGAGTCCTCTCGGCCCAAGGCCATAGAAAGTTCACCACAGTGAGATTCAAGCCGATCCAGCTCTTCATCAATATCTAGCCTTTGCGCGGCATAGATTAGCTCCTGCTCAAGACGTGCGCTATCGTGCTCTTGGCCTAGCTGTGAAAGCTTTGCCAACCAATTTCCCTTCTGCCGCGCAATGACCGCTGGCCGGAAAGAGCGCATATCAGAATTCAGCACACCCAGCTGTAACGATTTTTCACTAAGCAAATTAGATATTTGTGCGCCTTCACGCTCCCTGGCTTCAATAAAATCCACAAGCGCCAACTCGAATACACCCAAGGTATCCTGTGCCAATAGATCCTGTGAATCGGTACTCGCAGTGAGGACACCGGGCCATTGCAACAAACGCAATGGATCGATGTCGCCTGCCGAGCCGCTTAGCGATTTCACCCTATCTGCAGCTGACGTAAGCTGGGCTAACAAACCTTGGTTTATCGTGAAGGTCTGATTCGTCGCTGAGGATTGCGTGTGTTTCAGGGAAACGTCGACTTTGCCACGCTGCAATGCTTTAGTGACTCGCTCTCTAATACCGGGCTCCAGCGAAGTCACGGATTCCGGCAAGCGCACTGAAATATCAAGATAACGATGATTTACGGACTTGAGTTCACAGACAATTTCGCCGCTGGCAGTTTTCAAACTGCTGCGACCATAGGCCGTCATGCTGCGCAACATCGTGGAAATAATTCTCTCGACTAGGATTTGTAGTCAATTTACACGATAGTCTGACCTGACAACATACAAAAAGCATGACTCGGTTACGGAGCAGGTATACTTTGCCGCCTTGGCCTGGACTATTTATGTACGAACAATCAGGGCCAGGCTGTCCGGAAATTGACTGACCTACTGCGGACTCTATTCACGGACAGCTTCATGGACCGACTCATCGGTCACATTTTACCCAACAAAAACCAAGGACTAACCCATGAGACCCAGCGGAAGAGCCACTGACCAGCTTCGCAGCGTTTCTTTCGTGCGGCAATTCACCAAACACGCGGCCGGATCGACGCTCGTGAGCATGGGAGACACCAGGGTGCTGTGTACTGCCAGCATTGATAACCGCACACCACCTTGGCTAAAAGGAACCGGTAGCGGCTGGGTTACGGCTGAATACGGCATGTTGCCTGGTGCGACGCATACCCGGGCAAGGCGTGAAGCCGCTAACGGCAAGCAAAGTGGCCGTACGCAGGAAATACAGCGTCTTATCGGACGCTCGCTAAGAGCTGCGATCGACCTGGAAGCATTGGGAGAGCGAACCATTACCGTTGATTGCGACGTATTACAGGCAGATGGTGGCACTCGATGCGCATCAATCACTGGCGCCTACATCTCATTATGCGATGCCATTGAAAAGCTTCTTAAGGACCGAAAAATCAAGAAAAACCCCATTCATGGGCATATTGCCGCGGTCTCTGTTGGCATTTTCAAGGGCCAGCCAGTCCTTGATCTGGATTACGCTGAGGACTCCACCGCAGAGACCGACATGAACGTTGTTATGAATGAAGCCGGAGGTTTCATCGAAATACAGGGAACGGCTGAAGGACATGCGTTTAGAGAAAATGAATTGCAGGAAATGCTGAGTCTTGCCAAACACGGCATCAATGAGCTGGTTACTGGCCAACGGGACGCACTGTCCTCCTAAGGGTTGGCGCTCTAAAGTGCAGATAACGAAGGCAACAAACATGCAACAGGTGGTATTCGCCAGCGCCAACCCGGGCAAGATCAAAGAGCTGCACGATCTTTTGGATCCTCTGGGGTTTTTTGTTGTGTCGCAAGGGGATTTCGACATTCAATCAGTGGATGAAACGGCATTTACCTTTGTAGAAAACGCACTGTTAAAAGCGCGGCAGGCCTCTCGTATCTCAGGCCTGCCTGCCATTGCAGACGACTCCGGATTAGAAGTTGATTTTCTTAACGGTGCGCCCGGACTCTATTCAGCCCGTCACGCAGAACGGGCCGGGCAAGGCAAGGGCGACCAAGCAAACTACGAGTATTTGCTCAAACAGCTTGACGGCTTAGCTGATGAGCAACGGACAGCTCGTTTTCGAAGTGTGGTGGTCTACCTTCGACACGAGTTTGACCCCTCACCCCTCATCGCCGAGGGATATTGGGAAGGTCACATTCTTCACCGCGCTGATGGATCCGAAGGCTTTGGCTACGACCCAGTGTTTTGCAATCACGACACCATGAGTTCTGCAGCATTACTCGACGCAGATACCAAAAACAAACTCAGCCATCGAGGCAAGGCGGTAGCAATGATGGTCGACCAGCTAGCTCTGCAGAATTCGCCGAAACGATGATTCGCGAGTTCACCGAACTCCCTCCGCTGTCTCTGTATGTGCACATCCCTTGGTGTGTACGAAAATGCCCGTATTGCGATTTCAATTCCCACGAGGCTCGTGGGGAAGTACCTGAACTAGCTTATGTGGATGCCCTGCTAACTGATCTAGCTGAGGAAATGCCCTCTGTATGGGGCAGGACAATCAGCACGGTATTCATTGGAGGTGGAACACCCAGCTTGTTCTCAGCCAAAGCTATCGACCAGCTGATGAGCGGTATACGAGCCCTGACCGGGCTTCACCCCACTGCGGAGGTCACAATGGAGGCAAACCCAGGGACCTTCGAACAACAACGCTTCAAGGACTACAGAGACTCTGGAATCAATCGATTATCTATCGGAATACAAAGCTTTAATAACAAAGCTCTCCAAGCCCTGGGAAGAGTACATTCGGCCGACGAAGCCATCAGAGCCGTCAATATCGCACAAAATGCAGGTTTCGATAAAATCAATCTGGATTTGATGTTTGGCCTACCAGAACAAACCCTGGACGGCGCCATGGACGATCTGACACAAGCGTTGTCACTGGGAACAACGCATTTGTCCTGCTATGAACTCACACTCGAACCGAACACCCTGTTTGCCCGTTTCCCACCAACACTGCCCAGCGATGATTTGCGAGCAGATATGCAGAATGCCATTGTCGACAAACTGCGCAAGCATCAATTCGAACGCTACGAAATTTCTGCATACGCGAAATCGGACTCAAAGATTTTTAACGGGAGTGACGCAAGCGCTCCATCCAGGCAACGAGCAAGTCACAACGTGAATTACTGGCAATTCGGTGACTATCTTGGTATCGGGGCAGGTGCTCACGCGAAAATCAGTTCGGCTAACACCGGGGAAATTGTCAGACAATGGAAACATAAGCATCCCAGACAATACTTAAATGCAGAAACTCAGGCTGATCGAATCGGTGGGCAATCCGTAATACCCATTCACGAGACGGGTCTTGAGTTCATGATGAACGCATTGAGGCTGATCGAAGGATTCCCTATACCCTTGTTTGAACAACACACGGGGGTCTCAATAATGCCTTGGCAGCGAGCCATTGAATCAGCCACAGAAAAAGGCTTATTGGAACAGAAAGGACTTAATTTATGCGCCACGCCTACAGGCATTAATTGGCTGAACAGCACGCTAGAATTGTTCCTCGAAGACGCACCGGGCTCAATCGAGTCCAACAACGCATCTAGAAGTACACCCTCCTCCGTACGACGCTATCCGATTATTCCACTAAAAATCAGCGATAAATAGCCACCTTATTGCTGCAGCATTCCCAGTAACTGGGCTGGATTAATCGCATCACTGCCTGCTCCACCTTGGGTGGACAATATCTGGCCCACCACACCCGGCAATTCACCACCGAGTTGATCAGCAACGTCTTGCGCGGCCGGATCTGAATATTCCTGATTCTCGCCCTTTTCGCGCCTGTTTCTGGCCGAGCTCGGAGACAGGCCGTTGAGAGGCTGGTCGAATCGCTCTTCCGACTCACTACGACTGACCTTTACTGGTTTTGGTGCTAAGACCGGCGCCATCACATTCATATTCGGATTCACCAGCATTTTTTTCGAATCGGCGTCAATCGGTGCGATGGTGCTGTAGTTGGTGACTCCATTGGCATCTTTCCACGTGAACAACTGGGTGCTCTTGGAACCTTCAATTTTTGCGGATGTGGAGTCTACAGATCCCACACTTGCTACGTCGGCTACAACTTCCACAGCATTTGAGGCGTCGTCTTTAACTTTTGAAAACATAGCAGCAAATTGATCAGTGACACCAGATCCGATGCCTTTCCACATGGCCAGCGGGTCACCACCTTTAGAATACACGCCATAGGAAATCAGACCGGCTATGATCACGAATGGAATTGTTGCCTTGAACAGCAGTTTCCCGATCAGTTTAAACACCATGGGCAAATCCGATTTTTAAATTGAAAAATGACGATCTTTAAGGCCAATTGTGTCAAAGTCAGCTGTCAGTGCCGCACATAACGGCA
>JBLHWG010000201.1:0-9430 GCA_047629055.1 Halioglobus sp.
CATGTGTTCAGGAAACTGCGTACGACAATATTCCCGCAGTTCTTGCTCATTTAGGGCGTCAACGATTTCACCCTGTGTCAGTTAAGCCTTATGTTAAGAAGAATAAAAATGATGCTGAGGGGATTTGTGAAGCAGTAGGAAGGCCAAGTATGCGATTCGTAGGGATAAAAGCAATATGGCAACAAGACATTCAAACGCTGCATCGAGTTAGAAGTCGGTTAATGCAGTCGCGCACGCAGTTGGTTAATCATATCCGAGGTCTGTTAACAGAGTATGGAATTGTTATTCCCAAGCAAATTGGTCAATTACGACATGGATTGCCCCTGGTCCTAGCGGATGAAGATAATGAGCTAAGTTGTCAAATGTGTATTCTATTTGGTGAGCTGCAGATGGAGCTTCGCGGATTAGATGAAAAAATAGACAACGTAGATAAAAAGGTTCTAATCATTCACCGGGAGTCCGAGTTAAGTCAGCGGTTGGGAGAAGTAGAAGGGGTTGGGCCACTGACGGCAACTGCGTTTATGTCCATTGTAGGTAATTCTGATGATGTCGGTGTGTGGCTCAAACAGACTGACTATTTTCTGCGACACTGGCACATACGGGAATTGAGACAGCCTGCTAGCCTATTCAATACTACTTTCGATTGTCGGTGGACAAAACGCAGTTACCGGCGGAAGCTCGCCAACAAAGCATTCGATCTGAACAAGGCAACTGTGCGCAGTAGGTCCTTGGGCCAATTTAGACGTGCCCTTATCGAGGGTAAGCATATTCGGGTTACCGTGTACACACATCAACGTACCGTCATCTTGAGTGACTAAATCCATCCAGGCACCGGTACTTAACTGTAAGACGCCATGTCTGATGCTGTCACTGATGACAGCAGCAGCCAGGCATGCGCCGCGTTCGTTAAAAAGACGCACAACGTCCCCTGCTTCAATATGTCGTGCTTTGGCATCGACTGTATTGATCATTACGGGTTCGCGACCTTTAATTTTACTGGCGCGACTAACTCTACCGTGGTCAAGTTGCGAGTGAAGTTTATTCCGGGGCTGATTGGAAATGAGATGTAGCGGGTAATTTTTATCGGCTGAGCCAAGCCACTCTTTTGGTTCATACCAGCAGGGATGCCCCGCGCAGTCGTCGTACTTAAAGCTATCAATGGTGGACGAGAATAGCTCGATCTTGCCACTGGGTGTTGACAGTGCATGCTTAACAGGGTCACGCCGGAAATCCGAGAATATGACGTTCGGTTCTACAGGTTCTTCGAGTTTATGCCATTTCTTTTCTCGTAACTCAGCAAATGTGGGAAGCTGAACTCCGCAATCTTTTGCAGATTCTCTGCTGCCATCAAAGAGCCATTGCTGCCATTGCTCTGATGTCCTATTTTCAGTGAACATCTCACAGGCTCCCATCTGCTGCGCAATGCCTGTGAAAATATCGTAGTCATCTTTTGCTTGAGCTATCGGTGCCATAACTTGCTCCATCGCAATCAGGTAAGGGTCGCGAGGTCCCATAGCAATGTCGGTTCGCTCCAAGGTGGTGGTGCAAGGAAGCACAATGTCTGCATGTTTTGTTAACGCATTCCAACACCAATCGTGCACGATGACAGTGTCGGGTTTTTGCCACGCCTTGAGCAACCGTCCCAGATCCTGATGATGATGAAAAGGATTGCCTCCGGCCCAGTAAATTAATTTAACATCGGGATAAGTGCCAGTCATCCCGTTGTAATCAAACTCTTCACCAGCGTGTAACAGCATATCGCTAATGCGAGCAACGGGTATATAGCTCTCCACCGGATTTTTACCTTGTGGGAAGGCCGTATAGGGCACAACGGGTTTTTCCAAACCAACCCCATTAGTCGCCGCATAGCCAAAGGTAATACCGGCACCCGGTAGCCCTATCTGCCCCAACATGGATGCAACCGCAATAGCCGCCCAGTACGGTTGCTCACCGTGATCCTGTCGTGTCAGCGACCACGATACTGAAATCATAGTTCGAGATGAGGCCATTTTTCTTGCCAGCAGTATGATTTGCATGGCAGGAATTTCGGTCACCGTCTCAGCCCATTTCGCAGACTTTTCGGTGCCGTCAGAGCGTCCCATGACGTAACTTTCGAATTCTGTAAAACCGACCGTGTAACGATCTAGGAATTCGTTATTTACTAATCTTTCGCTAACGAGTGTGTGGGCAATGGCCAGCAGTAGTGCCACATCCGTAGAGGGTCGAGGTGCCAGCCAATGCGCATTTAGCTCGTCCATGACGTCCGTCTTCACAGGAGAGACATTAACGAATTCTACACCAGCTCCTGCTGCGTCTAATAAAGCTTCTCGCGTGCGATGTCGACCCAGACCGCCAGAACAAATTTGACTGTTGCTTATCGGCATGCCGCCAAAAGCCACTAGCAATTGTGAATGATCAATAACGGATTGCCAGGAAGTTTGTTGATACATCAGCGATTTAAATGCGCCCAGAACATGAGGCACTATAACCTCGCCAGCCGCCAGGCTATAGGAGTTAACTGACTTCGTATAACCCCCAATGCAATTTAAGAATCGATGTAGCTGACTCTGCGCATGATGAAATCGACCGGCGCTTGCCCAGCCGTAAGATCCGCCGTAAATACTCTCATTACCATGATGCTCGCGCACACGCTCCAGCTCACGCGCTACGAGATCGTAGGCCTCGTCCCAACTGATCTTAATGAATGCATCTTTTCCGCGTTTATCCGTAGCCGCACCTGGCCCATGCAGATACCAGCTTTTGCGTACCATTGGAACTGTTATTCGGGTGGGGCCGTCTAGAACATCAAGTATTCCGTTGCCAATTGGAGATGGATCAATGTCCTCTTCAAAACTAAGGAGCGCAGTCGGTTTTCCGCTGCGGGACTCTACCCTGTATGTTCCCCAATGACTGCTGGTTAGTGGAAGATTTGAGCGCTTTTTATCGACTGTCATAACTTACATATTTCCGGATCCAGAACGTACTACAGACACTGTTCATAGACGGTATTTTATCTGCTGTTGTTAAACAATGCTATCAGACGATTCCCTGCAAACTGCTTTTGCGGCTAAATGTTCGAAAATAATCGCGATGGCGTCTCCATCCTTATCTCAAGACGAGGAAACCAATGTGGATAGTTTGAATGTTGCCTGAAAACTGAGTATTGAATACCCGCCTGATGGTGGCGTGAGATATTGACTATCACTCAAGCAGCGCGGGACAGTCCATCCTCATGGCGCTTCATCCACTGGCCAGCTTCTTCTGCAGGTAAAGGTTTGGACAATAAATAGCCTTGCAGAATGTCACAGCCTTTATCTATCAAGAACTTTTTCTCCTGATCTGTTTCGACACCTTCAGCAACAGTCTCTAATCCCAGATCGTTAGCTAGGGACAACACGGCAGATAAAACGTAAGCTTTGTTAGAGCTGTTTGACACGTTGGTCACGAACGTCCGATCAATCTTTAGCGTATCGATAGGTAAGGTTGTCAGCACTGATAAGGAAGAATAGCCAGTACCAAAATCGTCCATAGCCACACGCACACCGTTAGCGCGTAGAGATTGAAGTGCACCAGTCACTTCCTCGGTCGCTTCCATCATGCAACTCTCTGTGATCTCAATCTCCAAGCAGTGTGCAGGTACGTTATAGGCATCTAGTGCATTTCCGACAACCTCAACGATGTTGTACAGGCTGAACTGGCGTGGTGAAATATTTACCGATATACGAGCAGGCTGTAAATCATTGTCCTTCCATTGTCGCCATTGTGCGCAGGCGCTGTTGATTACCCATTCTCCTATAGGTCCAATCAATCCGGTTGCCTCGGCGACTTCTATAAAGGCGTCAGGCGATACCAGCCCTCTGTCGGGGTGTTGCCATCGGATTAACGCCTCAGCTCCGACCGTCAGTGAAGTTTTTGCGCAAACTTGTGGTTGATAAACAAGGAAGAATTCATCGCGCTCGAGAGCATGGTGCAGATCACGCTCGACCCGTACCGTGGCCTGAGCTTGGACACGGATTTTTTCATCAAAAAAACGATATGTATTTTTATTATTTCGCTTTACATCATACATGGCCATATCGGAACACTTGAACAGACCTTCTATATCCTGCGCATGTTCTGGATACAACGCAATACCAATACTGCAGCCGATAGTAAAGTGCTGATTGCGAAGACTGACAGGTTCGGTCAAAGAATTGATTACCTTCTTCGCGATATGTATGGCGTGGCTCGTGTCACGAAGACCCAACACAAGGATAACAAACTCATCACCCCCTAATCGAGCAACGTGATAATGCTTCGATGTTAAATCTGTTGGCTGATACTGTGATACACCTCCCGACACATCACACAGTGCATCACAGCGAAGTAGACGCGCAGCCACCTCCTGTAGAAGTTCATCACCCGTTTCATGACCGAGTAAATCGTTAATCCGTTTGAACTCATCTAGATCCAGAAACATGACGGCCAGACTTGTTCCTTTTCGATCGCACTCTCCGATTGCCTCTTTCAGAATGTTGGAAATACACCGCCTGTTGGGTAGTTTTGTAAGACTGTCGAGATAGGCAAGTTGTTCGATCTGGCTATGGGATTGCTGCAGGTCTTGCATTGATGCTGACAATTTTGTATTCATGTTGAAGAACGCCGACTCTAATTCACCTATCTCATCCGATCGCTTATGAGTAAAATTGGCTGTTTCGTCGAATCTACCATTTCCTATTGCGATTGCCGTACGTTGCAAAGCAGCTATCGGCATTAAGACAAGAGCTCGCATGATAACCCACAGAAAAAAGGTAATGAAGGCAATCAGCACAAGGGTAATTGCTGCAGTGGAAATAGCCAATTCACTACTGAGTGAAACAAACTCAGACTCTGGCAAACTGCTCACAAGAAACAGGTTGTCGTGCAGTCGCATCGTGTGAGTCATATTCACCTCGTTCCTCTCTGGCGCAATGAGCCAGATGCCATTCCCTATTTGTTTATCCCCAGCCGCTTTGTTAGCGTCTTCTTGCGAGAAGGCAATAGATTCTTCGAAACCGTTGACGCTACTTCCGATCATCGACGGTGTTGGATGAGACACGATGCGACCACTACCATCGGTCAAATACATGTAACCAGACTTCCCTATGGTTTGCCGCGTGACGAAAGATTTGATATTACCGATGTCGATTGTAACTACCAAATATCCAAACAAACTTGATGAGTTCTCAGACCACGCTTCGTTTACATTGTCTAGCATGATGCGGTGCCCAACTTTGAAAACCTCTCTTCTATCATCCATATCAGTGACGAATGCTACGTATTGCTCATCCGCAGATGCTTGCATTGATTTAAAGAAATCGCCTTGCGCTTCTTCGTCTGTAAGGTTCCCTTTTGATATATCTGCTAAGCGCGTATCCTCGTATCCGTCCGGCATCAAGAGCTGGATCTCGTTATACACTGGGTACGATCGGCGATAGCTTACGAATTGACGTAATAGCGCTGGCTGCATCAATTCGTAGCGTACACCCTCGTCGCTATTTCGTACATATCGCCTGATAAAATTTGAACTTGCGAACAGACGCGCGTTAGCTATCGCTGTATCAACGACCGCGTTGATTTGATTCAGGATCTGATTTTCCAGAAGATCTATCTGCTGGACCAATTCGGATTCAGAATTCTCACGTAATTCTGCATACTCCACCCAAGCCAGACTGAGCATTGCTGCAATAAGCGCTGGAACGATCGCCAGGAAGAGTTTGCGCTGGAGTTTCATTCTATTGCTGGGTTGACGCAGGTATTACAGGTACGCAAAGTTACAGTTCCTCGACAAGTTGCGTGATGACCGTATTCACAATTTTTTGACTTCTAGGCGATAGGCTCTTCAAGACTTCAGAACCGTTCAGGTCTAGCTCAGTAGGGTGAATAATAGGGTTACGTTGGTAGTCGTCAGACACATACTGCAAAGCGCTAGTGTTGGGAGTCGAGTAATAAACGTACTCTGCATTACGAGCAGCAACTTCAGGTCGGTTGAGAAAATCAAGAAATTCAAGCGCTAATTCCTTCCGAGCTGATGAATTAGCGACCACTAAATAGTCAACCCAAATTATGCCGCCTTCATCTGGCAGCCGAAATTCGATGTTTTCAGTATGACCCTGCAGCATCAATACGTCCCCGTTGTACATCGCAGCCGCCCAAGCATCGCCTGTAGCAAGTTCTGACGTCTCGTCAAGAGCGGGTATTCCATAGCGTTTAACGAAGGGTTTCTGCGCTGCTAGCCTCTTACCGGCTCGGGAGAGTTGGGCTTTTTTACTAGTATTGACAGATAGGCCTTCAGCTTTTAAAGCAAAGGACAACAACTCCCGCCCGTCTCTACTCATGATGATTTTGCCACTAAGCTGTGGAGCAGGCTCGATCAGTTGTTTCCAGGAATCAAAGCCATCGGGATACAGATCGGAGCGCCAAGCTATACCCATAGTTCCCCAAAAATACGGCACACTATGGGTACGCGTAGCATCAAAAGCATTCCTCCATTTTGATGAAACATGGTCGAGATTGGGGACGAGTTTGTGATCAAGTGGCAGTATCCATTTTCTCTTTGCGTAGTTGGATACTTGTTGTCCACTGACCATAATTAGATCGTAGCCGGTGCCTGCCGACCCAGCTAGCTCACGATCTCGCTCCTCATCTGATTCAAAATATGTCTGCTTAAGTTGAGCTGAAAATTCTGTCTCGAACTCTAATACTATTTCCGGGTCAATGTAGTCTGACCAAGTATAGATCTCAAGAGCTCGTTGGGATGCGGCGGCAGCAGCCTCCGATACCAGCATACTACTGAGTAGTAGCAATCTAAAAAGAAGGCGGGATTGCATGTTGGTGACGGCTCCGCAATAAACGATTTCAGTAGGTCATCTGAATAATCTAGCGACCAAATCATCTGTTGCTGTATAGCGTATGAAGTATTTATCTCCAATCTGCGTTACCGTCTTAATGCAATACATTGTGACTAGGCGTTAGACCAGCCACCATCAATGACATGCGCGACTCCTGTTGTAAACGCAGATTCATCCGATGCCAGATAGACAACGAGAGCTGCAATTTCTTCGACCTTACCAATACGATTCATTGGCTGGCGTGCTATGAATGTCGCAAGCGCGGCTTCGTAATCACCCGTATCGTGTAGCCTTTGTTGAAGTGATGGTGAATCCACAGTACCCGGACAAATGGCGTTACAGCGTATGCCTTGCTCTACAAAATCAGCCGCAATGGACTTGGTCATTCCAATTACTGCAGCCTTAGTGGTGCCATAAACAAATCGATTGGGGGCTGCGATGATCGATGAAGCAACTGATGACATATTGATTATTGAGCCACTTTTTTGTTCAAGCATACCTGGCAAGAATGCCCTGTTCATTCGATACAGTGCAGTTACATTAAGTGAATTGGAGAATTCCCATTGTTTCTCGTCACAATCTAGAATGGAACCATGAGCAACAAATCCCGCACAATTAAACAACACATCAAGTTTGCCGACTCTCTCAACAGCCGCTTCAATTGAAGAAGGATCTGTCACATCAAGCTGGAAGGTAGTGACTCCTTTGGCAGTGAGTTCGCTAAGCGTGTCAGCATTGATATCTGTTGCGAACACTGTCGCGCCTTCTTCTTGCATGGCAAGTGCCGTGGCCAAGCCAATACCCTGCGCAGCTCCGGTTACAAGGCAGATTTTATTTAATAGTCGATTCATGTTTGTGTTCAGGTTAGCTCAGGCTCAGGCAAGTAGATTTGCCCTTTATTATCATTATATGATCTTAGTGATCAGATTAGGTAAACTAATCTGTCTTGCGCCCATTACCCGCTTTAGAATCAAACGATGAAGAAAATTCACTCAGAAACCGACTTGTTTGCCAATGGGATAGAGGCTTGGGGCCAGAGAGTTCGCGCAGGCGACATAAATTTTGAGCATACCGTCAGCCAATGCTTGGAGCTTATCAAGCAATCCGAAAAACTCAATGCATTTGAGTGTCTTGACTCGAATCGCGCATTGGCAACGGCTGCGGCCCTTGACGGTCTTCTAAACCAAGGCATCGATCTTGGGCCACTAATGGGACTTCCAATTGGTGTCAAGGACATCATGGCTGCGGAGGGGCTACCAACAACCAACGGCTCAAATGCTGATACGTCAGCCCTCTCTGGTAGTGAAGGCCAAGTCGTTAAGCGGCTAAAGCGCTCTGGCGCTGTTGTAATGGGCAAGACACGCACTGTTGAATTCGCGCTAGGCGCAACGGGTGTCAACGAATCTCGTGGCACGCCCTGGAACCCGGTTGATCGAGACACTCATCGCATCCCGGGTGGTTCCTCCAGCGGCTCTGCAGTAGCCACATCAGCAGCTCTTATAGGCTTGGGACTAGGTACTGATACCGGGGGCTCTATTCGTATACCTGCTTGCTTCACAGGCATTGTGGGGCACAAGACATCAGTGGGGCAATGGCCTTGCGATGGTGTGTTTTCACTGTCTCACACACTTGATTCCATTGGGCCTTTGTGCCGCACAGTGAATGATGCAGCATTAATGCACCAACTGATCACTGGCGAACAGGTTCCGACGCGCGACAGCATCAAAGGCTTGCGCCTAGGTATTGTAGAAGACCTGTTCATGGACGATCTTGACACCAAAGTCGCGACGGACTTCGAACACACTTGCCAGCTGTTAGAGCGCGCAGGTGCACACATTGTCCGTCTGAAATTTCCTGAAGTGCATGAACGTACTCCACTCTTCACAGCAATCGTTCCAGCAGAACTGATTAGCTTCCTAACACCGGAACGTTTCAGCTCTATTCAGGACGGTGTCGATACCGTTACTGCCTCACGTGCAGCGGTTGGGCTCAATGTATCGGCACACGCATACGTAAGTGCATTGCGACGACGAGAAGCGTTAATTTCCAAGGCAAACTTAACTTTCGAACAGGTTGATGTGTGGATATCACCAACCTGTCCATTTGTCCCCATGGCACTGGCAGATCTCAACACCGACGAAGGTCATAGGCGAGCTCTACTGGCGTCGCGAAATACCCAGCCCGGTAATCTACTAGATATGTGCGGCGTTAGCCTGCCGATGCACAAAGAGGGCTTGCCGACAGGCCTACAAATTACGATGCCGTTGAATCAGGATGCAAACTTACTCGCTATTGGTGCAGCTGTGGAAGCGTGTTTATCGATTTGAAACCTGTTGCACTACGTTCTGCAGGAGTGTGGATATCGAATTATCAAATCCATTGTGAGGCAAGCTGCCACAAAAGGTAATAGAACCAACTGAAAACACACTACCACCTCCTGCAACGTCGAACCAAATGATATCTGCGCGTAATAATTCTTTTGAAGCAACTCCCGGAAGTGTTGTTAAATGCGTCAGCATTTCTTCAGGCACCAAGATAAAATCCTGTCCGTGATTTTCTGA
>JBLHWG010000202.1:0-9428 GCA_047629055.1 Halioglobus sp.
AGCAGGTTCACTCTATTTGCTGAGTAGCTGTAATAGGGATTTTCCAAAACCCCAAAACCTTTGGCGCTCGCACAGCCTTCCAGGTCTCGTTCTGTAACCTGATTGAGTCGCAGAAAACTGAAGAATCCTGTGTTGTCGCTGATTTTAGTGAGTGTGACCGTCCATCGTTAAACCCATGGGCAGTAATTTCAACCTCACTAGTCCGACACTTATGGCCCATTGGCAACAGATACGGAACACCGCAACTAACTCGCGCAGGAGACAGCTTTCCGTGCTCGAGGTTCTAGAGCCGCGCGTATTGTATTCGGCAGATTCTGTTGCCAGCTTATTACCTCTGTTGCTTCCCGATGAACTGGACACTGTTGAGTCACTAGGCGCTTCACTAGTCTTCGATGCACACAGCGTCATTGATGAAAATGATCTGTTGCCGGAGCCGATAGCAGAAATCGATTCGGTGAAGCACGTGGTGATTATCGATTCAGCGGTGCCTGAAAGTGAGACCATAAGAAAATCGGCAGCAAGCGAATCGACAACGGTGATTATTGTCGATGCCCATGAAAATGGTGTGTCTGTCATAAGCCAAACCCTTGCGCAATATTCGTCTCTGGATTCTGGTTGGCCTTTTACGCTGGGAAATATAAGCGTTGATACGACCATTGATAAATTCGATGCTGTGATTCAGAACACGTGGGACGTTGGTACTCTTAATATCTCATCAATCGGCCAACAATGGCTTTGAGGTATCGCTACGGGAGGCGCTCTATGTCGATCAGAACTTTCCTGATGCCGACACCATAACCCTACCTGGAGGCATATTCACGTTAACGCTGACATCAGGTAATGCGGATGGAAAATGGGGTGATCTCAATGTTTCTGAAGACACCACCATTATAGGTGAGAGCCATTTAGGCAATCCTTCAACCATCAAGCAATGTGGTGCAGTGCATCAAGAAGGCTCGGGTATCGTTAGTATTTCTGACGTGACGTTTTCTACGAACAGTTCTGTCTCAGATGGCGCCCTTACACTGACCAGACTGCCAGTATTTCTAATTCGACATTTTTTGCCAATGAAGCGATTCTTAACGGTGCAGCGATAAAGTCCGATGGTGGAATAGTCAACATTGGCAGCTCAATATTTTCTGGAAATGACTTTATCAGTCCACCAGGGGCGGGTCCTACTTACGTTGTAACAGACCCTCAATCTGTTCTTGCTGTTAACGTAGCGTCAGAGGGTTCAATCTCTACGACGTTGACCCTACACTTCAGATGGCTCTGGGTGCCGGTGATTTGGTGAACACCACGGTAGGCTCTGTAGCTGCGCAGTTGGGTACGCTATCTGTGTTGGACGGAAGCTACGTGAAAGTCCACGCTCTTAATGAAGGTAGTCAGGCAATTAATGCCGGAAGAGTGCCTGTCTTAGGTGCAGAGGATTCTCAAGGTATGCGCGAGGGGATCAAGTTGCTGATATCGGCGCGTCAGAATCAAACACAGCGTCGTCCATTGTTTACCGGGCAGATGCTGCTGGTCATCTATATGTTACGTTTGCCGGTAATACTCGGACTAATCCTTCGAGCATAGATCAATACGATCTGCAAGATTTATTAGCAACGCCTGTCACTGTTGTAGCAAACAATGCTAGGAACATCACGTCCTTTAATCAGAATGAAATTATTCTAAATCCCGTTGAAATGGTGTTTAACGCTGCAACTGAACAGTTGTACTGGTCTGAGCAGGGAGGCGGAAACATTCTTTCGTCAGTCCGAATTTTCGATGCCTCCTCGAATAGCATCGGTATGATTGCAGTGGCAGATGCTAATCCCACTGTAATTGCCTACGCCAACACTGAAGATTTGCTCGTTTGGATCTCTGGCGTGGCATCCAGCATTTCATCGATCAACGCCGAGGATAAAACGCTACATGCGAGATATGAGCATGGTTCGATCTTAAGTGATGTAGCAACAATGCGCACGACAACAGTTACTGCTATCCCTGGCATTACGACCAACAACAATATGATTGTTCCCGAGGGTTCGGCTAGATTGCTTCCGAAAAAAAATCTTATTGCGACCGATTCTGACACCGACAGTGTCGATATTATCTACACAGTCACGCGAATACCTCTGCACGGTTATCTAACACTCTCCGGTAATCTGACGTCCTCGTTTACCCAACAGGATTTGGAAGATGATTTAGTGAATTACCTGCACGACGGAACGGAAACGCTTACTGATCAAATTGAACTTCAATTGTCAGATGGAATTAATAACTCGGATCGATTTAAATACGATATCCAAATAGCGCCGGTTAATGATGCTCCAACGCTGCGTGTTGAAACTGAAGGTTTGGGTGCGCGATTAAAAATGCCTTTGCAAGAAGGGGGAGTCTATGTCCTGGACCCTGCAATTCTTATAGGCTTCGATGCAGAGTCAGCGCCTGGCACGCTTATATATCACCTGACTTCTACAGTGTGCGCCGGAAGCTTTACGGTTGACGGTGTTGAAGCCACAAGTTTTACGGGTACTCAATTGGCTACACGACAAGTGCAATTTGAGCATGATGGATCTGAGAATGCACCTTGGAGTCTGCATATCCAGCTTGATGAAATAGTGCATCCGGGACTGTCACTATGGATTTCGACTTCATGAAGATAAACGACCTACCCGTCTTGACGGCAACAGCAACATCGGTGTTCGAGAATGGCAATGTCCAGATCACCAATCAGAATCTTATTATTACAAACCCTGATCTAGGTTTTGGAAACATTGTTTATAACCTGCCTGAGATTCTTTCACACGTTACGCTAGAGGTGTTGGGACGAGGTCCGTTGTTATCAACTGCGGCAACTTTTACACAGGTAGAGTTGAACTCGAACTTGGTTTTCTATACACCCAATGTTAACAATGCTGACGATGCCACCTATCAAATAGTGTTTGTTGCAACCGACCCGGTACCCATGGATTTAGTAATAACCGGTGTTAATGATACTCCGGCTCTCACAACATCACATTTAGTGATTGAAGAGGGCAGTGAAGTCGTTTTAACCGGTGTAAACTTTGTAGTGAATGACCCAAATTCCTCTTCTCAAGACTGAGTGCTTAGTTACCGCGACACTGATGAGATGAGCGGATCAATCGTATTTTACAATCAGTCAGGTGAGCCTGATGATGACGGGTATCGCTACTTTTCATACAGAGATTTACTGATTGGAAGCGTTGTATACAGCCATGACGGAAGCGGAGGTGATACTGCGGAGATAAAATTTCGCATAGGTGATGGTATTTCAACATCTGAAGAAGTGGCTTTGCAACTGTCGGTAACGCTGATAAATGACATCCCGTCTCTAAGGATATTCAATAGTACGATCACTGTTGATGAGGGCGATCAGTACGTTTTCCAATCTGCGGACTTTTCTTTTGCTGATGCCGATGCTGTATTTTCAGAAATGCGAATATATTTCGGTGCATCTGAAGATGTTATTGGTGCCATTACAGTTGCTGGCGTCAGCGCAAACTCATTCACTTTATCCGATCTGGCAAATGGTCAAGTCGTTTATACCCACGATGGTAGTGAGCCGGATGTCACAGGCACTGGCGACAGCTTTACTTTCCGTTTAAGTGATGGACAGTCACAATCTGCACCGGTGATGCTGAATGTCGGTATTGAACCGCAAAACGATTTGCCGGTATTTACGTTTGAACCCAGTAGGGAATTCATTGTAGAAAATATTCCAGGACAAATTATTGGAGAAATAAACTATACGGATTCTGACACTGGTGATACGGTAGGATTTTCGATGGCTGACGATCGATTTGTATTGAGGTCCCTGAATGAAAACACGGTGCAGGTCGCTTTGGGGCAAAATGATGTACTGGATTTTGAAGTGGATACTGGTTTCAACAGTAGCAATATGCAATTGGAAATTACAGCATTTGATATCAATCCTGATGTCGATCGACCTGCTGGATACCAAGATGTTCAACAGGAGGCAGACCTTCCGATTGAAGATGTTAATTATGCACCGGCTATCGATAGTGATGCAGTACCCGGGCAAGCCTTCGGGCCTGAGTTTTCGTTCGATAATGATTAGGTAATCGATCAGGGCAATTATGATGGAGAGTGGATTGCTACTGCGACCTTAGAGGGGGAGTGATTTGCCAGCATGGCTGACCTATAACTCGATTAATGGAGTCTTTGATGTGGATCCTGTGTTGCTAGAACTGGAGCAACCGGAGCTGACCAACATTAATATTGTATTCACTGTAACCAGTGCTTCAGGCAGCCCCAGCACTAATCCTATTTCTTTCTCGATTGGTGACCCGGCAGATCTTGCGCCGGCACAGCCTGTCGTAGCGCCAGCGGAACCCGTAGAGCCAGTAGAGGAGATAGTTCAGCCTGATAACTGCGCCTGATATCGTTGAGCCGGATGTGGATCTGGATCTCGCCGGATCGTTCACCCCACTAACTGCATCGTCAGAGGAAACAATAGCAGTTACTGTTGTAGCTGCAACTGAAGCTGAAACCACCGATGATTCTGAGACTGGTCGGGTATTGAGAAAACTTGTAAACGACGAAGCTTTGAATGATGAGCTAGATGAAGAAGTTGATTTGCATGACCTTATTAAACCGTTAGCCTCCATCGGTAACTTGCAACTGGCCGTGGTAGATACCGCTGTTGGGGCTTCCTCTGGTGGTGCCGGTAGCTCCAATATCATTCAGGAGATGGATACGCGTGATCTGAACGAAATTTTCAGTGCAGCTCAAGTGGAGCTGGAAGCGCAGTTGGCACTAATGGCGAGCGCCCTGGATAACAAAGAAGTTGCAGGGAGTCACAGATCTGCAGCATCACGTGCGTTGTTTGGAACCTCTACTGGAGTATCAACCGGCCTATCAGTGGATTACCTTCTCTGCTTGATTCGTGGCGGTACTTTGATGGGAAGTGTCCTGTCTTAGTTGCCTGCCTGGAGATTTGTTGATCCGCTTCCGGTGTTGGGGTCATTAGCTGATGATATGGAATACGACGAAGAGTCCCTCGAATCAATCGTGGAAAGTAAAGGCAATAATGTGGTTGACACTCAGGTAGTTGCAGCCCCGTCGTTTGGAATTCGATTGGTTAACGTTTTCGGCTGGAAACGTCAAGGGCTGGAAACGCCAGACCTAAGTGGTTTATTAAGACTTCATATTTCTATACACTTTCGCTGAGCCCCTTAAATCTTAAGCGACGAAGTGCGTGAAGTATGAGTGTGAATAAACGCGGATATCCGCTTGCGGCAACCGAAGATGTCATGATGATTCAAGAAACCATGCAGAATATGGGCTTGTATGAAGGTGTGGTGGATGGATTAGCAGGTTCCAAAACGTACATTGCCGTCAGAGCCTACAAAAAGTCCATTCACATGGCGCCTAACAATTCCTTGACTGAGGAATTCATAAAGCATTTGCGCACAGAGGCGTAGCGTTCTAATCATTTTCAGAGGTTCTCGCAACTCAGTGGTTACAATTGCTGCGGATATTGTTTTTTGGGAGCGACGATGAACTTGAACTATCAATCTGGCTTTGGTAACGACTTTGAGTCCGAGGCTTTGCAGGGCGCATTGCCGCAAGGGCAGAATAGCCCGCAGCAATGCGCCTTTGGACTCTATGCAGAGCAGCTCTCAGGTTCAGCCTTTACAGCTCCACGTGGCCGCAATGAGCGGTCTTGGCTGTATCGTATTCGCCCTAGTGTATTGCACACCACTCGATTTTCGAGTATTGACGTTGCCAACTGGAAATCAGCGCCGCAAAGCGGGCCGTCAGCATTGCCGCTAGGGCAGTACCGCTGGGATCCGATTCCAACAGCTGCACCGAACACAACATTTGAAAACGGGGTCAACACCATGACCACCGCAGGTGATGTGCTGACGCAAACGGGAATGGCCACCCATATTTATGATTTCAATACCAACGATGCCGATACATATCTGTGCATAGCAGACGGTGAACTGTTGTTTGTGCCACAGCTTGGAGCACTGCGCATATTCACCGAACTTGGGTGCATGCATGTGGCGCCGGGAGAAATTGCTGTTGTTCCCCGTGGCATGACATTTCGAGTGGATTGCCTAGACAATAGTGCGCGAGGTTACTTGTGTGAAAACTACGGCGCACCTTTAACTCTGCCTGAGCGTGGGCCTATAGGTGCAAATTGTCTTGCCAATTCGCGTGATTTCAAAACACCAGTGGCAGCTTTTGAGGACAAGGAGGTGCCGTGTCGAGTACTTTATAAGTGGTGCGGGGAATTCCATAGCACCCCAATAGGGCACTCTCCTTTAGATGTCGTTGCCTGGCATGGAAATTACGTGCCTTATAAATATGATCTATCCACCTTCTCTCCTGTGGGGGCGATTAGTTTTGACCACCCCGACCCCTCTATCTTTACGGTACTCACATCGCCAACGGAGGAGACAGGTACTGCCAATATCGATTTTGTGATTTTTCCACCACGATGGTTGGTAGCTGATCACACCTTTCGGCCACCTTGGTATCATCGCAATATCATGAGTGAATTCATGGGACTGATTCAAGGCGCCTATGATGCGAAAGAAAAAGGTTTCGTACCAGGTGGCGCCAGCTTACATAATCAGATGTTGCCACACGGTCCAGATGCGTTTGGTTATGAAAAAGCTGTCAACGCTGATCTTGTACCGGTCAAGCTTGTAGACACCTTGGCGTTCATGTTTGAAACGCGATACGCGCAGAAAGTGACGCGCTATGCCGCGGAGCTTGAAGGCTTGCAAGATGATTATGTCGATTGTTGGCAAGGGTTGAAGCGCCATTTTCCGAAGCAAGATCCATCGAACTAGGAAAAAACTTTCATGAAACTAGCAACAAAGCGCAACTCTACTCGAGACGGACAATTGCTTGTCGTCTCCAGAGATCTATCTCGTTACATTGATGCCGCAGATGTGTCTACCACTCTACAGGCAGCTCTTGATAATTGGGACGACGTATTACCTGCATTACAAAAGATATCCGATGAGCTTAATAACAATGAAAATATAGGCCAGGCATTTGATCAGGCGACAGTAGAGTCGCCTTTGCCCAGAAGCTACCAGTGGGCAGATGGCTCAGCCTACGTCAATCATGTTGAGCTTGTACGCAAGGCGCGTGGTGTTGAAGTGCCTGATAGTTTCTGGACAGACCCTTTGATGTATCAAGGGGGGTCAGACACGTTTATAGGTCCTAGAGATGCGATCAGAATGCCCACCACAGAGTGGGGTATCGATATGGAAGGAGAAGTCGCCGTTATAACTGGCGATGTACCGTTTGGCGCGTCGAAAACACAGGCAGCCGACAACATTCGGCTGGTGATGCTTGTAAACGATGTATCACTTCGAGCACTAATTCCCGCAGAATTAGGCAAGGGTTTTGGTTTTTTTCAAAGTAAACCCTCATCTGCATTTTCCCCCGTTGCTATTACTCCAGATGAGTTGGGAGAATCCTGGGATGAGGGTAAGCTGCATTTGCCGCTAAAGGTCGAGTACAACAATAAACCGTTTGGTGAAGCCAACGCCGGTATTGATATGACCTTTGATTTTCCGACACTCATTGCACACGCTGCGAAGTCTCGACGTTTGGGGGCAGGCACTATTGTAGGGTCGGGCACAGTGAGTAATAAGCTTGACGGCAATCCTGGTAAATCTATTGAGGAAGGTGGTGCAGGATATTCGTGCATTGCCGAAGTTCGTATGATCGAGACCATAAACAATGGCAAGCCTTCCACAGCGTTTATGCAGTTTGGTGACACCGTAAGAATCTATATGCTTGATGCAGATGGAGCATCAATTTTCGGGGATATATACCAAACAGTTGAAAAGCTAGAAAACTAGATTTTCGATGTTGTAAAAGTTGCCCGACTACATTCGTGGATTTCTGGCAGGCGTGGCCGGAGGCGCAAGGCTGTCATAGTTCGTGCAAAGGCTCCGTCCTTTGCACGAGTACTTTAAGGCGCTATGATTTCGGTTTAAGGTTCTGTGGGTCGTACAGCGGCTTGTATCCAACCGACTCCAGTTTTAATGGATACTGTTCGCCGAGGTATTCCATAAGAAACTCTTTTCCAACTTCGCACTGTGCATACGGAAGATATCCCAAAGCGATATTTTTCCCAATCGTTGGGCCGTAAGCCATGCTGGTAGTATAGGAGCGACGGCCTTTCTCATCCACTATCGTTTCACCAGTATCCGCATCCATTATAGGACTGATTCCGACCGGGTAGCGAGCAACACCGTTGCTATCAATATTCTTTGTCATAGTGAATGTGCACAGATATGCAATCTGATGTTCCAACTCACGGTGGGCTAAATAAGCCGGCTTACCGTGGAAGTCGGCAGCTTTGACTTTAGGTCGTGCAAGGTCTGCTTCAAGCAGATTGTATTCGGTAAGTAAATCAGCGTTTTGCAGGCGCAGACTTTTTTCCATTCGTCGACTGTTTGCGTAGGTTTCCACGCCAATAGGTGTGACACCTTGCGCTGCTAGTGCATCCCAAACAGCAAGACCATCCTCATACTTGAAATGCAACTCCCATCCCTGTTCGCCAACATAAGAAATTCTAAAGCCTGCTACTTGAGCACCATTGATGGTAAACGATTTAACCGCCATAAACGGATGGTTTTCGTGTGTGAGCTCATCCGCATCATCAACTACTTTTTGTAGCGTTGTGCGAGCATTCGGTCCCCAGATTCCCAGGCAGGCGAAATCGGTAGTTCTGTCTTCTACAACAGCGTTTAGACCTCGGTCATCACGCATTCGTTGCAACCACACTAGATCCCGAGATCCAGAATCACCACCATCCATCACACGAAAATGATTCTCGGCCATTCTGATGACCGTCAAGTCAGCTCTGACACCACCGACGTGATCCAGGAAGTGTGTATAGATGCCCTTGCCAATCGGTGTGTCGGTGCCAACCTTTGCCACACACACGTATTCCATTAGTGCTTCAGCATCATGACCAGTGACATCGATTATGGCGAAATGCGAGAGGTTAACCATGCCAACATCTTCAGAGAGTTGCAGATGCTCAGCGTTTGACACACGCCAGAAGTGGCGGTTATCCCATTCAGCTTCACGTACAGGAACCTTGTCCCCAAATTTTTCAATCAAATGTTCATTGCTGGCATAGCCGTGGGCACGTTCCCACCCAGCTGCCTCCATGAAATAAGCCCCTAATGCTGCTTCACGCTCGTAGAACGGACTGCGGTGAACGCCTCGACCTTTGCTGTAGGGTTCACGATTATGCACAGCAGGGTTGTAAATTTTAAAGGCCGTTTCGTAACAGCGATCGTGTATGTATTGTTCTTCCTGCTGGAACGGGTAGTAACGAGCCACGTCGATGCCGCTATGGTCCACTTCCGTTCGGCCATCGGTCATCCAGTCGGCGATAACTTTGCCGGTAC
>JBLHWG010000203.1:0-9425 GCA_047629055.1 Halioglobus sp.
CGCGCCACTGTTGCTCGTATCGACAGCCGGCATCCTTAATGTTATGCAACAGATTGAATTGATCACGTCGTGATAGAGATTTTTACAGACGGTGCATGCCGTGGAAACCCCGGTCCGGGTGGTTGGGGAGCGTTAATGCGTTCAGGTCAGCACGAAAAAGAGCTGTGGGGGGGGGAGATTCTCACTACGAATAATCGCATGGAGATGACTGCGGTTATTGAATCTCTCAGGGCGCTAAAGCGGCCAAGCGACGTTGTCCTGACTACCGATTCTCAATACGTTAGGAAGGGCATCACTGAGTGGATTGAGGGTTGGAAGCGAAAAAACTGGCAGACAGCATCTCGCAAGCCAGTCAAGAATGCAGAGTTGTGGAAAGAGATGGACAAACTGGCAGCTGGCCATACTATCGACTGGCGGTGGGTTAAAGGCCACAGTGGCCATGCTGAAAACGAACGGGTTGATGATCTGGCAAATCGTGGCATCGACGACCTATTGCAAAAAGGGAGTTCCTCTTGAGCCGCCAGGTAGTCCTCGATACGGAGACAACGGGGCTGGATGCAAAAAGCGGCCACCGAATCATCGAGATCGGCTGTGTGGAGCTGTGTGAGCGTCGTCTCACCGGAAATAACCTTCACATCTACTTGCAGCCAGATAGGGAGATCGACCCGGGTGCTATGGCGGTACATGGCATTACCAATGAGTTTTTAATCGACAAGCCGCGATTCGCGCACATCGTCGATGAATTGCAGGGCTACCTCGCGGGAGCTGAACTGATCATTCACAACGCAGATTTCGACGTTGGCTTCCTCGAAAATGAGTTTGCGCTGTGTAATCAGCCTATGGTTTTGTCGCAGGTCTGCAAAGTTACGGATACGCTTGCCATGGCCCGGCAACAATTTCCCGGGCAGCGCAATAACCTGGACGCTTTGTGTAAGCGTCTAGGGGTCAACAATGGCCATCGGACTCTACATGGCGCTTTGCTGGATTCTGAAATTCTAGCGGATGTTTACCTAGTGATGACGGGAGGCCAAACGGCCTTGTCGCTTGACCAGGATACCGGTGAAGGATCCGTTGCTGTGGATTTGGCTGGACAGGTTAATTTGCTTAAATTGCGGGCTGTGCATGCCAATGAATCAGAGATAAGTGCGCACCAGCAATGGCTTGAGAGACTGCGGAAATCTGACGAAGGTTGCGCCTGGGATCGTGTCGTTTAACGGCAGCATTTAGTGTGTTCGCACCACGCGGGCTTTGTCCCTCTGCCAATCACGGTCCTTGATAGTGGCGCGTTTGTCGAATTCTTTCTTACCCTTACCAATACCAATTTCGAGTTTGACCCTGCCATTTTTCCAATACATGCACATGGCGACGATCGTATAGCCCTTGCGCTCGACGGCGCCGACAAGTCTTCCAAGCTCTCGTCGGTTCAAGAGTAGTTTTCGCCGTCGAGTATTCTCTGCCACATAATGGGTTGAGGTGGAGTTCAGGGGATTGATGTTGCAACCGTAGAGCCAGGCTTCGCCCCGTACAATCTGCACGTAGCCATCCACGAGTTGCACACGACCCTCACGCAGACACTTGACTTCCCAACCCTGGAGAACGAGACCCGCCTCGTATTTTTCATCGACCTTATAATCGAAGGTCGCGCGCTTGTTGCGAGCAATAAGCGCGTCACCAGAGATCTTGTTACCTTTATTCTTCTTAGCCATCCAGACATTATACTGCTACAGCCGCATCGCAGGTCCAAACATACTATGCCATCCATCGCTCGCTCAGCTTTAGTTAATCATTCTGCTGCCCAGATGTACTCTCTTGTATGCGATATCGAGTCTTATCCGCAATTTTTACCCTGGTGCGATGACACCACGCTAATAGAACAGTCAGAGATCCATCAGGTGGCCTCGGTCACTGTGGATCGCCGTCTGAAAGGTATAAGTTTCACTACCCGCAACACCCTTAGTGCTGGAAAATCCGTTCACATGGGGCTGGTTAGCGGTCCTTTCAAACGTTTTGGTGGGGTTTGGACATTCAAAAGCATCGATGAAACTGCTTGCCGAGTGGAGCTGTCCATGGATTTTGAATTCCAAAGCAGAATTCTTGGTGCGTTGCTAGGGCCGGCTTTTACAAAAATATGCGATAACATGGTGGCAGCCTTCGTAAAACGGGCCTCTGCTGTCTATTAGGGGTAATTTGTGGATATTGAAGTGGTGCTGGCATTTCGTGACCGGCAATACCTGGTCAATCTCTTGATGCCTGTAGGCTCAACGATTAGGCAGGCTGCAGAGGCCTCGTTTGAGAGAGGTTTACTGCCTGCCGATACTGGGATCGACCCTGCGACGGTGCCGCTGGGTATTTACGGGGAGCTGGAAGAGGATAGCTACCTTCTCAGCAACGCAGATCGAGTAGAAATATACCGACCGTTACTACAAGATCCCATGGAATGGCGCCGACAACGCGCTAATCGTACAAAAAATTAGCGGTAGCACAAATTATTCTGACGCCAGCCCTCAGTTGGAATTCCTTTCCCACCAATACTTCTTCTCCGGAACAACGCCTGACTCTGTACCTTTGTTGTTGTCTATCTGAGCAACGACATTGGCGTCGAAGGTAATAGACACTCGTCGTGCTTTAATCGATGCGCCCGCTGGCCCCTGGGTGTACAAATAGTCCCAACGATTGTTCTCGAATGGGCTGTCAATCACAGGCGTACCGATGAGATTTCGAACCAATTCCCTATTCATGCCCACTTCAACGCGTGCCAATTGCGCCTCATTGATCAGGTTTCCCTGCTGAATAGTGATTTTATGCGCTCTTGGAAGCCACACAGGATTACCGCCGCAGGCTGATAGCGTCAGCACGAAAATCAAGCTAAGGGCGAGGCGCATAATAAAAGTCCATGAGAAAGTTGAGGAGATTGTCGTATACTGCTTCGCGCGATCCCAATGGTATATGCAACCGCAACGGACACACAATGACAGATAATCAGACCATTTCGAGAGATTTACGCAAGGCTGGTCTGAAGGTGACGCTGCCACGTCTTAATATACTAGAGATTCTGGAACGTGCCGAACAACATCACCTAAGTGCTGAAGATGTTTACAAAGCCCTGCTGAACCAGGGCAGTGATGTTGGCCTGGCTACGGTGTACCGGGTATTGACACAATTTGAGGCTGCTGGCCTTGTGACTCGGCATCATTTCGATGGTGGTCAAGCTATTTTCGAGCTCGATACTGGCGATAACCACGATCATATCGTGTGTGTTAAATCAGGCAAAGTGTCTGAATTTAAGGATGAGCAGATCGAAAAACGGTTGGCAGAGATTGCTAAGGAGCTGGGGTATTTACTCACAGATCACAAGATAATTCTGTACGGTGAATTTCACGACACAGACGCCGCGGAGTCCAGCATCTCCTGAGCATGCTGACGCGTTTTGGCGGTAATTTTTGATCCGCCAAGCATCCGTGCAATTTCATCCCGCGTCTGTTTTTTGTCCAAAGGTTTGACCGACGTTCTGGTTTTACCTTTTTCCACTGATTTACTAATGAGTAGGTGGTTGTGGGCCTGGGACGCGACCTGAGGCAAGTGCGTTACGCAGAGTACCTGTGCATTTGTACCAACGGTCCGGAGTAACTGGCCCACTTTTTCAGCCACAGCTCCGCCAACACCTGAATCGACCTCGTCAAAAATTAACGTAGGTACAGAACGTGTATCCAAAGTGGCCAGTTGCATACACAAACTAATTCGGGATAGTTCACCTCCAGATGCGATCTTGGAGAGTGCCGCAGCTTCTACACCAGGATTTGGACTGACTAGGAAGTTGATTGAATCAGCGCCGAATGACTGCGGGAGGACGGCTTCAGACAAGACTTCAATGTCAAATGAACCACCAGACATGTTTAGGCCTTGCATGGCCAAGGTGATTTTCTTGCACAGCTTTTTCGCAGAAGATTTTCTATGGCGGCTAAGTTTTGCAGCCTCAGTATCGTATATTGATCGAAGATTTTCACACTCTTGCTGTAGTTTTTCGGTGTTGTGCTCTGGTGCGGTGAGCGTATCGTGTTCATCACGCAAGGCAAGTTCCCTATTGGGAAGCTGCTGCATATCGCATTGATGTTTTCTGGCCAAGCGATGCAGAGCAGCCAGTTTCTGATCCAGCCAGACCAGACGATTATCATCATGCTCGAGCCGCGAGATGGAGGCACTAACCAGTTGCGTTGTCTCCGCAATTTGTATGGATGCAGACTCAATCAGATCTAGCGCTTCGCGCAGGCGTTCATCAATCTGGACAAGCTCTTTGATATGCGGCAGGGCTTGCATAAGCGCTGGGTAGGCTTTGTCATCGATAGCATGCAGAGTGTCTTGGCTGAGGCTCAAAATGCGTTCACTGCTGGCGCGCCAACGATGTTCTGATTCAATATCAGCGATGGATGCAGCACCGATGTCCAGTTCATCGAATTCCTGTAATTGAAAACTCAGCAAGTCCAGACGTTGTGCCTTTGCGTGCGCATCATCTTCGCTATTCGCAAGGGCATTATGAGCTTGCCGCCAGGCATCGAATGCCTGATTAACTTTACTCAACTGCTTACCACCGGCGAAGCTATCGAGTAATTGGCGTTGATCAGCAGGTTTTGTCATGGTTTGGTAGGCATGCTGCCCATGTATAGCCACAAGCTGCTGACCCAGGGTGCGAAGCGTTTGAACGGACACAGGTATGTCGTTAATGGTGGCTCGAGATTTTCCGCTTGTATCCAGGGTTCTGCGAACCAGGCAATCATCTGACGTGGTCGTATCGATGTCGCTGCTATCCAATTCATGATGGGCAAGCCACTGCTGGACGTCGGGTAGTAGCTCTAGCGAAAATGTTGCAGAAATATCCGCGCGCTTGGCACCTTGTTGAATACTGTCTGAGCTGGCTCTAGCGCCAAGCACCAGTCCGAGTGCGTCTAGCATGATGGACTTGCCGGCCCCCGTCTCACCGGTGAGCGCCGTCATACCCGAGTGAAGTTCAAGCTCTGAGGAGTCTATAATCGCGAAATGCTTAATGTGTAGATGCGTCAGCACCGATTGATCCTCAACCCCAATTTAGTTTCTCACGCAGTATTCTGTGGTAATCGTAGTTTTCTGGGTGCAGTAACTTCACCCGATTTTCATTACGTTTAATTTCTATCATGTCGCCAAGCATGGCGTCCATGTAGATCTGTCCATCACACACTACTTGAGCCTCAGTGACATCATCGTCCCAGAGATGAACACGAATGATTGATGAAGCGTCAACCATCAAAGGACGGCTGGTTAATGTGTGAGGGCAGATAGGCTGTACGATCAAGGCGTCTATTGTGGGGCCAACAATGGGTCCACCATTGGATAGAGAGTACGCCGTGCTGCCTGATGGAGTAGCGACAATCACACCATCAGCCCGCTGGTGGGTGACCAGCACGTCATCAATGATGATGTCAAAATCCATAATCTGTAGAAGATCCTTGACTCGCATAACGGTATCGTTAAATGCATAGGAGCTGGCAATACAGTCGCCATCGCGCAAGATCCTCGTCTGTAACAACGCTCGATTTTCTTCGATATATTGGCCCATGACGATTTGCTTGAGTTCGTCGAGTTCGTTGGATGGTGATACATCTACAAGGAACCCTACACGGCCTCTGTTTATTCCCACGATGGGAACATGATGGTCAACCAACGAGCGTGCTGCGCTTAATAAGGTCCCATCTCCACCGATTACGACCGCAAGATCACAGTTGGCTGCAATTGTATCGATCGTAACCTTGGGTCTGTCGCTAATGAGATCACCCGTGCTCTCATGTAGCATTACCTCAAGATTTACACCCTCGAGACAGGAAATTACATCGTTTAGGGTATTGGAAACGCTCTCATCGTTATTCTTGACGATGAGGCCTACCCTTGAAAAAGTTTTCATCCGATTACGGTAGCGTGGTCAGGTTAGGGGTGCCATTGACAGGCTCTCGAGACGCCTATTAAGCAGTTAACAGGTCGGTCATAGTATACAAGTGCTGAAGGGCCTGGCGCGCGGAAATACTGTCTACGTCTAATTCTTCGAGATATTCCACTAATGTTTCGTTTTGTGCAAACAGGTCAAGCTGTGGTGGGGCTGCCCCAATTTGGTGCGGCGCGGGGGTGGCAATCTCTGATGATATCGGTGATACCACGGATTTTCGTAATGATGGATCTGCGAGTTCAACGTTCTGCTTGGCCACATTCACTGGCATTAACACGGCTTCGTTAGCCGGTCCTGATACATTTGAGGTGGGCGTTGGGCCGGGGTTTTTAACAGACTCATCTGGCGTTTGTGTCTCAAGCATGGCCAGTCTGTCTCGTGCATAAGAAAGAGCTATGTCGGGAAGTCCTGCCAGTTGGGCGACCTGTAGGCCGTAACTTCTATCTGTGGCGCCTGTCTTAATTCGATGCATGAAGATGATTCTGCCTTCATGCTCCACAGCATCAAGATGAACGTTTTCTACGCTTGGGTGCAAATCCGCCATAGCCGTCAGCTCGAAATAGTGTGTCGCAAAAAGGCATAGGGCGCGATTGTTAACGGCAAGGTGTTCTGCGCAGGCCCAGGCTAACGATAATCCGTCGTAGGTGCTCGTACCGCGACCAACCTCGTCCATCAGCACAAGACTATTCTCGGTAGCGTTTCGCAGAATGTGCGCAGCCTCAGTCATTTCTACCATAAAGGTTGATTGGCCTCTGGCGAGGTCATCGGATGCGCCAATTCGTGTGAATATTCGATCGATGGGTCCGATGGTCGCGGCACTTGCTGGAACGTGACTTCCGGTATGGGCCAATAGAGCAATGAGTGCTGTTTGACGCATGAATGTTGATTTACCACCCATGTTGGGGCCGGTAATAAGTAACATCCGGCGTTTGTCATCCATATGCGTAGGATTGGCCACAAATGGCTCATCAATGAGCGCTTCGATAACTGGATGCCGTCCGTCTTCTATTGCTAGACCAGGTTCGTCATTCAACAGCGGGCGACACCATTGATTCTCTAAGGCGATGCGCGCAAAACCATTGAGGACATCTAGTTGTCCAAGGATTTGAGCCACGTGTCTGAGAATGGGTAACTCAGGTTGTAATGCGTCGAGCAGCTGTGAATACAGTAAGCGTTCGCGAGCCAGTGATTTTTCACGCGAACTTAGTACCTTATCCTCGTGTTCTTTGAGTTCAGGCGTAATGTAGCGCTCTGTGCTTTTCAGGGTCTGGCGTCGAATGTAATGAGCCGGCGCTGTTGTCTGACGATTTGTCTCTATGTAAAATCCGTGAACACGATTGTATCCAACCTTGAGGGAGGCGATGCCGGTGCTTTCTTTTTCGCGTCGCTCTAGTTGTGACAGAAAGTCGCTCGCATTGTTACTCAAACCACGCAGCTCATCCAGTTCGGCATCGTAACCATCGGCTATTACTCCTCCGTCTCTTACGACAACAGGCGGGTTTTCCATAACAGCGGCTTTGAGTAACGGCGCTGATTGAAACTGCTGCTGAAGTGTTTCAAGCATGTCCGACAATGCCGCAAAGGCCCCTGGGACTGAATCTGCTGTGGCCAGATATTCACTCAGTTGGGGGAGTTTTTCTAGACTCGTGCGTAGTCGTTCTAATTCCCTAGGTTGGACACTTCTGAGCAAAATACGGGTTAGGATACGCTCGATATCATAAATGCTGGCAAGTACCTGAGCCACGTCATCACAGATTGAATCATGCATCAATACAGCCACGCGATTTTGCCGTTGTTCGATAGCCGCGCGATTTCGAAGTGGTTGTTGCAACCAAGCGCGTAGTTTACGAGCGCCCATGGGATTGGCTGTCCGGTCGATAACGCTTACGAGCGTGTGTTGTGATTGCTGTCTGGCGTTTTCTACTAATTCCAGATGGCGGCGAGTACCAGGGTCGAGCACGATGGTATCGGCTGTATTTTCCATCCTGAGATTGGATATCTGTTTGAGTGCATTCAGTTGGGTTTCCCTGGCATAGCCAAGAGAAACTGCTGCAGCACTGATGGCCAGAGGCTCGTTTTCGCAACCGAAGGCCTCGAGATTGCGGACGCTGAAGTGCTCGTGCAACAGTTGACGGCAGGCTGTTACATCGAATAGCCATGGAGCGCGAAGGCGGCGTGGAAAGTCGGATAATTCCGTGTTTAACCGGCTGTCTTCTGCAAGCAGCAGTTCAGCTGGATTCAATCGAGCCAATTCGGCATGTAAGCCTGGTAGATCTGCCACCTGCATAACGGCAAGATCTCCGGCAGCAACATCCAGCGCTGCAATCCCATAACCTTCCTTGGATTCGCTAACGCAGACGAGCAACGCAACATCATTTGCTGCCAGCAAGGTTTCCTCAGTCAAGGTGCCAGGGGTTATGACTCGCACGACTTCACGGGTGACAGGGCCCTTGTTGGTTACCTCGCCGGTTTGCTCGCAGATAGCAACCGACAATCCTTCCTTGACCAGCCGACCCAAATAGTTATCGGCTGCATGGTACGGAATGCCTGCCATCGGGATGGGCTCGCCAGAGCTTTTGCCACGAGCGGTTAACGTAATGTTTAGAATTTGACTGGCTTTTTTAGCGTCGTCGAAAAACAGCTCATAGAAGTCCCCCATTCTGTAAAAGAGTAGGGAATCTGGATGCTTAGCCTTGATGCCAAGGTACTGTTGCATCATTGGTGTGTGGGTGCTGGTCGCCATGATGCATAGTGTACGCAACCTTAGAATGACTTTGACCAATAATGAGCAACATCCGCAAATGAGAAGCGTAAACGATGGCTCGATTACAACTGGCCAAGAGCAAGTGCAATTTGAAAAAATTGCTGATCTGGCTGGGCAGCTTGGGCAGCTGTTGATTTCACGCAATTGGCGGATTACAACGGCAGAGTCGTGCACCGGCGGGCTCATTGCAGGTGCCATGACAGATGTCTCGGGAAGCTCCAGTTGGTTCGAACAGGGGGTGGTTACCTATTCGAACAGAGCGAAACAGAATTTGTTAGGCGTGCCGTCAAGTGTATTTGATGAACATGGTGCAGTGAGTGAGGCGTGTGTGCTCTCGATGGCCTCTGGCGCACTACGAACCAGCGGAGCGGATATCGCTGTTTCTGTCAGTGGCGTTGCTGGGCCAGGCGGTGGCTCTGCTCAAAAACCGGTTGGTACCGTGTGGTTAGCTTGGGCGTGGGGTGAATCGGTTGAAGCGCAGCGTTTTCTATTTGATGGGCAGCGTGACGAGGTGCGAATGCAAGCGGTGGTAAGGGCCTTGCATGGTAGTATCCAACGGTTAGAATGAAAACGGCAATATTGGTAATGAAAATATTTATCTTAAGCTTGCGCTCGGTTTTGGCGGTAACTTTTTTAGTCTTTGCTGCTCTGTCCGTAGGTACGGCTGCGGCCCAGCAAAAAGAGATGTCTGTC
>JBLHWG010000204.1:0-9357 GCA_047629055.1 Halioglobus sp.
GCTGTTTAATATGTGAAGTCTACCGGATCGCCTATTAGTGCAATAGCGGAACGGACCTTCCATACGAAACGGAACACGGGGAACTAGATGAAAAATAGTAAATTGAACCTTGTGGCTACCTCCCTAGTTATGTCCATTTTCAGCATCGGGGCATATGCAGGGTCAAATGAGGTTGATACTGTCTCTGACGAATTGATCGCTACGCAGCGATTATTTCTAGCGGCTAACACGATTGAAGAGGGATTTGGGCCACTGTCTCCGAGGGATATTGACAAGGCTGGTGGTGCCAACGGTCGCGACTTTGAAGCTGCGCCTAACTACAGAGACATGAATCTGTGCAACATTCATATACATGGTGCGGCGGCACACAAGGGAAGTGAGTTCACCACCTATGCAGGGAACGGAGATGGCCGAGGCTATGGCACCGGGTTCCTGTATTCTGGGACGTTGACGGAATCTGAATTAGCAGATGTCGGCATTCGCATAGGAAAAACAGAGCAAGGCGCATTAACGTCTGGTGACACTATCGAAGTGCATTACGTGCATAACACCGCAAAAGTGGTGCCGGGTCCTACGCTGGGAGCCTGTTTGAGCGAGTCGATTATGAATCCTCAATTGCGTGTGGAAATTCAGGTATGTGTACAAGCTAATGACGATAGCGCCCTGGATTTCATAGAATTGACAACATTCGATAATGTTGATGAGAAATATCAGGCGCTTAATATCGCCTCTAATACTGGAGATGCTGTCCAATATGCCGGCTCAACCACTGGTCCTAGCTATAACCTTAAAGGATCACAGTGGCAAGTGAGCTGGAGCGTGCGCGCGCAAGTGACAAAGGTCAATATTAAAACGGTGGGTCAATGGTTAGAGAGCAATGTATTCGACAAGGACCGCTTACATCTCGTTAGAAATCTGATTGTGAATCCTGATATTCTTTCAGAGACGGGGAGCTAGATATGCCTATCTCCTCGACGATTAAATCGTGGGCAGTGTTTGCTCCTCACTTTATATTGAGCACATTTTCCAGCAAAGCTCATGCCGTGAACCACAGTTTGAAGCGGCGGTTGATGATTACTGGAGTCATTCTGCTTATATTAGTCGCTGTCGCATCAACTGCGCTACTACGTACAGCACGACAATACGATTTTCAAATTGAGCGAACCGCAAAAGCGCAATACGTCTATGCCAGCTATCGAGCACTATCAGACCATACGTATCGTAAAATGAGCGCCCTTGGTCAAATTGTTGAGGAAGGCACGTTAGTCAATTTACAGGAACGCTACCGAAACAAGAAGGTGCTGCGTAGTGCACTTCGTGATACTAGGGATAGCATAGCTGCTGAATTAACGCATGTTGGTGACCCATCCGAAGCTGCTGAGTTAGAGCATTTCAATAAAATTGAATTGTTAGCAGAAGAAATTATCAGAGGAAGCGAACTGGTTCGTGTTGCGGTTGAGCAGAAAAAAGCCGGTACCGCCAGTGCTGCTCTTGAGAAACTTCGAAGTTATGAAGGCAGTTTCAACCAATTAATTGATGAAGCACTCGTTGAAGAGCTTAGAGAGGTCAGAGAAACACAGGTCGTAACTCGAGAACTTAACACTATCCTGACTAGGTTGTTGCCCTCTATATTTCTGTGCTTTGGATTTTTCTGTGCTTTGTTGCTTTTGAGTACCTGGAGGTCTTTAAATAGAAACTTGCGAATATTAGAGCACGCTACTAATGCATTCCAGGCTGGGAAGTTTTCTCACCGCGTGCCCAATGACATTGATGAGGAGTTCTCAGAGCTTGCTATTGCACTGAATAGCATGGCATCTAAAGTTGAGTTGCAGCGGCAGCGAGGGGCAAGCGCGAAAGATAATCTTGAAGCGATAATTACTAGTCGCACGCAAGAGCTACAGGCCAGCGACGAAAAGTTGTACCTGAACAGCGAAACACGAAGGCAAGTCCTTGCTGATATCAGCCATGAACTTCGCACCCCGCTAACCATCATACAGGGTGAGGCAGATCTGGCACTGCGAGGCGAAGCAAAGACACCTGAAGAGTTTCACAGGGCATTGCGCCGTATTAAAGAACAAACTGTGCATACAACCAGATTTGTTCAAGATATGCTGTTTGTTGCCAGGGCTGAAGATGGTAAAGCGCCCATCCACAAATCACCGGCTGCGATAGTACCGTTGATAGGCAGTGTTTGCGATGATTTTTCTGCGATTGCTGCAGCTAAAGAGGTTGAAATCGTTAGACATTTTTATGAAGATGACTTAGTAGCAAACATCGATACCAGCAAGATTAAGCAAGTCATTACTATTTTACTGGACAATGCAGTACGCTATTCATATCTTAGGTCGAGTATTGAGGTATTTGTTTGCGGTATGAAAACGGTTTTGGTCATTGAAATTAAGAATTCTGGCATTGGTCTTAAGTACGATGAATCCAGCCAAGTATTTTCGCGTTTCTATCGAGGCAGTGATGGTTCTGGTAAAACCACAGGTGCAGGTTTAGGACTTCCCGTAGCAAAAGCTATTGTCGATTCGCACGGTGGCAGTATTCACTTGTGTGGGGAAATTAACGGAGGTACCACAGCAACCGTGACACTCCCTTTAGATGTGACATTTGGCGGGGTAGCTAGATGAGAATTTTAGTCATTGAAGATGATGATCGAATCGCAGACTTTCTACAAAGGGCGTTAAGCACAGAAGGTCACACAGTAACCCGATTAAACTCGGGAAAAGGGGCTATATCAATTTTACAAAGCGGAGATTATAAGGTTATTCTGCTGGATTTAATGCTACCTGGTATGTCCGGTCTAGATTTATGTCAGGAGATAAGGTGTAGAAAAATAAATACCCCAATCATTATGCTAACGGCGATGGACAGCATAGAGGACGTTGTACAGGGCTTGAAAATGGGGGCGGATGATTACATGACTAAACCATTCGATCTAGATGAACTGATGGCACGAATTGAAACAGTGTGCCGCAGACCACACGGGATGGTTGGGCAAAATCCTGTGCTCCGTCTTGCGAATATACGAATGAATACGGATTCCAAAACGGTTACTGTTGACGGCCAGGTCGTGTCGCTAACTGCCAAAGAGCTGAATATTCTTGAGTTACTGATGAGCAATCCTGAGAAACTATTTTCCAGAGAGCGTATCCTCAGCAATATTTGGGGCATGAATACAGACCCTTTAACCAACGTGGTTGATGTCTATATTGGCCGACTAAGAAAAAAGCTGGGCAAGGATGACGCACCGTTTATCGAAACTGTTAGAGGCATGGGGTATCGCATTGACCAAGTGATTTTGCCTAAAGGTACAGTTGATTGATTTCGTTGCGTCGTTGGCATATTTCAGTGCATATGGCTGTTAGCTTTTCCGAATCCGGACAACTTTCATACTTTCAAAGTCCATTCCCGCAATATTCTCTGTTTGTGGGTAGTAGGTGAGATTAACCGGTGCGCCCTCCAAGCTTTTGTACTTTTCCTTCCTACTGTATTTGAAAGGTACATCGTAGCCGTCGAGCATTAGTGTGTTTTTAACCCAAGAACCACTTTCGCGTTGCACATGGCTAATCACTTTCACCGAGTCCAATTGGTTTAGTTGCTCGTTTTTTTCTAAGAGCTTTTTAACGTCTGATTTCATGGTCACGGTTATCCTGTTCAGCACACATCGGTCTTTGCCATTTAGTCGTTATGACGGTTGAATTTCTCTGCGACCTGGTGAAATAGAATCCAGTTCTAGTCCACTGGCCAGAATGTCACTAGGACACGCCTTTCCAGTTAGCATTGCCGAAGCGAGCCTCGAAATAGCAGGAGCTGATTGCACGCCATAGCCACCTTGGCCCGCCAGCCAGAAAAAATTGTCAGCTGTAGCCGAATACCCAACCACGGGTGACTTATCGGCGACGAAACATCTTAATCCTGCCCATTGCTTACCTATTTTTTGGATGTCAATGTCGAACGCTGTTTCAATCCGTTCCACGCAGTAGGCTATATCCAGTTCCTCTGGTTGTACATCACAGGGTTGCATAGGATCCTCGTTGGCTGGTGATATCAGCAGGCGTCCGGCGTCGGGTTTCATATAGAAAGCTTCGTCAATATCGATTACCAGGGGAAGATCGTCAACATCCACTCCTGTGGGTGCATCGATAAGGAGAGCGGTTCTTCGTTTCGGTACCAGGCCGATATCCTCAGCACCTGCCAGATGTCCGATTGCATTTGCCCAGGCTCCGGCAGCATTCACAACTTGTTTTGCCTGGTAGTGGCCTGCGCTTGTTTCAATATTCCACACATTGTTTGTGAACGTAAGTGCGGTAACCTTTGCATCGGTAACGAAGTCGCCGCCATTTTTTCTGAATTGCTTCAAGTACCCTTGCAACAAAGCATGAACATCAATGTCGCAAGCTCTGGTATCGAGCATGCCGGCCCTGGCATAACCCTCGCGCAGCAGCGGGTGGCGCTGTTTGATGTCATGTGCGTCTATTAGTGAAACGTCTTCACCGGCGAGATCATTTAGCAATGCATCCAGTGATGCTATCTGATCCGGCCGTGCAACCATCAGAACGTCGCGCTTATGCAGGAGCGGGTGAGCTGTGAATGCTGGCGGAGGGGAGTGGTAAAAGTTTATTGATGCCCGCGTTAGTGCGCGGATAGAGCTAGGGCCATAACCCGGTGCCAGCATGGCTGCTGATCGACCGCTTGAGTGATACCCGGCATGGGGCTCTTGCTCTATCAGCAACACGTTTAAATCACCATCAAGTTCCGCTGCGACCGATACGCCCGCGATGCCTGCGCCGATTACTGCTACATCGTGTATTTTATTGGCCATGTTTAATTGAATCTAGCCCGGACTATCGAGGCTGTGGCCTAGGTTTGCTAACAGTTCGATCGATCGCAGCCGTTTCTGATGGTCAAAAATTGGCGTGCTGATCATGAGTTCTTCAGTCTGGGTGCGAGCAAGAAATTGCTCGAGCTTGCCTTGCACAGTAGCGGGTGAGCCGACAAAGGCACAGGAGAGCATATGGGATACTTGCGCCTTTTCTGCTGGAGACCAGAAGTCCTCGATGTTGTCGATAGGGGCGGGCATCAGGCCACGTCGGCCTCGCATCATACCGACGAACATCTGTTGCAGCGTGGTAAACAGATAGGCGGCTTCCTCGTCGGTGTCTGCCACGATCACGTTGATACAAGGAGCTGCATAGGCGCTATCGAGTTGGGCCGATGGCTGGAATTTTTCTCTATAGATGGACAGGGCAGCATCGAGTGCATCCGGTGCAAAGTGTGAGGCAAATGCGTAAGGGAGTCCGAGTTGTGCTGCCAATTGAGCGCCAAACAAGCTGGAACCCAGCATCCATATAGGTACTTTGAGACCGGACCCGGGGACAGCCACGATGGCCTGGTTGGGCTCCGCATCATCGAGCAGCATTTGCAGTTCCTGTACATCCTGTGGGAAGCTCTCGGCAGCCGCATGTGCATCGCGCCGCATAGCGCGCGCCGTTAACTGATCGGTTCCTGGCGCCCTGCCTAGGCCCAAATCTATACGTCCTGGAAACAAAGATTCAAGCGTGCCGAACTGCTCTGCTATCTGCAAGGGTGAGTGATTCGGGAGCATGATGCCACCTGAGCCGACACGGATTTTTGATGTGCCAGCAGCTAAATGGCCAATGACCACGGAGGTGGCCGCACTGGATATGCCAATCATGTTGTGATGTTCGGCAACCCAGTAGCGGCGGTAATCAAGCCGTTCAGCGTGTTGGGCGACAAGCAGTGCATCAGCCAGGGCGTCAGCAGGTGTCTTGCCTTCGCGTACGTGCACGAGATCGAGCAGTGAAAGAGCAATCATGCGATTTTCCATATTCGTACCAGCGGAAGGGTTCGAAAAAAATGTGTATTAAATCCCAATTATCATAATACGTCAGAAGGATCATCATTCCTTGGCTGGCACGTTAATTCGAGTTGTTGAGAATTGTCAAATATTTACTCTTAAAAACATGCATTAAAATAAGTTTGAACACCAATTTTTCATCGTAACCTAAGCTCGCTCTGCAAATTTGGCTAAGGGTAATTTCAAATATGCGCATGCATAACAAATTAGTGGCAGAGTTCATTGGAACTTTTTGGTTGGTTCTTGGAAGATGTGGTAATGCCATGTTGGCTGTAACATTCGGTAATGCAGATGGCATCAATATCGGTCTTGTGGATTCGGTGATGCGTCACCTGGCAAGTACAACTTAGTCTCCGTCCTAGTGACAGAGGTGGTTATGACTGCAGCGTTTCTTTTCATCATTCTTGGAGTTACAGATACGTCTCGATCAGCAACTGGTGGTGGTGGTGGTGGTGGTGTTGCCGATCAGGTTCGTGCAGCAGGGTTTGCACCTGTCGAGATAGGATTCGGTTTAACTTTGATCCACTTAATATCGATTCTGGTATCGAATACTTCCGTCAATCCAGCGCGAAGCACTGGTCCGGCTCTGATCTCCATGGACGGTACAGCCATAGTGCGGCTGTGGGTTTTCTGAGCAGCTCCAATCGCAGGTGCGATTTTGGGTGCACTTCTTTATCGTTTGGTTACATCTGGCGATATAAAAGAGGCTTAGGCTTTAAGTGTGTAATTCTGGTCTGGCATATGCCGGACAAGAATTTTAATCTAGTAGAATAAGTTGTACCGGCCGTTTCAATAAAAACCTATCATTACCTTTTACGACGCCGAGCATGAGTAGTTGGCTGAGCCGCCAAAGGATCATCAGGCCACGCATGTTTAGGGTAACGGCCCGCCATGTCTTTCTTCACAGCTGGATAGCTATTGGTCCAGAAATTGGCCAAGTCGGTCGTAACTTGTACCGGTCGCCGGGCAGGTGACAGCAACTCTACCTTGAGCAGAATCTGCCCCTGGGCTACCGACGGGTTCACAGCACAACCAAGCATCTCCTGCAACCGCACAGAGAGCACCGGATTGCCGGTTTGCACATAACTCAACCGAATTTGAGAGCCACTGGGAACGGTGTACCGTTTAGGCAAGCATTCATCCATCAGAACCTGCTGGCGATAATTCAGCATGGCATTTAGGTATTTATACAAATCCAATTGCTGAAGCGCCTTTATCGATCCAACACCGTCCAGCCAAGGCAGCAACCATTCTTCGAGATGCGTCATCAGCGCATCGTCATCAACGGCTGGCCAGGCACTCTCTTGTCCATGTTGGGATAACTCACCCATGCGCTGTACTCGTGCCTGCCACTCGCGACACTCATCATTCCATGGCAGACAATCGACCCCTCGGTGCCGAATACCCACTACCAGAGCGTTTGCTTTATCACTGCTACTGATGTCGTGCAGTGGCTTGGTATCGACCACCAGATTGCCAAGCATGCGACGACGTTCAGCAAGTACGCGTTGTTGCTTGTCATCCCAGTCCAGGTGCTTAACATTGTCAAATAATTCCGGTGAATATTGCTCAAGCTCGTCAATATTCAGTTCCGCCGCCTTAAAGATGCGTAGTTGAGAACCTCCGCCTCCAAGTTGTGCCACGCTTAGCCACTGGCAATGGGCTAATGCATCCTCATCATTTATTACTACCCCGGCCCCACAAGCTAAAAGAAATCGGCCTGGTTCACCGGATCGTCGTTGAGCAATCCAATCGGGGTACGCTTGCGCTAAGAGAACTGCCGCCGACGGTAACTTACCCTGACTGTCACGAGCTTTGAGTAAACGTGCTAGTTGATCAGCACGGCGCTGTAGTGATGATGGCAATGCCTGGTTCAGTAGAGGTTCCAAATCGACGCCGAACGATCCGCGTGTCTGTTCATCCAGCCAAACCGCCAATCGACACGCCAGCGCCGCAGCGCCGTTATTATCTGCCCATACCAACATGTAGCCAATACGCGGATGAACAGGCAGTGCGGCAACGGCTCTGCCCATAGGTGTGAGCTGCCCTTGCTTCCACAAGCCCAGTCGGTTCAATAATGCTTCTGCTCTTGAGAGGCTTGCTGAAGGCGGTGCATCCAGCCAGGGTAGGTCATTGTCTCCCGATGCGCCCCAAAGGCCTAATTCAAGCAGTAAAGGGGCAAGATCGGCACGATGGATCTCTGGTTGCCAGTGAGCCGTGCGTCGTGAATGTCCTTGCTCACTCCACAAACGATAACACGCGCCGGCCGAAGTTCGCCCCGCGCGTCCCGCTCGTTGGGTTGCACTAGCCTGACTGGCCATGACAGTCTCTAGTCGTTGGGCGCCACTGCTGTTGTCTACCCGGCTGCGTCGTTCCAGACCTGAATCTACTACGACGCGCACACCATCGATAGTAATGGATGTCTCGGCCAGGCTGGTTGCCAGAATCACTCGTCGATGCGAAGTAGAGGCAGGTGCGGTGGCTTGAAGTTGGGCGGCTAGAGCGACACCGCTGTGCAGGCGATGCAGCTCTGCCGTGGCATTAAGCCTTGGTTCTAATAGTTGTGCGGTGCGGTTGATTTCAGCAACGCCTGGCAAGAACACCAACACATCACCTTCTTGATCCTCAATGGCTGTGAGCACAATCTGTACGATACGCTGCTCTAGCGGAGCTGAATGCTCGCCTACCCAGACAGTCTCCACCGGATGCTGCCGAACCGTACAGTGAAATTGCTGTACGTCCCGAAGTTGCGTGTGTATCGCTTCGGCGTCCAACGTTGCAGACATCAGCAATAGTCGCAAATCTTCACGCAACGCCTGTTGCACTTCTAAACACAGAGCCAAACCGAAATCGGCATGCAGGCTGCGCTCGTGGAACTCGTCGAATATCACCAGGGCAACGCCGTCTAGTGTCGGATCATCCTGGAGTAGGCGAGTGAGGACTCCTTCAGTAACAACAGTCAGTTGTGTTGCAGCGGACACACGCGTGTCCGCACGCATGCGTAGGCCAACACGCTGCCCCACTTTTTCACCTAGATGAAAAGCAAGACGCTGTGCAACTGAGCGCGCAGCCAGTCGACGGGGTTCTAATAGAATGATCTTGCCTTGAACATTGCCATTGAGTAGCAGGGCTAACGGTAGGCCGGTGCTTTTGCCTGCACCCGGTTCTGCGCGCAACATGACATTGCGATCAGACAAGGCCGTAGCAATTTTATTCGCCATTGCCATAACGGGTAAAGCTAAAACAGAGTCGGGTAGGGCGTGAATGTGAAACGTTCCTGGTGTTGGGTGGTTGTCGAGACAAGGACTTCGTAACGTAAGTGTAACTTAGCGTAAAAGTTGCGTCGTTTTTATCCACTATCAATCTCCCGCTTGAGTTCGGTGAGTCTAAAAGTAATAAAAATGGACCACACATCTTAATGCTCACTAGCTGTTGATGGAGTGAGTTCTGCAGTAGCACATTATATATTTGTT
>JBLHWG010000205.1:0-9355 GCA_047629055.1 Halioglobus sp.
CCAGATCTTTTTGTAAGTCGCTACTGCTTAGCGGCAATCCCGGAGGACAACCGTCTATGATACAACCTAGTGCCGGACCGTGACTCTCACCAAAGGTTGTGACTGTGAAGAGCTTGCCGAATGTATTACCTGCCATGCGGCGAAGTATACAGTGCTAGCTCACCCGCTCGACACCCTGGACGTTGCGCAATTGGCGAATTTTGTCCATGACAGCGGCCAATTCTCCCGTATTGGATACATGCAACCCGATTTTCATATCAGCGGTCTGTTGGGATTGATCACTTAGGGTGTTAACCGAGACAACATCGACGTTCAACGTCGATAGGGCTGTGGACACATCACGAAGCAGCCCTTGGCGATCGAAAGCCTGGATCTGGATCTCCACGTGATAACGACTTGCCTCATCGTCGCCCCAATCCACATCAATCAGGCGCTCTAGCTCTGATTCGCGCAAATTCAGAATATTACTGCAGTCGCCTCGGTGAATAGTGACTCCTTTCCCACGCGTGATGAATCCGACGATGCTGTCTGGGGGAACTGGCTGACAGCAAGGAGCGATCTGAGTCAGCAAATTACCCACACCGCGGACATGGATGGCACCAGACGAACGATCACGTCGCGCAGGCTTTATGTTCTCCAGCGGTCGTCGAACAGGCTCGGCCAGATGATCGATAGCACCTACAATTTGGGGAACCGTCACTTCATTTCGACCTATTGCTGCAAACAACTCATTAGATTTTTCAAACTTTAAACGTTTGACCAGTGTATCGATTGCGATCGTGGTGGCTTTGAAGCGCTTGAGCTCCCTATCGAGGATATCTCGTCCATCGGCTAAGTGTTGATCGTGGTCTTGCTGATTAAACCAGGCACGTACCTTTCCACGTGCACGTGTGCTGTTTATGTAGCCTAGGGATTTGTTCAGCCAATCTCGACTAGGTGCAGGTTCGCGGGTTGTGAGAACTTCCACCTGGTCGCCGTTATTCAAGATATACGTCAACGGCACAATTCTTCCGTTCACTTTTGCGCCGCGGCACCGATGACCAATTTCGGAATGTATGTGGTAGGCGAAATCCAAAGGTGTTGAGCCTTTCGACAGGTCAATCACCTCACCCTTTGGGGTGAACACGTAGGCGCGCTGGGAGCTAAGCTGTTGTGAAAAACCTTCAAGCAGATGCTCATCATCGTTGTCTTCCAGCAGGTGACGCAAGGCATTGATACCTTTTTGCAGATTCGCATCGACGGGACTGCCTTCTTTGTAGGCCCAGTGTGCAGCCACTCCGTTCTCGGCATCGTCGTCCATTGTGCGGGTTCGGATTTGAATCTCCACAGGCTTACCTGCTGGACCAAAAACCGCCGTGTGAAGCGAGCGATAGCCGTTATCCTTGGGGTTCGCTACGTAGTCGTCAAACTCCCGACCTATCGGCTGCCAACAGCTATGCGCTACCCCTAGCACGCTGTAGCATTGTTGCAGGTCATCCACTAGCACCCTAACAGCACGCACATCAAATAAATCTGAGAATTCGATGCGCTTATCACGCATCTTTTTCCATATGCTGTAAATGTGCTTCGGGCGACCAAAAACGGCTGCGCTGTCAATACCGTGCGTACGAACTCGGCGAGTCAGATCGGCCACGAAATCAGTAATGTAGGTTTCTCGAGCGGCTCGGCTTTCTTCCAGAGCTTTGGCTATGCGTTTGTAAGCCTGCGGCTCAACGATTCTGAAAGCGATATCCTCAAGCTCCCACTTGAGCTGCCCAAGGCCTAACCGGTTAGCCAGAGGGGCATAGATAGTGAGTGTTTCCTGAGCAACTTTTATGCTTTCCTCGGAATCATCTTTGACCAGCTGGTACAAGCGTTGAGTTCTATATGCCAGCTTTACCAGCACGACTCGAATATCTTCCACCATCGAGAGCACCATACGGCGCAAGGTCTCTGCATGGTCCCCAGAGCCAAACGCATCGCTTATTTCCAACTCGTTTAACCAACGTACGCCGCGTGTTAGTTGCGCGATTTCCTGACCATACTGTTCTCTGATGAAATCTATAGAATAATTTTTAGTTGCTACATCGCTACCAAACAAGGCAGATACGATGATTAGCATGTCTGCTCTCATGTGCTTTAACTGAGCCGCAACGTGCAATGGATCCGGATATCGCGTTTTTTGATCTTTAGTTGCCCAGCAGTGCTCGACTGCCCGACGAATAACCAGAGCCTGATCACGTGTAAAGTTTTCGGACAGGTAAGCCTGAGCAGACTCAAGCGTATTTAGAGCTGACTCATCTGCACTAAACGTATGCTTCACGACATTATCGCCAAACGATTAGTCGCTAGTTGGCGTGTCTCAATGCCGCTATTGGAGGTGTAAAGAGTACACGACGCGTAGCTAGGTAACCGGCAATTGAAATTCCAACTGCACCTCCAAAAATTCCAATAATCCATAACCAGACGTTTAACTGAAAAGGAAGTTCAAACAGTCGAAGACTCAATTGCCAGGCGATTAAGGTAGCAAAAATTGCTGCCAACAACCCGGCCATTGCTCCAAGTACGGCGAACTCCAAAATAACCGCTTCACGCAACTGCTTATGTGAAGCACCTAAGGCCCTTAGCAGAGCAGACTCTCGAATACGCTCTCCTTGACTGCTCTGAACAGCGGCGAGAAGGACACAAAACCCTGCAAATAGCGTGAAGAGAAAAACATATTCTACAGCCAATGATGCCCTATCCATCAATGACTTAATACGTGTAATTATTGCACCAATATCGAGCGTAGCAATGCCCGGGAACTGTCGCACCCATCCCGTCGTTGCACTAACAAAATCCTCCTCTATATGGAAGCTAGTCACGTAGGTAGATGGCAATCCTTCGAGCATAGCTGGAGAGGACACTGCGAAGAAATTTACTTGAAAGGATTCCCAATCTACCTCACGCCAATTAGCAACTGTCGCCGTTGATTCAACCCCAGCGGATTTAAATGTCAATGTATCGCCAATTGCGAAGCCTCGTTCTTCAGCCCAGTCCTGCTCAATCGATAATAATGGTGGTGCACTTCCATCTGTTGCCCACCACTCGCCAGCCACCAAGTTATTGTTCAACGGCAAAGTGTTTGAAAAGGACAAGTTGTATTCACGTCTGGCGCGGCGTAGCTCTCTATCTGTTGCTCCATCGGTCGCTATGGCTTCACCATTGTGTGCCACCAAGCGGGCGCGCACCATGGGGTGAATACCTGTGGTCTCAATTCCTTGTGAGACTAGCTGCGCTGCAAATCCGTTCACTTGGTCCGGTTGAATGTTTACGACAAATACATTTGGCGCATCGGCGGGTAAATCTTGCTCCCATGCTGCTAGCAGATCCACTCGAACGATGGAAATTAGAAGTAGAGCCATAATACCCATGGCAAAGGCTGATAATTGCACAATGCTGCTAGCGGCACGGCGTTGTAAACCTGCTGTACTGAGGCGAAAACGTTGACCGGCAAAGCGCCTAACACCGCTAATCATCAGCCGTCCAAACAAGGCAAACACCAGCAGCATGCTCACAACACCAACTACAACTATGGCACTTAATACGAGATTACGTGATAGCAGAAATACGACTAAAAATGTTGAGGAAATACCAAACGCTCCGGCGACGATAGAACTTCCGTTGAGGCCTGAATAATCTCGTTGCAAGACTCTCATAACATTGACTTGGCCTGCCTTAATGATGGGTAATAAGCCAAAACCTGCCAAAGCGATAAAGGCTGTCAACATACCGATGACTGGCGGAAGAAAACCTGGCACAGGTAGCTCCAAGTTAAACCAACCGGTGAGAAGGTTAGCGAGCACCAACTGAGCAAACCAGCCAACAAATATTCCCAGAATCGATGCGACTAAAGCAATTAATGCTAGCCGTGTAGTCAGCCAGAGTATGACCTCGTTTCTGGTAGCACCCAGTGTTCTCATTACAGCGCTAGCGTCAGCTTGCCTGAAGGCAAACTGACGAACAGCCAAGGCAATGGCGGCACCAGCCAAAAGCACCGTTACCACCGAAGCTAATCCGAGAAAACTTTGCGCCCTGTCCAACGCACGCTTCATCTGAGGGCTTCCGTCACGTACACCTTGCACACGCACTTCATCGACAAATTCAGCTTCGATAAAATCTCGTGCTTCAACCAATTCAGTGGTTGGGCCCGCCATCAGGAGCGTATATCGAGCTCGACTACCTTCTCCTAATAACCGTGCGTCGGCAAGGTCATCTATGCTTATCATTACTCGAGGTGCGAATTCGAATGCATTCTGTCCACGATCAGGTTCTAGCAATATGATTTTACTGACTAGGAATTTTTTGGCACCCAGCTCCAAAGTGTCTCCAGGCGCTAATGCGAGTGCGGATGACAATTGCCCATCGACCCAGACGGTTCCGGCTTCAGGGGCGGTGTTGTTTGGCGTTAGTTGAATGGTCGGATAAGCAATATCAGCCAGCTTCAAGACGCCTCGTAAGGGGTATCCGTCTGTTACAGCCTTTACCGCGACGAGCTGGGATTCATCCCGCTCATTAACGACGACACTAGGAAAGCGTATGTGTTGAGCAGAATCCAGCTTTCGACTATCGATAGCGTTGAGTAATTCTTCTGGTAATTTGAATCCAGACGTTGCGATCAAATCGGCAGCGAGAACATCTCCAGCTTGCTGTTCAACAGCCCTGCCTATGCGATCGGTAAAAAATCCAACCGCCGTAACTGATGCGACAGCGACAAGAAGGGCTAAGGCCAGAACGCGTAATTCGCCCGCTTTGAAATCTCGTGCTAATGAGCGTAAAGCGAATTTGAATTGTCGACCAAGATTTAAAGATTTTTTAGACATTGTGGTCATACTGCTTCTAATCGACCATTGTTCATACGTAGGATTCGATCGCAGCGCTGTGCCAGGCTGTCGTCGTGCGTTACCAGTACAACTGCCGTACCTTGTTGTTCACGTAATGAAAACATCAACTCCACAACCTTATCACCGGTTTCGCTATCCAGGTTACCTGTGGGCTCATCTGCAAATAGAACTTTGGGTGCGGTTACAAAGGCACGAGCTAGTGCTACTCGTTGCTGTTCGCCACCTGAAAGCTGTAATGGTTGATGTCCGGCACGAGCGCTGAGCCCCACCTTTTCCAGCATGGCAGATGCCTTAGATGACGCGTCTTTTTCACCGGTAAGCTCGAGGGGTAGCATGACGTTTTCGAGTGCCGTCAGCCCAGGCAGCAACTGAAAACTTTGGAAAACAAAGCCCACTCGGCCGGCTCTTAGTCTAGCTCGATCATCTTCGTTTAATTCGGAAAGGGGCTCGTTAAGGAGTTCGACTCGACCCTCAGAAGGTGTGTCAAGACCGGCTAGTATTCCCAGCACCGTGGACTTCCCAGAGCCTGAGGGTCCTACTATGGCGACCGTTTCTCCTGCGCGCACATGGATATCCAGCGCGTGCAGTATGGTCAGAGAACCTTCTGGCCCTTCAACCCGTTTGGCAATTTGCTGAGCAGACAACACAACGTCACCGACTTGGGCACTTTCCACACTATTTTTGGTCTGACTAGCCATGCTTGCTCATTGTAAATAATGACTCGGAGGTTATACCGACATCCGAAAACGGGCAAAATTCGATCAGAGTCTGCGACAAAAGCAGATAATAGGGTGTTATTCGAGATGAACAAGCTATGAGATTCATAAGAACGCTACGTTTTTGTCTTATTTTTGCAGTTGCCGTCAGTTTCGGCGCGCACGCGCAGGGGTATAACGTGCTGGTCATGGGCGATAGTATTAGCGCAGCCTATGGGCTCAGCGAGGAAGATGGCTGGGTGTCATTAACTGAAAAACAGCTTCGAAAAGAAGGATTTGACGTCACCTTTGTTAATGCGAGCATTAGCGGAGATACGACTGGAGGCGGGCTACGGCGGTTACCTGATGCCCTGGATCGTTTTAATCCGGACTTAGTCGTTATTGAATTAGGGGGTAACGATGGGTTGCGCGGTTATCCTACGAATGCCATGCAGAAGAATCTCGAATCCATGGCCACAATTGCCACCGAACACGGCGCAGACGTTCTCATTCAAGGCATGCTGATTCCGTCCAATTACGGCGCTGCCTATTTAAGGCTCTTCGCTATGGCATTTGAGACGGCAGCTGCTAATACCAACAGCCTGTTTTTACCTTTCCTGCTTCAACCCATAATGCAGGATAGAGACTATTTTCAGTCGGATGGCATTCACCCTACAGCAGAAGCACAGCCCCTGCTGATGCTTCACACTCTTCCGCTCATAAAATCTGCGATTGAAAAGGCCACAGCGAATGTCGAATAGGCAGTAGGCTCATGTAATATTCGTGCATGGGTCAATCAACACAAGCTCAGGAATTTTGGAGCGCAGTAAAAGACATCTCCCCACTGGCTTTGGGGGTTTCTATCTATGGGCTTGCGTTTGGTTTATTAGCAGCTCAAGCCAATATGAGCGAGTTGCAAGTAGGTCTCATGGGCACCTTTGTATTCGCAGGTGCATCACAAATACTCGCAGTTGAAAGGCTGGTAGCAGGTGCCGGCGCAACCGCCGCTGTGGTCGCAGCCGTAGCCATCAATTTACGCATGTTGTTGGTGACAGCTTCTATTCGTGACGTATACAAAAACCGCCCTTGGTGGCAGCTGGTACTCGGCGCTCATATGACGACAGATGAGAACTGGGCGTTGATGCTGGCGACTAGAGCAAGAGGTAGGAATGTCGGCTACTGGTATCTCGTTGGTGGCGGTGCGTGTTTATTTTTAACCTGGATAAGCGCTACAACGTTTGGAGTTCTATTTGCCACCCGCATTCCAGCGCCTGAGGCTTTGGGGGTGGACTTTGCCTTTACCGCCGCCTTCATCGCGATTGCTTGTTCGCTTTGGCGTGGCAAGAGTGACCTACTTCCGTGGTTGATTTCTATCGTTGCTGTGGCTGTTGCCTCGCTCACGGCGTGGCTTGATTCATCCTGGTCGCTAATATTAGGGGGTTGTTCAGGGGCTTTAGCGGCTGGACTGCTTGCAAATGAGTGAGACCTGGGTCGTTATTGCTATTCTGGCGATTGCCACATTCGGCATTCGTCTGGGAGGTATTTTGCTGGGCCAGCGATTACCGACCACCGGTCCTTGGGCAAGAGCGCTCAATGCTTTGCCAGGATGTCTCATCATCTCGCTGGTGTCGGTGCTGATTTTATCTGGCGGTATTAATGAGTGGGTTGCTGGCAGTGTTTCATTGCTAGTGGCGCTTACCACCAGAAACCTACCACTAACAATGGTGGCAGGGATTTTGGTTATTTTCGGACTACGTCAGCTCTGATCACCGTAAAGCCTTTCCTCTAGACTTTTACCTCTGGAGATCTGGCGATAACGCCATCCTTTATCGACAAACAATTGCATTAAGCTGGCACTGGCTTGCATATCGCTTAACGTTTTAATCAGATAGTCGCCTCGTGCGGTTTTCGTAATAGCGCTTATGCCCGGTATTGATTCGACCGCTTGTATAAATTCTGACTCTACAACTGTACCCATTCGCACGGTGAGATAATCATCCTGAGTATCGTCGGATACAGAGCCAACACTGATCAATTTACCCTTCTCCAGGTAAACGACTGAACCACAGAGACGCTCTAGTTCATCGAGGTTATGGGAGCTGACGACAAATGTAGTGTGTCCGGACTGTTCGCGGATGAGATCCCGAATCATTTTTGCATTGGGAGGATCGATGCCTGCTGTTGGCTCATCCAGCAAGACCAATTTAGGCGACCCCAACAAAGCTTGCGCGATGGCAATACGCTTTCGCATGCCATGAGACAAATTGGACGGTTTAGTATCTATTGAATCTTGTAGATCAACAAGATGCAGCACGCGCTCAACTTCCTCGCGAGCCAGAACATTGCTCATACCCTGTAGCTTGGCAAATAAGCGTAGCTGACGGCCGACACTGATACGCGGGTCTAGTAAAGCATCTTGAGGCAAGGCTGACAGCCGGCCGCTGAGTTCTCTAGCGCCAGGTGATTCATCGAATACGGTGACATCTCCGCTCGTTGGCTTTATGAATCCACACAAAAGACTCAGCAGTGTCGTTTTACCCGCGCCATTGGGACCGATCAGAGCGATAGGCTCACCTGCAGGCAGGGAAAGCGTAACGTTGTCGAGTGCAATGGTACTGCCAAAACGTTTTGTGAGCCCTTGGCATTCAATAGGATTCATAGGTCACGTTGCCTCATAAGAACTGCGCCGATACCAAGAAAAAAGGCTGTATGAACAACAGGAATGATGGCAAACGACAGTGTGTCCCAATTGGAAAGCCTAAGCAGCTGTCCTATTTGTGACCCAGGAAGAGCCCAGTCAAGCAAAGTCAGCGGCCCGAACTTAGCCTGCAAATACCCGACAAGCAGCGATACGCTTATCCAGATAATGAACGCATAGAGAGTTGCCTGCCTTGCAGAGCGTGCCAACACAGATACCAGGGCCATCAATGCGACATAGGGGGCTACAACAATAACCAGGTTCACAGCAATCAAAGGGGTTTTAGCAAGCGCAGGTGCCAGATTATCTGGGCTGTAGAACATGATGACCAGAAGCACACTTGCCAGGGTCACAAGAACGACCAAAAGCATAATGATACATTGACCCAGAAAGCGACCCAGAAATATCTCAACTCTAGAACATCTCATCACTAGATAACGCAAGGTACCGCGGCTTCTATCTGACGCTGTTTGATCGGCAGAGGCCATCAGCGCAAAGAAAGGCAACAGGTACAGGGTGATTACCCAGTAAACTGCAAGCTCTGGCGTTGGCCAGCTCCTGACATCTTCTATGCCTAATCCAGACAGTATTATTTCAACCAATCCCGAGAGCTGTGCGTCATCTATTAATGCGGCTACCGGCAGAATTCCGTAGCGCAATACCGCAATCCATATCAGTAAAAAACCGACTAGTGCGATCAATCCACGGCGGGTGGACAGCAGGCGCAGCACTTCGTCTTGAGCCAGTACCAAAATTCTCATAAAGTAGATATTCCTCGTCAATATGGGCAGATAAATCGAATCTGCTGTATGTTCCGGTGCACGAAGTCCCTGAAGCACAGCAGTATAGAGGCAGATCGCACAATGCAGGACCAAACTTATCGCCGTGGAGTGCTCTATATCGTTGCAGCCGGTATTTTTCTCAGTACAGGCGGGATCTTTATTCGTTTTATCGAAAATGCCAGTCCATGGACAGTGTTGTTTTATCGATCGACGACCTTTACTGTCACGGTTGCGCTTTTTCTACTAGCCCGCGATAGAAAAACTTTTATCAGCCGCTTCCGAGCTGTCAGAGGTACTGATCTTGTTATAAGTATGAGT
>JBLHWG010000206.1:0-9294 GCA_047629055.1 Halioglobus sp.
CGATGGCATTCTACAATTTCTGGATACCAGCTTTTCAGCCATTACCGATGCACAAATGCAGATGTTCTAAAAATGAGTGCCTCAAACAAAGAAGCCGCTGAGACACTCAATCGAAAAAGTTAACTATTGCGTGGCAATAAAATCACCATGCGTGAACACATAATCATCTTTCGCAGCTATTGAGTGGCACCCTGAACAGAATGCGCTTTCACCCGCCGTACCCGAGAGGCTATCCGCCCAGATCCAGTTGTCCTTAGTTACGTTGTCAGACGCAGTAGCCTTAACACTGATGGTATGAGCGGGCTTACGTCCTGATTCCCAATCCAATTTATTGGCAAATTGTTCTTTAACAATGACTGTCCCTGCTGGGAGATTGTATGGACCGCTACCCATCAGAGCGTCTTCGCCAATATCGTTGACATAGACATCCCGGTAGCCCTCATCACCCATGTGCAGGCCGCCCAGAAATCCAGTGGGATTGCCCGTGCTTGGCTCAAGTTCCGTGACCTTCGTCCAGTTCTTAAAATCCGCCCAACGTGCATCCGTTTCTTTAAACGGTGCTGTTAACGTACTGCAACTAGATATCAGTACGCTTACAGCTAAAACACCGCTTAACTGAATAAAAGTGCGTTTTTTCACAAAGTTCCCCTTGAATGGATGAGATGGGTCAGCAGTTAGCCTTACCAACACAGACTACAGCAATACAATTTAATTCCCAGCTACTTGGGATTTGCCGTTTAAACCGCTTTTGCCTTGACCTGGCGACGTCTTTCGGTCAGCAAGAACTCAGTATAGCCGTTTGCCTGCTGACGACCTAAAAGAACGAGATCCAGAGCCGCTTGAAAAGCGATATCCGAGTCAAAGTTTGGCGCCATCGGTGAATATTCAGCATCGCCCGCATTTTGCTGATCAACAATCAAAGCCATCCGTTCCATAGAGTCGCGCACTTGTGCTTCGTCAATGATGCCGTGATGAATCCAGTTAGCCAAAAATTGGCTAGAGATTCGTAACGTCGCCCGATCTTCCATCAGTCCAACATTATTGATGTCTGGAACCTTGGAACAGCCTACACCTTGATTGACCCAACGGACCACATAGCCGAGGATACTCTGAGAATTATTATCCAGCTCATGCTGAATTTCGTCAGCCGAGTAATTTCTACCCACCTCACTCAACGGCACCTGCAGAATGTCATCAACCTTGGCAGCATCACGCAATTTCAACTTTTCCTGAACACTTTGAACATGCACGTGATGGTAATGCGTGGCATGCAGCGTTGCTGCTGTTGGAGACGGTACCCAAGCAGTATTGGCCCCTGCTTCCGGATGCGCCCGCTTAGCAATCAGCATAGCTGACATCTGATCGGGAATAGCCCACATGCCTTTACCGATCTGACCGTTGCCTTGCATCCCAGCCGCCAGACCTACGTCTACGTTACTGTCTTCATAAGCCATCAGCCAGGTCGCATTTTTCATTTCACCTTTTGGAATCATGACGCCAGCATGCATGCTGGTGTGCATTTCATCACCCGTTCTGTCGAGGAAGCCGGTGTTAATAAAAATGACTCGCTCACGTGCTGCTGAGATGCAATTCTTTAGGTTGACACTAGTACGACGCTCTTCATCCATGATGCCCATCTTAAGCGTGTTTTTAGCCAAACCGAGCGCTTGCTCGACACGGCCGAAGACTTCAACAGCATGGGCGACTTCTTCAGGACCGTGCATTTTTGGCTTCACGATATAAACGCTGCCAGATCTTGAATTACGGCTATCGTCTGAAGTCTTATTCAGATCATGCATGGCAGCAAGACTGGTGATGATCGCATCCAGAATAGTCTCCGGCACTTCATTACCATCCTTGTCGAGCACTACATCAGTCAACATATGCATACCAACATTTCGGACAAGCAACACGCTACGACCTGGTAAAGAGATGACATTCCCATCAAGACCCGTAAACTGCCGATCATCATTGAGTTTGCGAACTATCTCTTTCCCGCCTTTGTTCATACGCTCTTCGAGAGTGCCTTTCATCAGTCCCAACCAATTGTGGTAAACCAACGCTTTATCATCTGCGTCAACTGCAGTTACCGAATCTTCGCAATCCTGGATGGTAGTCAATGCCGATTCCATAATGACATCACTAACACCTGCTTCACTGGACTGACCCACAGGGCTCGACTTATCAATCATAATTTCCGAATGCAAGCCGTTGTTCTTGAGTAATACGGACGTGGGTTCCGTAGCGCTTCCTGTGTAACCAACACACTGCGAAGGATCTTTTAATCCCACCTCACTACCCGATACCAACGTGACACGCAACGCTCCATCGACCACGCTGTATGCACTCACGTCAGCATAAGAACCCTGGGCTAACGGCATCGCTGAATCGAGCAAATCATTGGCGTAAGCTACTACACGTTGACCACGCGTCGGATTGTAAGATCCACTACGCTCGGCACCATCGGCCTCACTGATAGCATCAGTACCATAGAGAGCATCGTACAAACTACCCCATCGAGCGTTGGCCGCATTAAGCGCATAACGCGCATTGTTAACGGGAACCACGAGTTGCGCGCCGGCTAATCGTGCGATTTCATCGTCAACGTTAGTCACATCGACACTGAAATCTTCCACCTCAGCTACCAAATAACCAATTTCCGTCAGGAATGCTTTGTACTTGGCCGCATCAATTGGACCTGTATTGGCGTCGTGCCAGTCATTGATAGCACTTTGAAGTTCCGCTCTGCGATCTAGCAGCTCCTGATTTTTGGGCGCTAGATCATGAATGATTGAGGCCATCGATTCGAACAGCGCGTCGGCCTCAATGCCGGTACCGGGCAAAGCCTCGTTAACAATAAAATTGTGTAGAGGCTCAGCGATAGTGAGTCCACCCGATGTTTTGATGGTCATAGAAATTCCAAGATATTTAAGTAGTAAAGAACGAGTACGTATGCCCCGCCGGTCTGTAGCGGATTTTAGCAGAGCTGGCTGGTTTCGGCGATCTGAGGTGAGAGTCACATCAAATTTGCGATGCAGTTCCGAGGATTAATCCGACACCTGTTTATTATCTGCCCATCGAAACAAATCAGCCCCAACTTCTGGACTACCTATGAAACCTTGGTTACGAAAGACCGCTCTATGCCTCGCCATTGCCAGTATTTCGGCGTGTTCCTCGTCTGATCCTGCCACAGTTGTCCCCGCGGATAATGTAAACCCGGGCGAAACGCCGGCACCAACCGATGACGCCCCTGTCACACCTGTAGATTTTGGTGATTTGCCCGACCCTACAATCCCACCGGTGGATTTATTGGCCGCTCCGGTTCCAGCCCCTGATCTAAGCGATCCATTTGGCTCATTGCTGGAAACCGACAGCGAAGCCTCCGTCGTTGGCGGCGCACCTACACAGCCTAAAAATCTACGCGTTGATCTCATCTCCAATAATTGGGCGGAGTTCAGCTGGGCACCCTCCAACGATGACGGTGACGTTGTGGCTTACCGGATTTATCGAAGTGACGGCCATACCTACACCATCGGTCGTGATCAGACAGATCCTGCCAATGGCTCACAGTTGGAGATCGACAAGTACTGGAGTACAACATCGTTCATCGATTGTAACTACACGCGTTTTCTCGACCGCTTGCATGAGTGTGGTGTCAACGGACCAAAACCTGGAGACATTTTCACCTACGAAGTCACAGCGGTTGATAACGCTGGCAATGAATCGGCAGCGTCAAACACTATCACGATCAATTACCATGCAGAGCGTGGTGCAGCTATTCCCCTGTATGCAGATCCTTACCTCGACGAAAGCCGGTTTGCTCAGAAACATGACCTAAGCAACACCGCTTATTTCATGGACAAATTCACACTGGTATTTGAGGATGATTTTAACGGTACTGATATCGACCCAGCCCGCTGGAACACGTCACTACTTTGGGGTGATGAAACCATCATCAATGGCGAACAGCAGTATTTTGTTGATACACAGTCAGACTCAGCGCCTGCCTATCAGCCGTTTAAGCTAGAAAATTCTGTCCTGACAATTGAAGCTATTCCAACACCTCCGGAAATGTTGGCAACACTCCCTGCAGCGTGCTCACAAACTGGCCCATCGGGTAACGATCAATGTGCTTTTCTCTCCGGTGCTCTTTCTAGTCACGACAAATTCAATATCACCTACGGCTACGTTGAAGGTCGCATGAAAACCAGCGGTACATCCGGCGCACTTTCCAGTTTCTACTTGTATCACCGTTATCCGGGTGAAGGTGTCAACTTACATGCCCCCGAAATCGATATCGTTGAATACCTGGGTGAAAACCCTTTCGGCGACGAGGACGCATTCCAGACTTACCATTTTGCGGATGTGAACACTGGCGAGATTCGATCAGCACCCACTATGGAACACAAGAACCCAACAGGTGATTTGTATAGTAATGATTTCCATACCTACGGCGTTCTTTGGGAGCCTCAGTTAGTTATCTGGTACATCGACGGTGTTGAAATCAAACGCCTGAGCGGACCACAGGTTTCTCGTCAAGGCATGAATATCGTGACTTACCTGGTGGCTGGCAGCGGCTGGGCACCGACTCCTGATATTAACGGTGACTTCCCGATCCAATACCAGATTGACTATATCCGAGCCTTCCAGCGTGACGCCTACAAGACCAACGGCTTATACCCTCAATAAGGGCTGATCGGCCGGTTCGTCAAGTGAAACTGAAAAGTTGATACTCTCTAACGAATCGGCCGTTGCTCATTTACGCTATCAAGACAACTGCTCCAACAAGTTCCCAGCCTGGCTAGACCCCTGACCTTCGAGTCGTTGCAAGGCTTCTTTGCCACCCGCAGCGTAGGCTGCGACCGCGTTTAGTAATTCACCAAGTTGGGATGCGGAAGACTCATCGAATCGACAATGCGCACCACCGGACAGCTTGGCAATTTGAGCAAACGCCAAAGAGGCTTCTACGTTATAACCTTCCTGAAAAATAAACACGGGCAAGCCAAGTAGTCGGGACTGACCCGCAAGATTACCCAGACGATCCACGTCTTCCTCTACGCAGTCACCAATAAACACGAGTGCCTGCACTTGTTCCTCGCGGCATTCTGCCAATCCGTGTTTCAGGATTCGATGTATTTGCGTATGCCCAGCCATGCAGCTGACTTTTCGCATCATACTGACAAGTTTATCTGCAGAGGTCAGCCACTTTGATGATCGGCACTCATCAAACCCGCGATAGAAAACAAGCTGCACATCCAGTTCACCAATACCTCGAGTGCGGATGAACATATCAGTGCATAGCGCCATTGCACGATCCCATGTTCTCTGACGACTCGCCGTGGCGTCCATGGCAAATACTAATCGACCTCGTTTGTTGCCGGGTTTATTCCCTGTTTTGGCTGGAGCTACCTTCCCGACCGCTTGCAAAAATGCATCAACTTCTGAAGCCGGGCTTACCTGACCAGAATTTTGTTGCGATTGGGACTCTTTTATATCCGTTTTCTTATCCTTCATATTCAAGCGGATTCCTGATCAAACATATGAAGCGCTGCAACAGTTCCAAGATCTGCAATTTCACCACTTCTAATCATCGAATCGATTTCCTGCCGAGTGAACGCGCCACACACCAGCCCTTGTTCTTCCGGTGCAAGGCTCTGCTCACCTGCCACCAGCTCTGTTGCAAGAAATATGTGCACAGATTGATTGGCGTACCCATAAGCTTGAAAACATTTGCCCAATTTCAACATGGACCCTGCACGCAAACCGGTTTCCTCGGCAAGCTCGACTGCCGCGACCTCTTCAGGTGTTGTTGTATGTAGAGTTAATTCCAAAGACCCTTGCGGAAACTCCCAATACCGACCATTCACTGGATATCGGTACTGCTGGACCATATGGAATCGTTCACCATCAAACGGAACAATGAGCGAGAAATCAGCTTTGTGAACAACACCAAAAAGCCCATGATCGCCATTGGGGCGGCTCACCCGATCTTCACGCACGGTCATCCAACGATTCTTGTAAACAACCTTAGATTCAATTCGCTTGATTTCAGGGTCAGTCATTGAGCGCGTTATCCGGTCGACGGGATTAAACAAATAGGATCATCGAATAATAACCCAACAGGCACTGTATTGAGCTTTTAACCAGCGTTCATAGACGCTAACCAAGCAGCAGCTGACATTCCAGGACAATTCAGCATGCATAATGCTTCCGCCAGGCCCGTTCATACTGGGAGACACTGGCATCAAATGCTTTTTCATACAGTTCTATGGCAGCAGCCGGGTCGCGTAATGTAACGTAAGGGATAGTCATAATTTGACTCCAACTAAGGATAGCTTGAGCTAACTATAACTCTCGTCGCTGACGTAAACAAGCGACCTAGTCATACACATATACACTGCAAGTGCGTTCCTTTTATCTTACGACCAAATACCTCAAGTCACCGCATTCAAAACCTGCCCATTTACAAACCCCTCAATGTGGGCAGTGGTTTGTCGCCAAACCTCTTGCCTGGCTTGCTGACTTGCCCACGCGATATGTGGCGTTAACAGTACATTCGGTTGATGTTGGACAGTTAAGAGTGGATTACTATTTTCAGGAGGCTCTGTCGTTAACACATCGAATCCGAACCCACTGATAAGACCGGCATTGAGCGCTACCACCAACGCTTCTTCATCGACAAAACCGCCCCTCGCGGTGTTTATGATCAGCGGTTTATTTTTCATTCGATTGAATTCGTCTTGACTGATACTGTGGCGAGTTTCTGTTGTAAGAGGCGCATGAATGGTAAGGATGTCTGATGTCTCGATAACTTCATTCCAAGATCTATATAAGTGACCATACTCAGTGGCACCTTTTCGAGCTGCAAACACTGGCTCCATACCAAAAGCTCGAGCAATGCTAGCGACAGATTGTCCGATTGAGCCAGCGCCGATTATGCCCAGACGTGATCCAGCCAGATCACTAATAGGATGATTGAAAAAGCAGAATTGCTCAGAGCGTTGCCATTCACCTGCAATGACATCGTCTACATAGGCTTTGATAGAACGACGCAGCCCCAAAATTAATGCAAAAGTGTGCTCAGGCACAGTATTTTTAGCATAACCTCGAACGTTTGATACCTGAATTCCCATGGTACGGCAGGTCTCTACATCAATGACATCGTAACCAGTTGCTGCGACACTGATCATCTTCAAATCACCCTGCTCGGACAAGGCTGATGATCGGATGGGCGCTTTGTTGGTAATGACGATATCGGCGCCTTTAATTCTATTGGCGACTTCATCAGCCGCCGTTCTTTCATACTCAGCCCACTCGTGCTCAAAATTTGGACGAGTCAATTCGATATTCGGCCCCATGGTGTCGCGATCAAGAAATACAATTTTCATGGTGTATATGAGTTAACCCAATTTACGATAACTAAGGATTCCGGCTTGATCTTTCGAGTGTGTGTGGCCAGACTTTGAATATATTTCGACATCCGCGCTCATTACCTGACTAATTTCTTGACGGCTTTCCAAACCAATAAGTAGCTCATCAAATTTTAGTCGGCTGAAGTGTTGAACATTCACACCAATGACAAACAATGCACCAGTTCGAGCTAACCCTAATAAGTTAGCTAACACCTCTGGACCCAGATGCCCATGAGTAAATGTTCCTGCAGAAACAACCGCACCATAATCATTCGCCAAGTCGACCAATGGACCCGTGAGATCCACAGCATGGATTGTTCGATAGAGTTTTTTGGCTGCAGACGCATCAAGCATTTTTTGGGAAATGTCCAGTCCATCCACACACTGAGCTGAGACTTGTAGCGCATCTGCCACCAGACCCGTCCCGCACCCGATATCAGCGATGGGACAATCTGCATCTGTGGCCTGATACAGAAACACCTCGGCGATGAATTGGGAGAAACGTACCTTAAACCCTGTGCAAAGTCGTCGTCATAAACAGTAGCCAATTGATCATAGTACTGGGAATTTTCAGACGGATTACTCAGCTCATAAGCATTCTCTAGCAAATTCATCCCTTGATCTTTTTCTGGGTTAGACACGATGATCCACTTTTTAAAATATACGGCGTTTAATGCTAATTAACGTAATCCAGTAGCTCAATTAACGAGCGTATGGAAGGTACCGAAAACGTTGAACCCAGCCCTTGCGGATCATAATGTATGACGGCCATTTCAGCCGACAAAGCCGCCTGTATTCCTACATCACTATCTTCCACTACCAAGCATTTCGCAGTCTCAATGTCGTGATGGTTGGCGGCGTGTAAAAACAGCGCAGGATCGGGCTTCCAGGCATTAACGTCATAGGCACTGAATATCGGCTTGTCGAAGTGGTGCGTCAAATCACATAGTGACAGCGAGCGTTCGGTCTTTGTGACAGGCGCATTAGAAGCAATACATTTGCTGATTTGAAGCCTATGTAAAAGCTCATCCGCGCCATCACACGCAACTATATAACTATGACTCAGTTGCTCTTCACGAACCCGGTACAAATCCAGACAATCAGCAGCCACGGCCCCCGGGAACCGACGCTCAATATCCTTAAAAATCACTGCTAATCTCATTCCCTTGTAACGAGTCGTTACTTCGTCTACAGAGTCTGTCAGTAACGGTATGACGTCCTTGAGTGCCTGGGACGCACAATCCTCACTTTGAACCAGTGTTCCATCCATATCAAAAATAATCAGCTGATAATCCTGGCTTGATCCGGGGTTTGAAATGTCACTCATATGCACGTTTCTACTGTAATTTGATCTAAAAGTATTCTAGTGCATTCCTGCAAATACTGACACAGGATTGAATTAGCACCGCCAATAAGGCAAAGTCCAAACTTCCTACCCTTACTCCTGCCGACGACCCATGGGCTATCGAGCACTTCAAAAAGCACTTAAGGCATTATCTCGGTCGAGTACGTTGTGGGAACGAAGAATCGCGATCATAGCAACCCTTAATTTCATCCAAGAATTGCAGCATCAAGGATACTTTGCAGCTTGCAAATATTCTCCTGAACGATTCAGAAGATCTAATTCATAAAGCCGTTGGCTGGATGCTTAGAGAAGTTGGGAATAGAGATCGCGACACACTCGAAATTTATTTATAGGAGCATCAACTAGTAATGCCTAGAAAAATGCTGCGCTATGCCATCGAAAAATTTGACCCAACTACCCGACAAACGTACCTAAAAGGAATTGCGTAAGGAAGTATCACTCATGAATTCGGTTCGCGCCGGGTCCCGTCGCATCGCGACAATCAGCCTTCAGTCAACGCTAATAGTTTGTATTAAC
>JBLHWG010000207.1:0-9180 GCA_047629055.1 Halioglobus sp.
ACATCATGGTTATACACCAGCTGTCGGCATCCCTGAATTACGTGAAGCGGTAGCCGCAGATCTTTCAAACCGATACGCAACCCATGTGAATAGCGATTTGGTGATGATCATGCCTGGTGGCAAAGTCACCATGTTCGCGGCTATTTTGATGTTTGGCGAGCCAGGAGCAGAAATATTATACCCAGACCCTGGCTTCCCTATATACCGCTCCATGATCGAATTCACAGGGGCCACACCCGTTGCCATACCGATTAGAGAATCCAACGATTTTGCATTTTCTGCCAGTGAAACTCTTTCTCTGATTACCCCCCAAACTCGGTTAATCGTCATCAACTCCCCGGCTAACCCCTGTGGTGGTGTAACGCCAAAATCAGAGATAGATGCGTTGGTAGCCGGCTTGGCAGAGCATCCACACGTGGCGATTTTGTCTGACGAAATCTACGATCAAATGACCTACGACGACGAAGAGCATGTCTCGTTACTAACGTATCCCGACATTCGCGACAGACTAATCTTATTAAACGGTTGGTCCAAGACCTATGCAATGACAGGTTGGCGGCTTGGCTACTCTGTTTGGCCACCTGCGTTTTATGAAGCGGTTCGAAAGCTTGCGGTGAATTGCTGGAGCTGCGTCAATGCACCTGCCCAATACGCTGCTCTAGAGGCATTGACTGGCCCTCAGGACGCTATTCAAACTATGATGGCAGCCTTCGATGAAAGACGGCTTGCGGTAGTGCTCAGACTCAACGGCATACCCGGCGTTAACTGCGTCACCCCTAAAGGTGCGTTCTATGCTTTTCCAAATATCGAAAAAACTGGATGGTTGTCTAAGCCACTGGCCAGCGCCTTGCTAGAAGAGGCAGGCGTGGCGACCATAGGTGGTCCCGACTTTGGTATTCATGGCGAAGGCTATATAAGAATTTCCTATGCCAACTCTTTAGAAAACATAGAAACTGCTCTCGATCGAATTACGATGTTTCTTGCATCAAAAGGATAGATTCTTATGCCTCAGGCCCCCATGCTGGACATTGCAACGCGAGTATACAACCATAATTTCAAACTCGACCCCATTGTTCGTAGCTTGCTTGATACCGATGTTTACAAGCTACTTATGCTGCAGACAATCTGGAAGGAACGCCCCAATGTTCCTGTCACTTTCTCGCTCATCAATCGAACAAAATCGGTACGACTGGCGACAGAAATCGACGAGCAGGAACTCAGGGCGCATCTTGATCATGCCCAAAGCATAAGAATTACGAAAAAGGAATTGATCTGGCTGACAGGTAACACCTTCTATGGTCGTGAGCGCCTGTTCACTAAGGAATTTCTTGAATGGCTACGCCACTATCAACTCCCAGCCTATGAGCTCAGTGTCGAAGACGGACAGTACAAAATTGACTTCCAGGGCGATTGGGCTGATGTCACTCTGTGGGAGATACCCGTTCTATCCATTATCAGTGAACTTAGATCTCGGGCAGCCTTGCACGGAGTTGGACGATTTGAACTCGATGTGTTGTACGCACGTGCCAAGGCCAAACTGTGGGAGAAAGTTCTTCGTTTAGATAAACTTCCAGACCTGAAGATTGCAGACTTTGGCACGCGACGGCGTCATAGTTTTCTTTGGCAACGCTGGTGCATATCTGCCATGAATGAAGGTCTTGGCGATAAGTTTATCGGTACCAGTAATGTATTAATGGCGATGGATCTTGATTTGGACGCTATCGGCACCAACGCCCATGAACTGCCGATGGTGGAAGCTGCGCTGGCGAATCATGACGCTGAAATATTACAGTCACCGTATAATGTACTTAAACACTGGAGCCGGACTTACGATGGTAATTTGCTCATTGTTCTGCCCGACACCTACGGAACAACGGCGTTCTTAGAGAAAGCACCAGATTGGGTGGCAGAATGGAGTGGTTTCAGAATCGATTCCAAAGAGCCAATAGCTGGAGGAGAAGAACTTATCCAATGGTGGAAAGAACGTGGGAAAGATCCTAGAGACAAACTACTGATTTTCTCAGATGGCTTAACCGTTGATAAAATTGAACAGGTCTACAAATGCTTTAATGGTCGAGTGCGATTAAGCTTTGGCTGGGGCACACATTTAACAAACGATTTTAGTGATTGCGCAACAGTAGATACCGATCAGCTAAAAGCCATCTCTCTGGTTTGCAAGGTCACTCACGCCAACGGAAAGCCAACCGTCAAACTATCCGACAACTTTGACAAAGCCACTGGACCAGATTATGAAATTGAACGGTATCGTTCAATTTTTGGTCTCGATAATATGGAAAGCCATGATGTCATTGTTTAGCCGATAGATTCATGAAGAATGCACTCTCGATAACACTTTGACACCACAGGCCTCAGCGGACAATCTGATACACCCACAGAATGGCGCTCCAGAGGGTTAACAAATGCTGTTGCAGCCATACTGGTGTCCACCAATGACGTTCTGACAGCTCCTGAATTTGCAACGAGGTTGATAATTGATTCTTCAAATCCAGGACCGGTGAAATCCAGCTGTGGCGCTTGTCGCAAAATCTGATATTTGAATGCCGTTATCGATCTGCCCATCGGTATCCAGTGTAAATAGCAGGCGATTCAAATTAACAACGCCAGGACTCAAGGAATCTGAAGTTGAGAATATATCTAGCGCGGTAATGATAGGTTGAGCATTTGTGACAGGCAATTCAATAGCGCTAATGCTGAAAACAATTTGTTCACCGGATAGATATTCAAACTGTCCAGTTGCATTGGTAACACCTGTGATTGAATCTGTTCGATACGCCAGCTCGTCTACAGGACCAACATCAATGAACTGCCCATTTAAGACATCGCCAGAAGCACTATCGTTTGTGGATGGATTACTGTCACCGCAACCATTCAGCACTACAGCGACAAGTATCAATAAATAGACGATTTTCATGGAGTCTCCCACTAATCTTGCTAATGACGAGTTAGTCTGCGAATAACGCCCATCAATATAAACATAAACAACAGTGGAAAAACCAACGTTTGCATCAAAAAAACAACTACCAATTTGATGGTATTTTCACTAATCGATTCAGCCGCTAACCGGTATTCTTCCAACCTCCTGTCGATGTCGACGTTAGCCAGTGCCGAATCGTAAACAGCTTTGGCTCTTTCCAAAAAAGTTGATGGCTTGGATGTGTGCCCTGCCATGACCTCCTCGTTTATTTCTCCAATGGAGAGCTGGGCTTGCTCAAGTGATGCTGCTGCTTCAATATAATCCCCCTCAAGAAAGGTGCGGTACATCCAATCGTTGGCAACAATAAATACCGGCATCATGAATCGTAATAGCAGGACGAACAGGAATAAGCGTTGAAGAACCCATCGAATACCACCTAGTTTTCGCCAGAATAAGGACAGCAGTAAAAGCAGACCCGTAATAACTACTGCGATTAACAGTCCCTTCCATGCGCTCATTGAAAGCAGTACTTTCTGTATTCCAAGGGAGCTACTGGCTAGCATCATGATCCAGGAGAATCGTTCGACAAGATCGTTGACAGGGTCGAGAATTTGTCCCGGCGTGAAATTGACCCCGACGCCGGCAGGTTGAATCGCGACTTCAGTTCCTTGGGCCACGGAAATTACACCGTTGAGCCCTCTTGCCAATGCGTACCCCACTAATGCCCTTTTAAAGGCTGTATCTACATGCGATTGCCCGATGGTGTCGGTAGTAGGCAGCAAGGCAAATAGAACAGAAATTACGACTGCGCTGACAAGTATAATTCGACGAGTATTGAACTTGAGAAACTGCGGGGGATTATTCACTGGAATTCGATAGTGGCAAAGGCAATGAGATCAGATTGCTTAATCATATTTTGATTCCTATTCATTCAACGAAACAACTATTAAAGAGTCATTAGCGTGAAAAATCTGTAGGTTTCTCTAATTCGTAAATTGCCTCACCGAGGCTTTCCATTCGCAAGTCAAGAACGGCTTGAGCATCCAACAATCCACGATTATAAAAATAGCACCCGACCTCTTCGCTAAAAAACTCCAATAAGAACTGCGCCGGAAATTGTCCAATTTGCTGATTCAGTTCGTCATTGAAATACATCTGAATTTTACGAGTCAGAATTTCTGTTTCTTCTGTGGTGAACTTTATCATGGCATTTAGCTTGGGTTAATTCAGAAAACTGACATGTTCGCTTGTAGCAATACGCTCAGTAACCAAGGTGTTTTCAATAGCGGACGGATCTGCGTATCCCAAAGCCAACCCACTCACCACTATTTCATCGTCACTCATTGGAAGCACTTGGCGCACCGCGGTATGGTAATCCGCCCAAGCAGCCTGAGGACAGGTATGGAGCCCTTGCTCCCGTGCCAGCAACATGACATTTTGCATGAACATACCGTAGTCAAGCCAACTCCCAGTCGCTAGATCCCGATGTATCGTAAAAATCATACCAACAGGTGCATCAAAAAACTGGAAATTGCGCCGATGCTGAGCATGTGTGCGCTCCCGATCGCCTTTTTGAATACCCAACAAGTTGTATAGAGCCCACCCTACTTGGCGGCGCCGGCCCAGAAATGGCTCGAACCAAGTTTCAGGGTAATAGCGCACTTCACTGGTGTGAGATCCTGAGCGTTCATCAAAAGCTGCACTTACTGATTCACATAAACGCTGACGAGTTTCACCCGTTATAACGTAGGTTTTCCACGGCTGCATATTGGTACCACTAGGCGCTCGTGCAGCGGTTGACAGAATTTTTTCAACAACGTCTCTGTCCACTTGTGGGGGGAGAAACGCACGCAGCGAACGACGAGTATTGATGGCATCCGACACTGAAGATGACAAATCATAGTTAATATGCGAGGACATGTAGCCGACCGTAGAGGAAAGAGTGAGAAATCTGATGTCCCGAATGTAGCATTGTGAACAGTGCTAAGGTATTAACACTGTTAAATTCGTCATTGGTTACAAATAACTACTTATGAAAATCACCGCATGCATATTTGATATGGACGGCTTGCTAATCGATAGCGAACGGATCGCATTGCGAGTGTTTCAGGAGATCTGTGGCCATTTCCAATGTAATGAGCAATTACACTTGTTTAATCAATTATTGGGCACTAACGCGAAAACCACACGGCAAGTTCTCAGCGATGCCTTGCCACCCTCGGTAAAGGTGGATGAATTCATTGACCTTTGGAGCGTCAACTACGCTATACAAACAGAGAAGCCTATAGCGTTAAAAAAAGGCATCTTAGAGCTTCTGGATTATCTGGAATCTGCGGGTATTCCAAAAGCTGTGGCAACTTCCACTCAAACGACCATGGCCATTGAAAAACTCGATAAATCAGGCATTGCCAATCGATTTTCTTACATTATCGGAGGCGATCAAGTCACCCTGGGCAAACCTGCCCCAGAGATTTATATCAAAGCCGCCAATGCTCTGAATATGGGAGCTACTCATTGCCTTGCACTGGAAGATTCGCCCAATGGTGTTAAAGCCGCGGTCGCAGCCAACATGCAGGTGATTCAAATACCGGATACCGTGCAGCCTGACGACACTCTCAGATCCATGGGGCATAACATTTTGGAACATGCTCTTGAGGTTGTCACTTTTCTGCAATCCAATACATCACGTAGTTAATTCGGTGACAGACATGTTTCTTCAATCAAATGGCACTTACGGTAAATTTCTATGAAAATCTTGATTATTGGCGCTGGTGGAATGATTGGCTCAAAATTGGCCAAACGTATCACACATGATGCTCAGGTTGCGAATCAGGCAGTAAAAACACTATCACTTGTTGATATTGTCCCTCATGCATCACCCATTGCCACCAACAATATTGTTATCAATACGCGTGTTGCAGATCTGACAAAACCAGACATCGCAGATAGCCTGATCGATGATGAACCCGATTTGATCTACCAGCTGGCAGCAGTAGTATCTGGAGAAGCCGAAGAAAATTTTGATAAAGGTTATTTGATTAACCTTGACGGAACTCGTGCGTTACTAGATGCCATTCGAGCGCGGCACACTGCAACCGGGTATACGCCCAAAGTGATTTTTGCGTCATCTATAGCCGTGTATGGTGCGCCTTTTCCAGAAGTGATTGATGATGATTTCCACCTGACGCCACAAACCAGCTACGGGACCCAAAAGGCCATCTGCGAACTCTTGCTGGCTGATTTCAATCGGCGCGGTTTTTTGCAAGGTATTGGGCTAAGGCTACCCACTATTTGTATTCGACCCGGCTTACCCAATAAAGCGGCTTCAGGTTTTTTCTCCAATATTCTTCGCGAACCACTTAATGGAGTGAGTGCAGTTCTGCCCGTAAACGATCAGGTTAAACACTGGTTTGCAAGCCCCAGGGCTGCCATAAATTTTCTGCTACACGCCGCAAGTTTGCCTCGTGATGCGATTGGTTTGCGTTGCAACATGAATTTACCGGGTCTCTGTACGACAGTGGCAGAGGAATTAGAAGCCTTGCAACGGGTGGCAGGCTCCGACATTTTAAAACTTATCCGACACGAACCCGATGCAACCATTCAGAACATTGTTGCGGGCTGGCCTGAGTCATTTACCGCAGAAAGAGCAATAGGTCTAGGCTTTAGAAGCGAAAGCTCATTCGATGACATTATTAAAGTTTATTTAGAAGATGATCTACCCTCCCGGTAGCACACAACACATCGTTGTTGCTCGAATTATCAAAGCACAAACACTACAACTAAAGATCCATGAAAATTCAACGTATTGAAACCTTTACTACAGAATTTGTCTGCTTCGTCAAAGTCACCAGCGATGACGGAGCCTTTGGCTGGGGGCAAGTCGCACCCTATCATGCTGACATAACCGCACTGATAATTCACAGGCAGGTAGCACCACACGCTCTTGGTCAGGATGCACTGGACATTGAACATCTTGTGGACCTGATTCAGGAGAGAGAACATAAATTCCCTGGCTCTCATTTATATCGTGCCATCGGCGGACTGGACACAGCGCTGTGGGATTTACGCGGACGTCTTGAAGGACTTCCAGTCTGCTCACTCATTGGAGGTTCACCGGGCAGAGTCAGAGCCTATGGATCATCCATGAAGCGCGACATAACGCCCATAGACGAGGCATCGCGAATGGAATCGCTGAAAGCCAAATACGGTTTCGATGCATTCAAATTTAGAGTTGGATCAGAATGTGGTCATGACCAGGATGAATGGCCCGGACGCACTGAGGAGATCATTCCCACCATTCGCAAGGTACTTGGCGAAGAAACTCAACTACTCGTCGATGGTAACTCCTGCTACTCACCGCAAAAAGCGATAGAAGTCGGGCAACTGCTACAAAGTGAGAATATTTGCCACTTTGAAGAACCATGTCCCTACTGGGAATTTGAACAGACCAAACAAGTAACTGCAGCCTTAACAATCGATGTCACAGGTGGAGAACAAGACTGCGAACTAGCCACTTGGCAGCGAATGATTGATGAGCATGTAGTCGATATCATTCAACCTGACATCTGCTACCTTGGTGGACTCAGCAGAACTTTGCGGGTGGCGGCCATGGGCGAAATAGCAGAATTACCAGTAACCCCACATTGCGCCAACCTCTCTATGGTGACTTTATTCACTATGCATTTGCTGCGCGCCATACCCAACGCTGGTCAGTATCTGGAATTCTCCATTGAGGGATTGGACTACTACCCTTGGCAAGAAAACCTGTTTGTTGAATCTCCTTACGCAGTTTCGAATGGTCAGGTCACAGTGAGTGATATGCCCGGTTGGGGTGCTGAACCACACCCCACATGGCTAGCGAACTCGGATTTTCGTGTCTCTGAATTGAATTAGAAATATCTGCATTTTTATACGCGATATCACATAAACCCTGTTATTTGTGACAAAAGTCCACAGTGCTCTCTTTATTGGTCTCATGTAGAGGTGGCACTATGTCACAAAAATGCATTACGAAGCTGTTGAATACAACAGCAGTATCAGCACAGCTCAATCATGTCGCAATTGAGAGGAGCACCACATTAACAGATACATAATCTGTTACCCGTCTGCTTTGAACCAAAAGCCTGAGATTTAGCACACAATCCTGCCCCAATTGAACTTGGGTTTAACGAATGACGTCCGCTAACCCTACCTATCAATGGACCTTTCCAGGCAACCAGCAAACTCCAATATATTCACCCAATAGTGAAGCCGGAGTTTGTAACCAGCTGGAATTGACTCTGTTGATCGCCGATAACAATAACAATGCAGTTCACATGGTGCTCTCATTGCCATGAAAGAAATTGCGATAATAAATGGCATAGGAATACAGCATGAGCCTTATTACAAGGACGACACAGAAGCGTCGAAAAGTACTGATTACTGGCGGATCCGGTACTGTCGGCTTGGCGTTCATAAATAAATACTATGACGAGTTTGAGTTCTTCAATATCAGCAGACGTGAATTATCAATAGCTTCGCTTAACAGGAAATTTCCACGCGTTCACTCTTATGTGGCTGATATTCAGAACCTAGATCAGCTGAACAAGGCATTCCAGGAAATAAGACCTGATATCGTGATCCACGCAGCGGCGTTGAAACATGTCAACGATGCGGAAGTAAATCCATCACGCACAGTTCAGATAAATATTCTTGGCAGTTTGAACGTGGCCAAGGCGTCTGTCGCTGCAAACGTATCTATCGTAGTGGGCGTCAGTACCGACAAAGCCTGTCAACCCGAGAATATCTACGGCTATTCCAAAAAAATTCTCGAACAAATGTTCCTTGAACACTACACCGAACAGTCGCGATTCGTTTGTACACGATTTGCAAATGTCGCGTGTTCTAGTGGCTCCGTGATTCCATTCTGGATTGAGAGCGCCAAAAAAAATAAACCACTCAAACTGACCGACTCACGTATGAACCGGTTGATGTTCACTCAAGAGGATGCCGCACAGCTTATTCGTGAGAGCATAGAATTTGCTGAGCTGTCCACCAATCCATTCATTATGTGCAGCCGGATGAAATCTGTCGGCATGTTAGATCTAGCTAACTTGATATCCAGTGATTTTGGCAACGGTAGCAAACCACTCATCGTAGGTTTGCGGCCTGGAGAACAGCTGAATGAAGTTTTGGTTAGTCAGCGAGAATTACCAAATGCCTTTTATACCAGAGACGGGCGCTACATCATTCTTCACTCAGATGAG
>JBLHWG010000208.1:0-9151 GCA_047629055.1 Halioglobus sp.
CTCATCGTCCAGGCGACCGTCAGCGTGTCTTACGCAATTCTTGGTGAAGCGAGCTTATCGTTTCTGGGATTGGGCGTCGATGCAGACACGCCAACCTGGGGACTGATATTAGCTGACGGTCGCGGCTTTATTAGTCAAGCTTGGTGGTTGGGTGTGTTTCCGGGTTTAGCTATAATGCTGGTAGTACTGTCTATTAATTTTATCGGTGACTGGTTACGCGATGCGCTGGATGTTAGGCAGGCAATTTAATAGCTTTATGAAAAAAAACATACTTTGCGGACACTGTGGCTCTCGGCACAGTGTCCGCCCTATTGATATCTGAGCACTAAAGCGTCGAGAATCATGATGGCGCGCCGTAGCCAACAACACCTTATTCAAGGTCAGAGAATTTATAACGACGAAAACCGAGCGACTAGATCCTCAAAATTAATACCGACAGCACCCGCCTCAATGACTCTAGCAACGTTGACGGCTACCTGCTCAGCGTCAACAGCGTAGCCTCCCTCAAAGTCTACTGTGAGAGGCAAATCGGTACTTTGAGCGATTCGCTCGACGATCATAAGCACGAATTCAAGCGGCATGAATTCTCCATCTTTATACCCCTGAGCAGCTGCGACTGACTAACTTCCTGTCGCTATCGCGGTAGCGCCATTCTTTGCCAATGCTAAAGCACCACCTGCATCCCAAATGTTGTATAACACCAGCGGCAATTCGGCGTTGTGTAGCGCTTTTAGTTTTTCTGCTTTTTCAACATGCTGCATTTTCTTTAATCCACTGTTTGTTGGAAAACAGCTCAGGTGTCGCTGCAATCTATTTGCAATGGCGACTTAATTCGTGGGCTGACTCATACACGGCTAACCAGATCTGTCTGCATCATCGCTTTAATGTGTTCTGGAAGTTTTAAACCTTGTGAGACTTCCGCGTCCATCTGATCTTCAAGCACCCGAATCCTGGCTAGCGCCTCTATCACTTCATCGATGCGTTCATACGGCACCACCACCACTCCACTTCTATCACTGACAATCATATCTCCACTATTAACGCTCACACCGGCTAATTGGATAGGCAGGCCAATTTCACCAGGGCCTTTTGCAAAAGGCGAGTTGGGCGACACACCGCAGCACATGAGAGGCAAGCCAACCTCCTCTATTCCGTCAACATCCCTGACCAGTCCGTCTGTAACGAAGCCTGCGCCCCCAGCATTCTTCAGCATGCCCATTACGCGATCACCGGTGACCGCTGATTGCGTCCAACCACCCGTAGCAACCACCATGACGTCACCCGCTTGTATCTCATCCAGTCCACCAAGAACAGCCAGGATATCTGCCGGGCCACAATGGCACGTGAGAGCCGGACCACACAGCACAGAGGACAAAACTGATGGACTTAGGGCATACACCGCATGATCGAGCGCACCTCTGCCATTCATCGCGTCAGTAAGAAAACCGGTAGGTGTCCCTCTTAGCGCCTCAACTTGTTCAACGCTTGGGCGATTACGATGCTCTTTCACAATCAGTAATGGTGGCTCTTCAATCATGTAAACACTATCTCCGTATTATCTAGCTGCGCTCAAGCTCTTCTATGCTTTTGGGCCAGTTTTTCTTTCACAATCGATTAGGACCCGTCCAGATAGCAGCTTACCCCAGCCTCCTTGAGAACGCGCCCTTCTAACATATCGGTGTACACGGTAATATCGAGTATTTCCAGCACCAGAGCGCGCCATTCTTATGGAACCATTAAGCATATCCGAGCATATCGCACGATTCGTCGTCCATACTGAGTACTCCAATACCGATGAAGGTGCTCCCGCCGAGGCGTTTGCGATCCTCAAATTGTCGTTAATGGATTGGTGTGCCGTGGCTTTGGCAGGCATTGATGAGCCGGTTAGCACCATTGTAAGAGAGCAGGCACTGGCAGACGGCGGTGATGAGGCGTGTCACGTATTCGGATCCTCACAGCGCCTACCCGCAAGATCTGCAGCCATGGTCAATGGCACGACATCACATGCGTTAGACTATGATGACACGCATTTTTTACATGTCGGCCATACCAGCGTTGTCGTGTTCGCAGCGGCCATGGCTGTTGCTGAAAAACAGTCTTTGCCTGGCAAGGCATTCATGGAAGCGGCACTGATTGGATCAGAAGTGTGCTGCTACGTGGGCAACTGGCTGGGTCGATCACATTACGAAGCCGGATTTCACCAAACCGCTACCGCTGGAGTTTTCGGTGCTGTGGCAGCAGCATCGCGACTACTGGCGCTGGATGAAAATCAAACTCGTCATGCCCTAGGTATTGCGGCAACACGTGCAGCAGGTCTTACGAGTCAGTTTGGCACCATGAGTAAACCGTATCACGCGGGTATGGCAGCATCGGTTGGGGTCGAAGCTGCGCAACTGGCAAGCCGAGGCTTCATTGCCAATGCAGACGGCATCGACGGCACTCGCGGATTTGCCGAAACGCACGCAGCGGATCAGCGTGACTCAGACCACCCATTATCGCTATTGGGAGCTCACTACGTCTTTCCCGAGGTACAACATAAATTGCATGCATGCTGTCACGGCCTACACGCAAGCATTGAAGCGCTGGACCAACTAAAAATTGATAACAATGTAACGTCAATTGATATAAAACGTATCTGTATTGAAACTAATCCTCGCTGGTTAGCTGTGTGTAACAAACCATCCCCTTCAACAGGACTTGAATCCAAATTCAGTTACCGACACCTGGCATCCCTGGTTTTTTCAGACTACAACACAGCTGCTTTGGCTACCTACAACGACACCGTGTGTAACGACCCAGCATTGGCAAAACTTCGTGATAGCACAGAAGTAGTGTCAAACATGCAAATGAGCGATACCGCCACACGCGTGTCGGTGCATCTTCGCGACAATTCAATAATCTCAGCGGAATACGATCTGGCGCATCGATTGCCCTTAGACATTCGCCAGCAAAAACTACTCGCTAAATGCGCGGCACTGCTAGGAAAGCAAGAATGCAACAGCTTATGGGATCTCGTTTCTCAGATAGAAACAGGCTCTGCACAGGAATTCGCGCAATCGATAATGCCTCATCATTCCCGATAAGGAGACTTAGTCGTCTCACACCCCTGGCAATGCAGATTCCACGAGCCTCAGGGAAACATTCAAATATTTGAATAAATTGGTTTTATTTTGTATGATGCTTATTGAATATCGAATGATTCGCACTTCGCTGGAATTCAATAAAGCCAACGATGTTGCGGCCGACATACCCCGTTTAGACACATCTCATCATGGCACTACCTAGATTTAACAAGGATGCCTCCGCGGAGGAGCTATTGCAGCTTCAAACGCAGGCTAGGCGTGCCAGCGAGCTGATGAAAGCCTTGTCTCATGAGACAAGGCTTCTCATTCTGTGTCTGCTCACCGAGAAAGAGATGTCGGTGTCCGAGCTGGAAGAAATCATCGGTTTGTCACAAGCTGCGGTGTCCCAGCAACTAGCCCGACTAAGACTCGAACGACTCGTATCCACTCGTAGAGAAGGCCGTCAAATCTACTATCGTATTGTCGATAAAGAAGTTAATAGCATTATCGAGTCCCTATACGATCTGTTCTGTAAACCCGTACGCGAATGAACCTTGATTCCCCTTGGCTCTTGCCGGCTGCTGGCTTGATCATTGGAATGTTACTAGGCGCTGTAGCCCGGCACTACAGATTCTGCACACTCACAGCGTTAGAACGACATTGGTACGCTGAAGACAGTAATGGATTACGCTCATGGGTGCTGGCCTCAACTGTTGCGATAATCGCGACCCAAGGAGCCATTTACCTCAACGTTATCGATTTGGATGAGAGTTTTTACCTTGCCCCAAGAATTAGCATAGTTGGCAGTATTGGCGGTGGCATAGTGTTTGGTATCGGCATGGCCTTAGTCGGCACTTGCGGCTTTGGCGCACTGGTGCGCATCGGCGGTGGGAGTTTGCAATCTCTGGTGGTGGTTGTTGGGATTGGACTTGCAGCCCTAAGTGCACAACGCGGTGTTTTAAGTATCGCCCGCGAATCCCTTATCGAACCACTAGCCCTGGACATGTCAGCTATGGGTAGCCAGTCAATCCCGTCCATTGTCAGCACCTTTGCCGGCCCCGCGCTTTACTGGCCTACTGTGTTAGCGTGCATCAGTCTACTCCTCGTCTGGTTGTTTAAAGACAGTCAGTTCCGAAACAGTCGTAAAGGAATCCTCAGCGGCCTCCTCATTGGTCTATGCGTTGCCCTGGGCTGGCTGGTGACATATCTATACAGCCAGTTTTCCTACGACCCGATTCAACTAGAATCCGCATCATTCGTTTTACCCCCTGGTCAATTGGTTCAAACCATCATTTCAGGTACATCCCCAATCCCTGACTATGGCGTTGGCATGGTGGTGGGCGTGGTCATAGGAGCATTGCTAACCGCTCTCTGGCATGGAGATATCCGCTGGGAAGCCTGTGACGATGCAAGGGAGCTACGTAGGCATCTTGGAGGAGCATTGCTTATGGGCGCCGGTGGTGTGCTTGCTGCGGGCTGCACCTTAGGTCAGGGAGTATCTGCAGCATCTGTTCTGGCATTGTCTGCACCCGTGGTGTTCCTTAGCATCTGCTTGGGCGCTAGACTTGGATTATCCTGGTTGCTCGAAGGATCACCGTTTTCGTTTTTAGATTGGCAACAAGATAGTTAAATAATTCAGTGACACTGACATCTACGTCAGTTGTTTGCCGCCTTTACTGATGCGAGATTAACCTCCAAATCCTCTTGAAAGGCCATAAACAGAATAGCCTTTAAGGCGAGACGCCCCGGGCAAATAATTTTTACCCGGGAAAATTCGCAGTGTGGACTATTGCTTAGAAAGGCTTATTGAAACAGCTACGACTGACTAGCCGCCTTCAATATGGCATTAAACGTCTCACTTGGACGCATGATTTTCTTGCACAGTTCTGGATCAGCAAAATAATAGCCACCTATATCGACAGGTTTGCCTTGCACAGAGGCCAGCTCCTCTACGATCACCGCTTCCTGCTCACTTAATTGCTTTAGCAATGGTTTGAAATGCTTAGACAATTCAGCATCGTCGCTCTGCTTCACCAGTTCATCTGCCCAATACATGCAAAGATAAAAATGACTACCACGGTTATCCAACTGCCCCACTTTACGAGACGGGGACTTGTTGTTATCCAACAGGCGACCAGTGGCGGCATCGAGTGTGGTGGCAAGTATCTTTGCTTTGCTGTTGTCATGCTTAATGCCCATTTCTTCAATGGAGACCGCTATAGCCAAAAATTCTCCAAGAGAATCCCATCGTAAGTGATTTTCTTCCGTCAGCTGTTGCACGTGTTTTGGCGCAGAACCACCAGCACCTGTCTCAAACAGGCCACCACCAGCCATTAGTGGCACCACTGACAACATCTTCGCACTTGTACCCAACTCTAAGATAGGGAACAAATCCGTTAAGTAGTCACGCAGAATATTACCAGTGGCAGAAATAGTGTCGAGGCCACGTGTAACGCGCTCCAATGTGTAACGCATGGCACGCACTTGGGACATGATCTGTATATCTAGTCCGTCAGTGTCGTGATCGGCAAGATAGGTCTCGACTTTCTTAATGAGCTCGTTTTCATGTGGGCGATACGGATCAAGCCAGAAAACAACCGGCGTATCGGATTCTCGCGCACGCCTAACTGCAAGCTTGACCCAATCACGAATGGGTGCATCCTTGACTTGACACATACGCCAGATATCGCCTTCCTCAACACGCTGCTCAAGCAGCACTTCGCCAGAATCGATATCGATGATTCGCGCAATACCCGCCTCTGCCGCCTCAAAGGTTTTGTCATGTGATCCGTATTCTTCGGCCTTTTGCGCCATCAGACCAACGTTTGGCACTGTACCCATCGTGGTGGGATCAAAGTTGCCATTCCACTTACAAAAATTGATCACTTCTTGATAAATGCGAGCAAACGTAGACTCAGGTATGACCGCCTTACAGTCATAGGCCTTACCATCACCACCCCACATCTGACCACCCGAACGAATCATGGCAGGCATAGAGGCATCAACAATAACGTCACTAGGAGAATGAAAATTCGTGATGCCTTTGGAAGAATCAACCATAGCCAAACGCGGGCGATGAACCTGGCAGGCATGCAGATCACGTTCGATTTCTTCTCGCTTTGATCGTGGTAGTTCTGCAATTTTTTCATACAGAGTAGCCATACCATTATTGACATTGATGCCCAACTCATCGAAGTAGGCACCGTGCTTTTCAAACGCATCTTTGTAATATATTTTCACCGCATGGCCAAATACAATAGGGTGTGAGACCTTCATCATGGTGGCTTTAACATGTAGCGAAAACAATATTCCTGACTCGCGACAGTCCTCCATTTCACGTTCATAGAAATCGCATAGGGCCTTCTTACTCATGAACATAAGATCGACGACTTCGCTATCCAGCAGTGCAATCTCAGCCTTTAGCACCTGGTTTTTGCCGCTATCAGCGACCAGCTCCATTCTTACTTTGCACGCCTTCTCCACGGTCATGGATTGTTCACCGTGATAAAAATCGCCGCCGTGCATGTGCGAAACATGCGTACGCGACCACTGTTTCCACTCACCCATGGAGTGTGGGTGCTTTTTGGCGTAATTTTTAACGGCCTTTGGCGCACGCCGATCGGAATTTCCCTCTCGCAACACAGGATTCACCGCACTACCGATAATCTTGCCGTAACGGCGTTGCAACTCGTGCTCATCTACAGTCTGCGGATCGTCAGGGTAATCCGGAATTCCAAAGCCTTTGCGCTGTAATTCACTGATGCACAGTGTCAGCTGCTGCACTGAAGCGCTAATATTGGGCAACTTGATGATATTTGTGTTGGGGTCTTGCGTCAGACGCCCGAGTTCTGCAAGGTTATCAGGAACTTGCTGCGCTTCACTCAGGTAATCAGGGAATTCCGCCAAGACACGTGCTGCCACGGAAATATCAGTCACCTGAATTTCTATCCCAGCGGCTGCGGTAAAAATGCGGATTATTGGTAGCAGGGAAGCCGTAGCTAAGAGTGGAGCTTCGTCGGTAGCAGTGTAGAAAATTTTCTGCTTTTTGTCTGACATTTTGGACATCCTGGATCACTAGCCGAGAGGAAAAGATAACTATCCCGCCATTATAGGCTGTAATAGAACGCCTTGGTGGAATAGGAATATATCGTGCTATGTCAGGTGTAAAACCTCAACAATGATATCGCTAGCGACAAAACCCACTAATTATTGATGCAACACTAGGGTCTACTTAGCAACAAAACGATATGTCTGACGGTCTCGCTCTACAAGCCCAATTCCAGGCGCAGGAAGGTGGTACCCCACTAACACGCTTTTATCTAGCGATAAACGATCCAGAAGTGCTAATCGCGTAGACACACCTAACACCTGGTCCTGATCGCTACCAGAAGGCCACGAAGGATGATCAAATGACAATATGGCATTGGCTATAGCATCCCCCACCACCATTAATGAGTTGCTCCCGGAATGAAGCATGAATGACATATGCCCCGGAGTATGACCATGGGTTGCTACTGCTTCAATGCCCGGTATAATTTCTTCACCGTCGTTGAATAAATTAATTTGCTCACTCAGCAGCGGTAATCTGTTTTGTGCGCCAACCACAAATGATTTACGGGCGTCACTAGTGCGACCCAATGTTTTAGAGTCCAACCAGTAATCCCATTCTTTTTGTCCAATATGAAACTGGGCATCTGGAAATGCAAGGTCGTCAAAATCATCGAGCACACCCCATAAATGGTCTGGGTGCGCATGAGTAAAGACGACATCAGTGATGTCATAGGGATCAATTCCTGCCTGCTCCAAACTAGTAGCAAGCTCACCACCACCAACTGGAAACTGACTGCCAGCACCTGTATCGAAAAGAATTACTCGATCAGAGGTTTTCCAAAGCACCACGTTGCAATCTGGTGTGTATTGCTCTTCGCCGATACTCGGGCTGCCAATATATTGCGAGCGTTCCTCACCGGTTAGCGAATCAGGCAAGATCATGCTGACGGGTAAGTTTAGATGCCCATCGCTCAAGGAATAGAATTTACCATCACCGAATGGCATTGATGTCACCGGCGACGTAGTTGATGCAATGCTAAACGTTGAAGCAGGCAACAATGCAAGCCCAACCATCGATGATGATGTTTGTAGAAAATCTCGGCGAGATTGCATTGTTGCTTTCATGATTTATTCCTAAGAGCCAAACATGTCAGTTGTAATTGAATCGTACCAACCTACAGACTCTTGATAGGTTGCAGAACGTACTGAGTCATCTTCACCCGTTTGACTAACGAATTTTGATGTTGCGACAATTTTTCCATCTTCACCAGCTTCGTACTGAGCGCCTACTTTCACTCCATTTTCAGGGGAAATCAGACTCCAGCATGTATTAGCATAACGTGCCGGAAACACCCGTGAATCCATAAGATCACCGCGGATATTCATGGCAGCAACCTTCGCCTGGCTATTGGCAGAAAAACCGGATTTAGGCATTGCACCTGCAATACTGGCATCACCAATGACGAAGATATTTTCATCAATGGTTGAACGCATGGAGTCCGCCATGATTGGGCAAAAACCACTGTCGTTGGTAAGACCCGCTGAGGACGCAATAACACCCGCCTTTTGTGCTGGAATTATGTTCAGCAAGTCACCTTCGAATGTATCAAGATCGGTTTCTACCGTACCTGCATCAGCGTCGATGTTGATTATGCCACCATGAATTTCAGGTGGAATCCAGTCAACCACACCGGGGTAATTTGCCTCCCAACCTTCACTGAACAAGCCTTGTTTTGAGAATTTCGGCTTTGTATCAAGGATGGTGATAGTGCTGTCTGTAAAACCTTTGGTTTTAAACATGTGTGCCATCATTGAGACACGCTCATAAGGTCCCGGTGGGCAGCGGTAAGGGTTAGGGGGAGCTACCATGAGCACGTTCTGACCATTCTCTAATGCATCTAACTTAGCTTTCAACAGCTCAGTTTGCGGACCACCCTGCCAAGCATGTGGAGCCACCTGGGCAGCAGCTTCTGAATATCCTGGAACACTGTCATAGATAAAATCAATACCGGGGGAGACGACTAATCGATCATAAGGGA
>JBLHWG010000209.1:0-9118 GCA_047629055.1 Halioglobus sp.
GCTTGAGTTGATCAATGAGATTCTAGATCTGGCAAAAATCGAAGCCAGAAAAATGTCTATTCAAGTCGGTGAGATATTCTTGCAACGCATCCAGAATTGGTCTGTCCGCAGTTTCCAGCAAATGGCCGAAATTAAGGGTATAGACTTCAGTGCTGAGTTGGATAAATCGTTACCAAAAACCATGTTGGCCGATAAGAAGCGTGTCTTACAGGTGGTTGAAAACATTTTGTCAAATGCCATTAAATTTACGGAAAAAGGATAGGTCACTTTTTCAGGGTGCTGAATGCCTTTAAATCATTACCAATCATTGCTGTTACTGCTGAGGCGATGATGGAAGATCGCCAGAAATGCATCGATGCCGGGGCTTCTGATTACATTGTCAAACCCGTTGACACGGAACAGTTATTATCCTTAACCAGAGTTTGGTTGTACGAAGAACGTCAGCAGCGGATCGCATAAAATCAAGGTAGTTTGAGATGAGAGACAGCCGAAGATCCAACACTTCCACAAGCTGCAATTGATGCCGAGTTAGCAGGTTTTACATACCCTATTGAAAAGCTAGTTTCAAAGTTACTGGGCTGCTAGGAGTGCATTCCAAAGGTCTGAATAGTTGCAGCCTCTTACGACAGAATTGTGCGCTACACTGAGAGCTCGTACAAGCCGCTACCTCCAGCGTACCTTGATAGCCGCATAGACACCCACTTTCATGCCCAACAATCAAAGTCCATTCACCGACACCACACGTGGCATGTTTTGGATGCTGATGACTGGATTATGTTTCGTTGCTGTCACCATTCTTGTTCGTTACATCGGAACTCGTATACCGGCACCAGAAGCTGCATTTATACGCTACGCATTTGGTACTCTGTTCCTCCTTCCTGTAATCATTCAGTTGTTTACAGGTGTTGCAAAAATTCATTCCTGGCGAATAATGCTAGTGCGAGGAGTTTTGCATGGTATCGGTGTCATATTATGGTTTTACGCAATGGCCCGAATACCAATAGCTGAAGTGACTGCGCTTGGTTATATTACGCCCGTTTTTATTACCATTGGTGCGGCTTTATTTCTCGGAGAAAAACTGCATATTCGAAGAATTCTGGCCGTCCTTTTTGGCTTGGTCGGCGTCATTATTATTCTACGCCCTGGTCTGAGTGAAATTTCTAGTGGTCAAATCGCACAGCTCGTTGCTGCACCTCTTTTCGCAGCTTCTATGCTAATGACAAAAAAGATGACGTCTACTGAAAGTCTCGCCGTCATCGTTACCGGATTATCGATTGTATGCACCCTAACGCTATTGTTACCAGCACTGGGCAACTGGGTGGCGCCCAATACTACTGAGATCGCCCTACTTGCTCTAACAGCTGTGTTTGCTACGTTGGGTCATTACACCATGACCAAAGCATTCAATTTGGCGCCATTGTCTGTGCTTCAACCTATCAGTTTTTTACAGCTATTGTGGGCGACTATTTTCGGCGTCATTTTATTCGGTGAATCCATTGATATTTTTGTCGTCATTGGAGGCGCTGTTTTGGTTATCTCTACATCCTACATCGCCTATCGAGAGTCCGTTGCAAATGCTACACAAGCAATTCGTAACGATACAGCCGCATGACGAGAGCATGAATAGGTCGACACCACCAACAGTCGAAACGCCCGTTGGCGTCAAAATGCGTAATCTGTGGCAACGCCTGTCAGGGTTGCCCGGTGGCAAATTACTTTTTAGCCCTATTGTTGGGATTGTCATACCCTACACTGGGTCGGTGTGCGCTAGAGTCGAGCAACTCCAACCAGGACACGCATTTGTAACATTGCCGGATCGCCGCCGCGTCCGCAATCATCTGGGCTCAATTCATGCGGTAGCACTGGCCAACCTGGCCGAGTTCACCATGGGCCTCCACCAGGAATACAAAGTTGAAGTGATATTGCGCGACAGTTCTGGCGATATCATGGCCACCGCTTGGGCTCGCTGGCTTATCGGTCCGCAGAAAATCAGCTCTTGATAGTCACAAATTTAGCTACCTTAGTAACGCAACAGCACTGAGCCTGTTATTCCTCAGGGTCAGATGTGGGCTCTGCAGGTGCCGCTGGACGATTGTCCGCAGCACGCCCCAGCGTGCTCTTGACCAAACGCGCGAGTTTTACAGAGGCCCCAGTAACTGACCCACCCACGGTATCAGAGAGATCTGTCACTGCCACGGGTTGCCGATGTTCCAGACGAGCCTCCATCATGCAGCTTTTGTCCCGCTTGCCAGGCTTGCCGCCGTTAATATCACTAAGGTGTATTTCTACTCGCGTAATATGATTACTGCAATGGCGCAACGCCTTTATCACGATGGCTTCTAGTTCAGTTGCCCGATGATCATGTACGTGAATGTTGTTGTCGGTTCTGATCTGAATCTGCAAGATAATTCCCTCAGTTAAACTATGGATCTACCTGCTGTAGTTTCCCACATCACCAGCATTGTTACCATCCCATGCTGGCAAGGCGTTGCTTAGAGAGTTTAGACTGAAACGCTATCTTAACCAATAATTCGGTATCGTTGAAAGTAGTGCGCACTTCGAGCGCCTCCCGTCCGCGGCAAAGGATTATCCCATCATGTATTTACTTAGCCAACATCAGCCTCTTTTCAGCCTGTTATTGCGGACTCGGGCTCTAAATGAAAGGAGGTCTTCGTGACCAATTCACCACCTACTCATCCAGATAATGCGGCGGCCACATTATCGGAACAAGCCGACTTACTTATTCGACTGGGCTGCGTGCAATACAGTGGCAAAGATACTTTGCGCAATTATCAACGTGCGTACCAACTACTGGAACTCTCCCCCACCATTGCCGAATTCAGTTTTTACTCAGCATTGGTATCCAATAAAAAGCAAGCTGTACAGCAGCATTTACAATTAAATCCTCGGTTAGCGAACACCAGTGGTGGACCACTTAACTGGCCTGCTCTACTCTATGCGACCTACAGCCGAATTAATGAACCCTCAGGCTCGCAGCAGTCAATTGAGATTATCCAATTACTGTTAGACAACGGCGCTGATCCGAATTCACATGTCATTTTAAACGATGCCTATCGTTTTACAGCGTTAACCGGTGTCATGGGTGAAGGCGAGCAAGGCGTTAACCAACCACCCCATCAATATGCCGATGAGTTGGCGAAGATGCTACTGGAAGCTGGTGCTAATCCTAATGATTCGCAAGGTTTGTATAACACCATGTTTACAGACAGTGGCGACAAATGGCTGGCTATTCTGATTAAGCATGGCCTGAGTACCAGCCACAAGTTGAACTGGGACGATCCACACGGCGACCCTGACCTGCTCACTCTTAATTATCAACTGGCGAGTGCGATCAATAGCGGTTACAGCAATCGCACAAAAATGCTGCTAACAGCAGGCGCTAACCCGAACACCGTTGATAGTTACAACGGTAAATCGGTGCACACCAACGCGTTGTTGCGAGGAAATTTGTCCATTGCGTATTTGTTGATCGAATCAGGTGCAATAGCACAACAATTATCACTTGAGGATCGCTTCAGATTGGCCTGTGTGAATGCAGATGACGTCGTGATTGTCACGCTGTTGGACCAACATCCTTATTTAAAAAACGATGCATCATTGCTGCACGATGCAGTTGATCAGTGCGATAAGAAAATTCTCAGACAACTAATTGAACTAGGCTTTGATGTTAATGGACAAGCCGATTCAGGTAGAACTTTGTTACATAATTTTGCGCTAAGCAACGACACTGAGCAGATTGGATATCTGCTCAATAAAGGCGCTGACTTTACTATCAGGGATAAGTCACATAGCATTACCGCTGCAGGTTTTGCAGCGTATTCCGGTTCTAACGATGCCCTGCATTTGTTACTGGATCGTTCAGACAATTTTTTTGAGGTTGTCTGTTGTGCTTACCTGGCACGCGCCCGAATTCTTTTAACCCGGAACCCGGAACTGGCAGTCCAGCGATCACCACAAGGCCATACCGCGCTTCATATCATTGGGGTATGGTTACCCGAAGAAGTGGAACATGATACCTGCGAGGCCTTTATAGAATTATTGTTAGCGTCTGGCGCAGACATTCAAGCACAAAATGACGAGGGGCGAACCCCTGTTGAGTTTAATCGGGCCAATGGTGCTGAGATCATGGCCGATTTGCTGAGTGTGTATAGCCATTAACGGTAGCGTCCTCATTGTTACACAGCTCCAAGGATGGACCTGATCAATATATCGTTCCAACCGTGTCGTCATTGAACAGTGTTCGCAATGTGTTTTCAAGCAAGACGTCCAACGACACGCCTAGCTCACGCCGTAACCGAGTTAGCGGGTCTCCAAGTTCGGTAAAGTCGACAATGCGCCCAGCTCCCACGATATCTCGTGCCACCTCATGGGTGCTGGCCAGGGCGTCTACAAGCCCATTGCCTAGAGCCTCCTCACCGCTCCAAACCAAACCCGAAAACAGCTGCGGGTCACTGCCCAACCGTTCTCCTCGCCCTGCTTTGACAGCATCAATGAACTGCGCATGCACATTGTCAAGCAACGACTGCAGCCGTGCGACAGCGACGTCGTCTACCGGTTCGAATGGGTCAAGCATCCCTTTGTGCTCGCCGGCTGTTAGCAGACGTCGCTCAATGCCAAGCCGCTTCATCGCATCCACCGCACCAAAGCTGTCGAGTCGTACACCGATCGAGCCGACGATACTTGCACGATTAGCGTAAATATTCTCGGCAGCGACCGCAACGTAATAACCACCCGAGGCCGCTACGTCCCCGAGCACTGCGTGAACTGGCACATCCGGATGGGCCATCCGCTGCGCAACAATGGCATCGTAGACCAAACCAGACTGCACTGGGCTGCCACCGGGACTGTTGACTAGTAACACGATGCCACGCGTATTTTTGTCGGCAAATGCACGCTCGAGCGCGTGGCGAACGGGTTCAATGCTCGCTGGTGAACCTGGCGCAATCACGCCTTCAATCCTGATCATTGCTGTGTGCCCGTCATCTTCATCGTCTGTATGAGCTCCCAGACCAGGTCCCCCGCTCCCACGCAACAGTGCGAATACAACGCCTCCCACGAGCAACAGCGTAACAGTGCGGAAAAAAATCGACCAACGACGCGCGCGGCGTCGCTCAACAATGGACTCTCTAGCGAGTTCATGAAGTAGTCGTGTGGGTGAGTCAGTGTCAGTTGGTTCAGTCATGCCCATGCTTACGTTGTAATCGATGAAACAGCACAATCGATGATGTGAATCGACATAATATAAATCAGTTCCGTATGGAACGTGGCGCTTAGTTCGTCGGATGTCCTTTGATAGTAAACTTGACCTTGCTACCGTGGCACAAGCTTTAGTCTCGGTATTTTAAACATTCTAAAAGGGTACAGAAAATGGACAGTTTGATACGCAAATGTAACCTAACGTGCCATCTCTCCACGAGGTGCCTCCTGCTCCTACTTGCGGCTCTACTCACCGGCTGTGTGTCAGTCGTCAGGCCCAATTACACACAAACTCTCAGCGAGTTGCGCTCTGGTGATTACTCGCTAGACCCAGAGCATGCGTATGTGCATTTCAATATTGAGCACCTAGGTCTGTCGACAGTGGTTGGGCGATTCAATTCGGTCGATGCGACGCTGAACTTTGATCCTGCATCAATCGAGGAACTCCAACTCGATGGTGTTATTGATGTGGCTAGCATCGATATGAATAACGAGAGTCTGGAAAATCAACTTCGTGGTAGCGACTGGCTCGACACACAAGGATTTCCTGAAGCACGGTTTCAGACGAAATCCATAACAGCTGCGCAGAACAATGATTTCATTATTGTCGGCGAGTTTTCCCTGCGAGGCATAACCCAACCCATGTCTCTTAATGCAGCTTTTAAGGGCGGCGCGGATAACCTGCTAACGGGGAAATACACGCTAGGATTTTCAGCCAGCGGATCCTTTTTTCGATCGGATTTTGGTATAGATACCCTTGCCGCACTAGTAGCTGATGAGGTCTTTATTGAAATACATGCAGAGTTTCAGAAAAACAACTAACGGTTAAGTTACTATTAAACGAGCAAACGCTCACCGCAGCAAGTGGGGCTGGCGCAAGCTTTCGCCACAGATGCTGATAATCTGCTGATAAACAAACCGTTATCAGCACTCATCAAGCCTCCAAGCTGAACGGCCTCACAAAATTGAACTGTAGTTTGTGAACGACACATCGTTTTCGTCAAAGCTGAATATCTGGTAACCCACCCCAGCTTAGATCTTGATCAGCATTGCCGATTGACCTCTCAATGTTCAGAGAGCAAATATCCCATGATCCATTCAATCGTTCGTTTGAGCGCTGTCGTGTTGTTGGCAGCGACGGTCAGTGCCTGCGTCAGAAAAACCGACGCGTAGAGATCATCATCCCGAATGTACAGTAGCAGGGTAGCTATTAGAGGGCGAGTCGTTTGTTTCGGTACGCAAGGCGGGACACCAACGGATAGTTCTGAAATCGTAGCGCAAATTTGACGACTCCGTCAGATCACTTAGCGCCATTTCCCCATACATCAATTGTCGAATCTATTAATCCATTCTCATGGTAGTTTCGCAGGTGCCGTTGAGCCGCTTGGGACATATTTTGCCCTTTTGCCATCAGCAACATACCTGTGCTTGTATAGACATCTGATGCTATTTGCATGTCATCGCGCAATTTAGTCAGTGGAATGTTAAGAATTTCGCGCTGAGTATTCTGTAGTAATACGTCTTCCACAGCACTAATGATCTGTGAGTCGTACAGGTGCTGATGTTTCTTTAAACACAATAGCGCGTCGGATGCCGACTCACCACCCGTTATGAAGATGTCTAGGTCGAGAATGACACGCATAATTCGTGCGCCCATTGGTATAGCATCCGCGGTAATGCCATCTTTTGGATAGCCACTGCCGTCATAGTTTTTATCTTGATACCGAATCGATGCAGTAACGTCTTCCAATCTCGGGATTTTACTCAATAAGTCAGCACCTACAGCGGTATGCTCTGAAAACTGTGATTGTTCCTCTGGCAGCAGGCTAACCCCAGAGGCTTTTCTTTTAACGAGGTCATTAGGAATGCTGATGCACCCTATTTGAGATAATAAAGCAATTGTTTCCCACTCCCAGCTGTTGTCTAAATTCATAGCCTGGATAATCTGATGCATTCGATCTTTTAGCCGCATGCTGCGCCCAAAAATCTCTGGATCTGCTAAAGCTAATATTTCCACCAACGACTGAACGGAGGCTCGCAGCGTATTTTCCAAAGTTTCTCGTTCTGCAATAATGAGTTTATGTTGCTTTAAGCCTGCATCAAGTGCCTCATTAATTTGTTTTGTATCCACTGGTTTATTCAGAAATCGTAGAATATCTCCATGATTAATGGCTTCGATGGCGGTCTTCTGATCGGCGTTACCGGTAAGCATGATACGTACCGTGTCAGGTGCAATATCCTTTGCAGCCAACAGGAGCTGCGCACCGTTCATCCCAGGCATTCGCATATCAGAGACAATAACAGCGAAGGGTCCATTTTTATTAAGTTTGTCGATAGCTTCCTGGCCACCAAGGGCAGTCTCCAGTTCGTACCGCTTTCGAAGGCCTCTTTGGATAGCCATCAAAACATTGGGCTCGTCGTCAACAAAAAGTATTTTATCTGCCACATTTAACTCCCAGTGTCTGTCAGCATGTTTTTAGAAATGGCGAACCACTCAGGTAAGTACTCTGATATTCCTAGTGACTCCACATACTCGTGATTAAGCCCCGGAAACTCCTTACCGTCGACTGATCTAACCATAGCGTTAGCAACGTGTACCGCAGTTAACGCATTAAATTGGTGTGTTACCGCGTTTTCGGGTTGATGATGAAACGCAACGGCTTCAATGATTGGATTTGGGAGTCCCCATAAAGCTCCTAGATATGCACCTATCTCCATATGGCTGTAACCCAATAGCTCCCTCTCCACATCCCAATCCAGTCGACCTTGTTTATCACATATATTTTGTGCTTCAGCGATTTCGTTGGGCAACGATGTCGCAAGAACGAATGTACCAACATCACAAAGCATCCCACCCATTGATGCGTAATCACTCATCACTTTATCGTTAGTATGTTCCATCACAATGTAACGTGAGAGTGCACCAATGATTATTCCACGCGACCAAATACTGCCAATATTATTGACTCGGATAATCTCAGGATCGAACTGTGAAAAAATACCACACGTTAAAACTATATTTTTTATGACATCTACGCCAAGAAGCATGGTTGCCTCAGAAGGTGAGGACACGTGACGAGGAATTCCAAAATACGCAGAATTGACGAGTTGCAGTATTTTGATCGACATTGCTATATCTGATTCGATAATGTTTCCGATATTTCCAATCGATGCATTATCAGATTGAAGTTCATCCATTATCCGCTCATAGGATTCAGGCATGATCGGAAGGGAGGTAAGATTAGATATGAGACTTTTTAAGCGGGTATCTGTCAGATGATCTTGCAACTTGCATGCACGATTTATAGTCTCTACTAATTCATCAGCATCACTCGGTTTTGCGATATATTGATGCGCATGTTTTATACAACGATAAATCATATTTGAATCGGATCGACCAGATAGCGCGATGCGAATGGATTCTGGGTAAAGATCACGAACAGTGGATAAAAGCTCCACACCATCCATGCCAGGCATGAGCATATCTGAAACAATAACATCACACGGCGCGTTTTTGTGAAAGGCCAGTGCATCAGTTCCGTTGTCAAAGAATTCCATATTCCACTCATGCCGCATGTGTCTTAGCATACGTTTAAGTCCCGACAGAATATTTGGATCATCATCAACAAAGAGCACACTCTTCATGTCGAATATCCGGCAATACGATACTCAGATTGATAGAATGGGAGAGAGATGACAACGGTAGTACCCTGATTCTCTTCTGATTCAACTTTGATTTCACCGCCATGTTGATCAACGATGGCTTTATAGGCCATAGATAGACCCTGGCCGGTGCCTTTGCCAACCTCCTTGGCCGTAAAATAATGATCGAAGACATGTTCTTGTATTGCGAAGGGGATACCTGCCGCAGTATCTTTCACGCGTAGCTCAACAAAATTCT
>JBLHWG010000210.1:0-9057 GCA_047629055.1 Halioglobus sp.
ATAGCGCTGTGTGGCACTGATATGATCATGGCCCAGATAAGTCGCGAGTTGAGGTAACAGTCTCTGAACATCAGCACCTTGTTGATACCAGTCGACGACACGGTGGACCGCTGCACTGTGACGCAATTCGTGCAACCGAGGTTGATATCGGCCTCCATCGTTGCGAGACACTGCTGCCTGTTTGCGAACTCGGTAGAACGCACGTTCGACCTGTTGCACGGTCACAGGCTCGCCGGTGCGTGTGGTGAAAAACGTCGCTTCGGCTTCTTTTGCAAAGCTGCGTTGATGCGGTTCTCGTGAGTAAGCAGCCAGCGCTTCGTTTAATCGAGGACCGATGGGAACCCAGCGAGTTTTGTAGAATTTGCTTTCCCGAATCAGCAACAGGCACGCTGCCAAGTCAACGTCGTCATGGGTCAACCTAAGCGCTTCGCTGAGTCGCAGGGCGGCACCATAAAGTACCAACAATAATGTCCTAACGGTGACAGGCGCCAGTTTAGCGCGGGGATGATCCACCACGTCCACCGCCTCGAGTAGTCGTTTCAACTCACAAACGGAGTAAATATAAGGCGTGAACACCAAGGCCGGTTGAGGTACCGCCGTGGGTAGTGGCGAGTGGTTCGTGTAGCCTCGACCGATTGCGAAACGATAAAATCCACTTAGGGTTTCGTACTTGCGATGCCAGAATCGAGTGACCGGGCCGTTGCCAGCCAGGTAAGTGGTCACCTGGGCAAAATTGACGTCAGAAACGGCGACATCACCAACGCTTTTGTAGAACGCCTTCAGGATAACTGCCTCGGTATGGAATCGCGACCCCATTGACTGCTTTAACTCGATGTATCGCTGCACTGCGTTGCTGAGAGTCATAGCAATTCTCCCAAGTCAAAGCGAGCCACTGCACGCAAACCCTCAAGGTCGACTTTCGTGTAAGTGCGCGTTGCACTAGTGCTGCGATGGCCTAAGTGGTCGCCGATTTCCTTCAAAGACAATCGCTGAGCCACCAAATGTGCCGCGCAGGCATGGCGCAGGCAGTGCGGTCCGTAGTGCGGACCAACGTAGCCTAGTTGGGTCAGACGAGTACGGGGCAAATGATGCAGTGCGCCCGATGACAGTGGGCGGAATGGTGCACGCAAGCTTACAAAAACTTCTCGGCACTGTGCGCTCGGCCACGCCGTTTTGAGATAACGTGCCAGAGCACCACCAAGCTCAGGGATCAAGGGATACACTTGCGTTACGCGTTGTTTTGACCGGCGCACAATAATCTGTTGTTGTGACCAATTGAGTTGCTCAAGCTCAAGATGGATCACTTCGCTACTGCGCAATCCATAGATAGCCAGCAGTATCAGAATAGCGCGGTCGCGAACGTCCCGCTTGCGCTCGGTATCCGCTTTTGCGATTAGCTCTTGTACGACCTGCCAGCTCGGACCCTTTGGCAGAATCTCATATTTGAAAAGTCGTGGACTCTTAATAGCCGCAGCAATACCGACATGGCACCACTGTTGGCTCTCGGCATAGCGAAAGAAGGTTCTCAACGCTTTCGCCGCGGTAGCGACCGAGACGCGGCACCATCGTTGTCCACGATCAGCTAAAAAGGTCTCAACATCTTCAACGCAAACGGCGGTGAAGGATTTTCTTTGATTAGAAAAACAGTCGCAGAACTGACGTATAAACTATTCATAAGTGTGAGCTGTCTTAGGTGACAAACCACGTTCATCGAGTAGCGCCGTTAGAAATGTTGCAATTTGTGGGGCAAAAGGACCTATTTTTTCCGATGGTTCTTCCAATTGACCCAGAAACCGTAACCATGTCGTGGCAACGCGAACAAATGTTTTTGGTGGTGTTCGCGTGTCTTGGCTGCAGTGTGTAGTGCGCCATTGCGCGGTACATCTCTGCGCGGCGCACTCAATCTCGGCGCTAGTCACGTTCCGGTTATCGTCAATTACAAGGTATTGTGCGACGATCCGCAGCTTGCCCGCTAGAGATCGCAACGTATCCGGCGCTAACCCTTCCGAAGCACGATGTGCCAGATAGCGTTCACGCTCTACTAGTAGGGGCGCCGATTGATGCCGGGCTAAAACCCCAGGGTAGATAAAAATCTTGTCTAACATGATTGGTACTCCTAAGCATTGGGGAGGACCAATTTATCGTCAAAACTGAAAACTGTTATGTGGCGTTTGTTCGCAGGCCGCCGCGGGAAATTAAACGATCAAGGCTTGATCGCCACATAATCCTGATGACCACATTACGCACCTTACGTTGTCGACAACGTAAGATGCGTTAATTGCGCACATCCGGTTCTGAGAGGGTTCGGTCGGAGCAATCCGGCCGTTCTACTCGCACGGACCTCTGATTGACGAAGCTTTGCATTGACCTCATTATCGGTGCTCTACTCCGTGTCAACTGCGGTGTGCATTGTTTAGCGTGTAATAAACACCGAATTCTGCGGTTGCCCCTCGTAGAGCCTTTTCATATTTATCGCTTGTAATCAGTTATTCAAACTATCTGATTTTTAATCGAAACCAACTTCCTCTATTTTCGTGCGACGAGTAACAGGGGTGATTAAAACTTTTAGCGGTCCCATGCCTCACGACATGAGATGCAGTCGATAACTATCAGTTGAATATTCAGTATCGAGCGTTTCGAGTGCGACAACGAACCCAAAGTCCATTGCTCCTGCCATCGGTGAACTAACCATCTTCATCATTTCCAGACCGGCTGGATTTCTATCAGGGTGGTATATTTTCGCCGCTCAACGGTAAGCCAGCTTAACGTCTTCGGGGCTGACTTCTCCAGTGAGGGAAAGTATGTGTGCTGCATCGCTTAATTTCATTTTCTCTTCTTCCGTCTCTTTTTGAGGCTTGGCCCGTGGTTCACATGGGCCTTGGCCCTCGCCGAGAGTGGGGGTAGCAAATGCAAGGGGAGGGGAATCACCCTGTCTGCACAAGTGAAGCGCGGAAGGTAGGGGAAACCTCTTGCAGGCGCGCGGGGCAGAGCCCCTAGCAATTACCAGAAAGTGTCGTTGATTAATATTGGTTGGATTGGAAAAACTAAACCGCAATGGCTGCACTAACAGTCAGTGACGACGATAGACAATTCAAATAATGCAGTTTTACCCGACAGAGTAAAACTCTCCTCATAAAACCTTTTTGCCATCCTTGGCAAAGTGGTTTATATGCTTACATCAAACCGCGTTCGGCGAGTGATGTTGTTGCACCCTTCCCAACCACAAGATGATCCAAAACTCTGACATCTACGGTGCCTAACGCGTCTATTAGCTTTCTTGTCAAACGGATGTCCGTATCGCTGGGTTCGGCTACTCCCGAAGGGTGTTAGGCAATGTGTTAGTTTGTCCACCTACCTTTTTTGCTTATATCCCCCTCATTATTTGAAACGATTTTCTGGTTAGTGCCTATCAAGAGGATAACCTCTGAAGGGATTAAAGAAAGTTCGCGCTACCATTAAAATCAACAGCCTTACTTGTTAAGATTCTGTTATCAAAAATTAAATTCAAGTACGATGTCAACGTAAGTCAGAACTTGTAAATTTCACACCCTCGAACAATGCAGTTGCTTGCTTGATCTCTGTTTGCATGTGTTCTCGAAATAGGGTCACACGCTTGATATTTCGTAAGTCGCGGTGATACAACAACCATAGCCCGAGTTCATGTTCTTGTTTGGGTTCGTGAAATCTGACTAGCTCAGGATCACTGTCACCCAAGAAGCATGGCAGAAACCCAACACCTAAGCCTTCTTTTAACGCGGCAAGTGTTAGGGATGTTTCATCGACATAAAACGCATGGTCAGATTGCGGCCAAGCCTGCTTTGTCCAAGCTCTATGATAGTCACAGCAATCAACCCCAATCCATTTCTCTGTAGCTTTTCTTGATGCGACCGCTGCGCAATAACCACTTGAGCCATAGACAGCAGATGCGACTGTTGTTAGTCGTGTTCCTATTAACGTTTCCAACGGTTTGTTGGTTTGCCGGATAGCGATATCGGCCTCACGTTCAGAAAGGCGTACCGAATCATTAGTGACTTGAACGCTCAGTTCAATTTGAGGGTAGGCAGCACTAAATCGTGCGAAATAGGGCATCAGTACAGTTGATGCCATGTTGGCAATAGCCGTGACTCGTAACTGACCTACAGCATCTTCTGCCTGTCTACCAACTGCTCCTTCAAATGATAACAACTCGTTCTCAATGCGAGTCGCAGACTGCTTTAATTCTTCACCGGCCTCGGTTAATACATAGCCAGATGCTTTGCGCTCCACTAAAGGAGCTGCCAGCTCTTGCTCTAAAGCATGGATTCTGCGCGAAATTGTTGAATGCTGCACACCTAGTCGTTTTGCTGCACCGCTAATCGAACCTTCTCGAGCTACAGCCAGAAATATACGTGCGTCATCCCATTTCATACATTGATCCCTTCCTTTTGCATTTTCGCAAAACCAGTTTCGATAATTAAGCAATATGCAACAGCATGTATCAGTGCGACCATTCTGGCAAGTCATTGGGTTTTAGTTCTACTCGAAGGTCGACTGCAACACGACTGAAGTCTTAAGCCCTAGCTTGGAATTGAACGTAGTCGTTCGTGTTAATTAAATTGAGCTAAGGAGAATACGGTGTCAGTTGAACATATACAGAATTCAGTTAACGATGTTATCGCCTATTTGAAAGAAAACCCAAAGAATGCGGTGAGCGACGATTCGCCGATACGAGCAGTTATGGAAGATGGACTTCGATGCAGAGCAACAGGTACGAACGGTGAAACCGTCGTAACCGACATGCCACTAGCTATTGGCGGAGATGATTCAGCACCATCACCCGGATGGCTTTCGCGAGCAGCTCTTGCCACTTGTGATGCCACAAGAATAGCGTTGCGAGCTGCTGAAGTGGGCGTAATACTGGATTCGCTGGAGGTTATAGCTGATAGCGTATCGGATGATCGTGGATTGCTTGGAATGGACAAATCAATTCCCGCTGGGCCGCTAAGCTTGCGAACCCGAGTAACGATCGGTGCTGCCGGGGTGGAAGAGGATGTCTTGCGCGAGATTGTTGAATTTGCCGTAACGCATTCACCAGTATCGGATGGGTGTCGTCGAGAAACACCATCCCAAGTAGAAGTAACATTCGAACCAACGACAGCAACTAAATCACAAAATTAGGAGCAACATATAATGACAAATTCTCTCTACTCTCGTCTTGGCGGATATGATGGCATCGCAAAGTTTTCAACAGACGTTGTGGGCTTAGCGCGTAAGGATGCACTTTTAGGTCGCTTTTGGACCAACCGCGGTGAAGACAGAAACGCGCGCGAACTCCAGTTGCTTATTGATTATATTGTTAAATCAACTGGTGGTCAGATGTACTACAAAGGCCGCGATATGGTACTTGCTCATCAAGGAATGGGTATTACAGAAACCGACTGGGCAAAGTTCATCGAGATCGTTGTAGGCGTTGCTGGTGACATGGGTGTCGGCCCAGATGAGGGAGGTGAAGTGATGAGCTTTCTTGAAAGTCTCAAGACTGATATTGTAACCGCGTAGTACGAAGGATTGGTTACGATACATAGTCACACTAACCGGCTAACTCTCGCCAATTGCAGTGACATAACCCAGGACAATGAAATGGAAATAGGTAGCAGCACTATAAAAGGGGGCTGTACTTGCGGCCAAGTGCGATATATCCTAGCCGCGGTGCCGATGATCGTACACGGGTGCCATTGTCTTGGTTGTCAGAAGAATTCTGGTTCGGCTTTCGCAATTAATGCCCTATATGAAGCTGATCAAGTGAAGCTAGTATCTGGCGTTATTGAGACTATTTCTGTGCCTACCCCCAGCGGCACAGGGCAGGACATTACCCGTTGTGAAACATGCAAAGTCGCCGTATGGAGTAACTACAATATGGGTGGTCTGCGAGAGCATATCCGTTTCATTCGCGTTGGCACGCTAGATGTGCCAGACCTTTTACCGCCAGATGTGCATATTTATACGGAGTCGAAACAATCTTGGCTGACTCTTCCTGTGGGCGCTCAGCAGTATGCTGGGATCTACTCATTTAGTGAAGCTTGGTCGGCTGAAAGTACGGCTCGATTTATGAAGGTCAAGGCAGCAGCCAGCATTCAATAGCACATTCTTAATGATTTATATATGGATAAATTGTGACTACATCAGCCCCCTTTCTGCCAAAGAAGTCTGAACCCCTTGCCCAATAATCAAATGATCTAACACTCGAACATCGAACATCGATCAGCGCCAAAGCGTCAGTCAACTTAGTTTGCGACAATACAAAGCTCAATATCTCGGCGCATAATCAGTATTTTGGGGTTGTTGCATTAATCGATCAGTGAGCTTAGGCTGACTCTTCAAGCCGATTACCGAGGTGGAACATCAATAAAAATCCGTTTTAACAGCACAGGTTCCCGCTTCAAGTCCTACTGCTTGCCGTTCGTTGGTCTTGCCGCTATCCATTATCCTATCGCTATGTAAGAGAGCTGTTATGCGAGCGAGGTATGGGAACGTTGCGTTGTTCTGATCATCGTAGCAGATGGCCCCTGTTGAGTTTCGACTTAAAAGAGCTTATCGTACAAATGCTCTATCCAGAGGTGCAGTAGCCGCTCGTGTCAGGAGAACGAATGAACGCTTTATTAAAGCGGACAGAATAGTTATTCGACTCATTGATCAAGCTTTGGGTACAAACGATGTTTTTGGGAAGTTGTGGGTAAACAATCGGACTGGCGACCGCAGAATACTGCATATGATTCCAACCTTATGTTGTCGACGAGACGGGTTAGAATACTGAGAATTAGCAGGGCGTTCGAATCGGTATAAGCGGGTGATTTAACTGAAATATCCTATTCTTACATGAATCTCGGTGCACCCTCTACCACGTAAGCAATTTCGGCTCAGTGGTTACCTTGTCGGTATCAATAATTAAGGGTTTGGTACCACTTGTGGGGATCATTGGATAGGTTGCCTATTGTTGTGCTATTGCTGCTTGTGCTCTGGCTACGGGCCGATTAGAACCAAACTTTTCACGGATATCGTTCATCTCAAATGAGCCTCGTGATGAGCTTTTCCAATCATCGGGCCGAAAATACCAGCGTTTTTTCTTACCCGCGTAGGTGAAATTGGCATCTTTTAGGATCGTTCGGTGTGGATAGGTTTCACCGCCAACCCACACCCATGCACCGCATACTTCAATGATTAGCCCTTCAAGGTTGATGATTAGATTCAGTGCTTCGCTGAGTGCCCCTGTATATTCAGTTCCTTCAACCGTCGCGCCTTCGTTGTCTAGGTTTCCTCAAACATCGTTAGAGGCGCTGGTTGCGGAAATTGCCGCAGAGATTGAGGCGGCGCGGGGTAAGGTACGCCAAGCGGTCAACAGCGCCATGGTGCAAAGCTAATGGCAAATTGGGCGCATGATTGTCGAACATGAGCAGGCGGGAGAGAGCCGAGCGGCATATGGCAAGCAGCAGTTACAGGTTTTGTCCCTGCAGTTGGCCGAGCGATTGGGCAAGGGCTTTGATGTCACCAACTTACGTAATATGCGGCGTTTCTATCTGACTTTCCCAATTCGAGACGCACTGCGTCTCGAATTGGGCTGGACCCACTACCGCCGGTTGCTTCGCATAGAGAGCGAACATGCAAGAGCTTGGTATCTTCAAGAGGCTATCAGCCGAAGCTGGAGTGCTCGCGCACTAGACCGGCAGATTGGCAAACTCTACTACGAGCGCCTGCTGGCCAGCCAAGACAAACAGGCCATAGAGGCGGAAGCGCAAGCCCAGACTCAACTATTAGCCGAAACCGCCAAAGACTACCTGCGTGATCCGTATATTCTAGACTTCCTGAGTCTACAAGATAATAGCTATCAGGAAGCCGATCTAGAAGCGGCAATTATCTCGAATCTTCAGAAATTTCTACTGGAGCTAGGCAAAGGCTTTGCCTTTGTAGAGCGTCAGCAACGTATCCGCTTTGATGACGAAGATTTTTATCTCGACCTGATGTTCTACAACTTTAAGCTTAAGTGCTTTTTATTAATTGATCTGAAGCTGGACAAGTTAAAGCATCAGGATATCGGTCAGATGGATACTTACGTGCGCCTGTACGACGAGCAACACAAGGGAGCTGACGACAATCCCACAATTGGTCTGGTTCTGTGCAGCGAAAAGAGCGAAGCGGTGGTGAAATATTCAGTAGTAGCTGATCAGAAACAGCTGTTTGCCGCAAAGTACTTGCCATACCTACCAAGCGAAGAAGAGCTCAAGCGTGAGCTGGAGCGTGAACGAGCGCATGCACTGAGCCAATTAGCGCAGCAGTAGACAAGCTTCGAGTGATCAAATGGCGGAAGGACAGAGCAGAACAAATCCGTAGATTCAAGTTTTTAACGGGTTTAGATATGCGCTGGCAGTCAGGACACTGATATCGACATCAGCGATATTGGCCTGGAATTATCTCCGGATCTTTGAGGCATCAGAACCTTGCGCCAACATCCAGGTAAAACGAGCACGCCAAAGTGTATGTTGGGTAGCTGATCGACGGATCTCTTTACTTGATCATCGGTACTTTCAGATCATTCCCCAAGATCAAAAAATTAGACAATGGCTTTTATTCGTAAACTCGTCAACGAGCACTTCCGCGGCATAGAGTGTTTGCGCTGGATACCATACCCTAGAATAAACTATCTCGTTGGCCCCGCTGATAATGGCAAGTCTACCATTTTGGATGCGATCGAAAGGTGTCTTTCGGCTAGTGGGCAGTTGCAGTTTCAGATGCTGAATTCAATCGTCACGTCGCAAATGTACCAATACGGATCACCACTCTTCTCGGCGGTCTGAATGAGGAAATCTTGAGCCTGAATCGCTATGGAGATTTTTTAAGTCGTTTAGTTGCCGTACTAATTTGCAAATAATCTAAACAGATCCACACCAATTAAATAGATGCTGAGAGAAATCCAAGTAAACATGATAATCCAATAGAGAACCGAATTCTCACGACGGGTAATGGCTTCAATTAGGAAAGTTTCTTTTGAGTGAAAATCAGACACCGTCCATGTAATAAATAGAA
>JBLHWG010000211.1:0-9050 GCA_047629055.1 Halioglobus sp.
GATGGTTAGGTCAAATTCAATCTGAAACAGCGCAAAGAAGCCCACTGTTATCAGAACATCGTGGACTAAGGCCAATACCGATCCGACAGAGAATTTTTTCTCAAATCGAAACCAGATATACACAACAATACCAAACAAAGCGGCCAAAATTGCCAGCCCACCCTTCTCTCTAAGTTCTTCACCCACCTGTGGGCCGACAAACTCGACTCGCCGCATAGTCACCTCAGACTCACTAGCCTCATCAAGCACCCGCAAGACTTCAGTGCTGACATTGGCGCCGGTAAATCCTTCTTTGGGCGCCATTCGGATTAGCACTTCTGTACTGGTGCCAAAGGTTTGTACTTGGGAATCTGGAAGATCGGCGATTGCCAATGCATTACGAATTACATTTAAATCCGCGGATTGGTCGTAGCCAACTTCAATGGTGTAACCACCGGTAAAGTCCACTCCCAAATTGAGGCCGCGAGTTGCAATAGCCAGCAAAGAACCGACAATAAGGATGCTCGAGATTATGATCGCAAGCCGATACCGGCTCATGAAATCAAACTGAGTACTAGGAATTAGACTACGCATGCGCTGATCTCATGTTCATCGTAGGAATCTGATGAACTCATAGTTGTCGATTGTGAATTCAATGGTATGCGCATGACGTTATATGGCAATTGATTGCAGGCGTTTTCCACCATAAAGCGCATTGACCAGAACTCGTGTTCCAAAGATCGCTGTAAACATGGACGTCAGAATTCCGATACATAACGTAATGGCAAAGCCCTTTATCGGCCCTGTTCCTAGACTGAACAGCACGACGGCGGCGATAAGCGTTGTCACGTTTGCATCGGCGATGGTAGTGAACGCCTTGCCATATCCAGCTGCAATAGCCGCTTGCACCCCACCACCCTCTTTAAGTTCTTCGCGAATACGCTCAAAAATTAGCACGTTAGCATCCACCGCCATACCTGTGGTCAAGACGATTCCAGCGATACCAGGCAGCGTCAATGTCGCGCCAAGCGCACCCAGCACAGCCACGATAAGAATCACGTTGGTAATCAGAGCAAGGCCCGCAATAACGCCAAACACGCGGTAGTAAAATGACATAAAAAGAACGACTAGAGCCAGACCGATCACGGCCGAGAGAAATCCTTGTCTGATATTGTCCTTACCAAGACTAGGGCCAACGGTTCGCTCTTCGACAATCTGCACAGGAGCTTTCAAAGCGCCAGCACGAAGCAACAGAGCCAAGTCAGTGGCTTCTTGCATTCCAAGCCCAGTTGTTTGGAAGCGATGACTAAGAACATCGCGAATGGTTGCCGCGTTTATGACCTCTTCCACTTTGGTCACCTTCTTAATGGTTTCGCCATTGACGACCACGTTGTCAATACGATTTTCCTGATACACAACCGCCATGAGATTTCCCACGTTGTCTTGTGTCACCTCTTGCATACGGCGTGCGCCGGCATTATCCAAGTTGACAAATACCGCGGCTGATCCTGATTGCTGATCAATGCCAGAGGAAGCTCCTTTAATTTGGTCACCCGTAACAATAATATCTCGGTCGAGCATGATAGTCGAGCCGTCTTCTCGACGGGTGTACGCCTTAGCGTCAGCCGCTGTCGAGACGAGCCTATATTCCAACGTTGCAGTAGCGCCGAGAATATCCTTGGCGCGAGCCGTATCTTGCACACCGGGCAACTGAATCACAATTCTGTCGACGCCTTGCTGCTGGATAACTGGCTCGGATACTCCCAATTCATTGATTCGGTTCCGAAGCGTCACGATATTTTGCTGGAGAGCACTGCGTTGCTCTTCCCTGGCTGCAGTTTCAGTCAGTTTAGCAACGATGTAGGCGTATTCGTCGTCTTCAGAAGTTACAAAATCCAAGTCAATTGCACCCTCTCTAAAGAGTGGGTACATTAAATCGCGAGAGGCAACGTCCTTGAATCGAGCGCTTAACTCACTGTTTTTGTGCTGAATCGATGTGCCACGAATTTTCTCTGACCGCACCATTCGCTTCCAATCCGGAACGAAACGTTCCTCTGCAGAGGTGAGAGCTGCAGCCATATCAACTTCCATCAGGAAATGAACACCCCCTCTCAGATCCAGGCCCAGGTACATAGGAGCCGCAATATTACGCAACCATTCAGGGCTGGCATCGACCAGATTTAACGCCGTGATATACCGATTGGGATCCAATGATTCTGAAAGGACGTCACGTGCACGAATCTGATCGTCTTCATTAGCGAACAGGGCCAAATAACGGCCCTGCTCCTCACGGATTTCCATATTTGCAAATCCGGATTTCTCTAACGTTTTACTAAACCCAGAAACATCGGCTTGCGTCAGGTCTCCATTTCTTGCAGAGACTTGCACGGCAGGATCGCTGCCGAACAAATTTGGTAGCGCAAACAGCACCCCAATAACAAAAACGGCTGCAAGCAGCAGCGTTTTCCAGACTGGATTGATATTGGTCATGCTTAGGAATGCTTTCTAAGGGTTAAACGTCAAAAACAGTTGAGTGAAGTTGGTAATTAAAGAGCTTTTAAAGTTCCATTTGGCAGCAAGGCTGCAATAGCTTGGCTCTGAATATTAACTTCAACACCTTCTGATACACGAACAGTTAGAAACGCGTCACCAACTTTGGTCACTGTTCCGCCTAATCCACCATTGGTAACGACTTGATCGCCCTTTTTCAAGGCCGCAACCATCGCCTTGTGTTCTTTCATACGTTTTTGCTGTGGGCGAATCATCAGAAAGTAGAAGATTGGCAGCATGAGAAGCAGTGGAAGAATTCCCATGATGGAGCTACCGGCACCGCCGCCAGCCTGTGCATAAGCATTACTAATGAAAAAATCCATGATTTAGACTCGTTTAAGGACCAAAAAAGACAACGCGAGATTATGCCATATACAGCCGCGTCAGACCGAATGAGAAACAATTAGCGAAAGCTAATAATCAGCTTCCAATCGCCCGGGTTTGCTCGAACTCTTTCGTAAACCGCTCAAACCGGCCTTGCTCAATGGACAGCCGGATGCCTTGCATAAGCTGCTGATAGTAATGCAGATTATGAATCGTGTTGAGCCGAGACCCTAGAATCTCACTGCATTTTGACAGATGATACAGATACGCACGACTGTAATTTTGACAGGTATAACAACTGCAATTTTCGTCAATCGGCTTCGTATCCGTCCTGAAACGAGCGTTACGAAGCCGAAGGTCACCGCGAGAAGTGTAAATATAATCATTTCGCGCATTTCGCGTAGGCAACACGCAGTCGAACATGTCGATTCCGCGCTGCACCGAAGAAATGATATCTTCCGGCTTGCCTACTCCCATTAGATAGCGAGGAGCTGTCGGCGGTAAATGCGGCAATGTTTGTTCAAGAACAGTGTCTCTAATCGATTTATCTTCGCCAACCGCTAGCCCACCGACGGCGTAACCTGGAAACCCGATATCGACCAAAGCGTCGCAGGATATTTTACGTAAATCCTCAAACATACCGCCCTGCACAATGCCGAACAAAGCACTAGGATTCGCAAGTTCGCCGAAAGCATCACGGCATCTAAGCGCCCATCGCATGGAGAGCTCCATAGATTTTGCAGCCTCCTCGTGGGTCGCCGGATAAGGCGTGCATTCATCAAAGGCCATGACAATGTCTGAACCAAGATCGGTTTGAATCCGCATGGATTCTTCAGGACTTAAAAATACTTCAGACCCATCTATTGGCGATCGGAAGCGAACACCAGATTCGTCTATTTTTCGAAGCTTCGCCAGACTGAACACCTGAAATCCGCCAGAGTCAGTCAATATAGGTCCAGACCAATTCATAAAATCGTGCAAATCACCGTGCTGCTTGATGATGTCAGTTCCAGGTCGCAACCACAGATGAAAAGTATTGCCCAAAAGTATCTCGGCGCCTACTTCTCGGACCTCTTCAGGGGTAACGGACTTGACTGTTCCGTAGGTTCCAACCGGCATGAACGCGGGTGTTTGCACAGAACCGCGAGCAAAATTTAATTGACCGCGCCGCGCATCCCCATCCGTACCCTTTAGTTCGAAACTGAAATTCATGAGCGCACTCCAACTTTAGGCCAAACGAGCATGGCATCTCCATAACTGAAAAAGCGATATTGCTGCTCAACAGCATCTCGATAAGCCGCCAACGTTTCATCAAGGCCGGCAAAAGCTGCAACCAACATCAGCAACGTGGATTCCGGCAAATGAAAGTTGGTGAAAATCGCATCCACCACTTTAAAACTAGCACCAGGTGTTAGAAACAAGCGCGTTTCACCTGCGAAAGTCTGAACTGTCCCCGACTCTTTTGCTGATGCCTCCAACGCCCGAACACAGGTCGTACCCACCGCGATGACTCGTCCACCTCGGCCTCTACACGCCTCTATTGCGACAACAGTATCTGACTCGACACTTACTCGCTCCGCATGCATCACGTGGTTATCAGGGTTCTCTACTCTAACCGGTTGGAACGTTCCAGCCCCAACGTGCAAGGTAATAAAACTGTGCGAGATTCCGGCGCTTTCTAAAGATTCAAATAATGCCGTGTCAAAATGTAATCCAGCGGTAGGCGCTGCAACCGCACCAGGCTTTTTGGCGAAGACAGTCTGATAGCGCTCCTCGTCCTTTTCATCAGGCTTACGCTCGATATAAGGTGGTAAAGGAATCTCACCGTGATTTTCAACAAATTGAGCTAATCGAGATTCACAGCCCGGCTTTACCTGCAGTTCGAATAGATCATCCTTTCGACCAGTGACGGTCAGATCAAGTGTTTCGTGGCTTATGCCTGCGAATGTGCTTGCCGAACGCGGTGCATGTAACTCAATCACAGAGCCTGGTTTCGGGGATTTGCTAGCCCTAATTTTTGCCAGAACGCGACCATTAGCACATAAGCGCTCCAACATCAGCTCAAGCTTGCCACCCGATTTTTTCTGGCCGTAAAGGCGCGCAGGGATGACCTTGGTGTTATTGAATACAAGGTGATCGCCAGGTTTTAGGAATTGAGCCAAATCGCGTACGGACTTGTGTGATCTGTCTTGACCGTGCAGAATCATCAGGCGACCATCACTGCGCTTTTGCAGCGGTGCCTGCGCAATTAGCGATGCAGGCAGCTCGTAATGGTAGTCACTCAGTTTAAAATCGCTCACAGTACCCGTTTTACAGCTTGTCGTTAAATCTAGCGGAGGCAATACCATGAGAAAGTCTGAGAGGTTGCGCTTGGTGCCGGAGGCGAGACTTGAACTCGCACTCTCTTTCAAGAACCGGATTTTGAATCCGGCGTGTCTACCAATTCCACCACTCCGGCAGCGCAGCAGAAGTGTAGGCAGATTTAGCCCTAACAACAAGAGTCAGGAGGAAATAATGCGAAATCTATAGTATTAATTTTCAAATTACTACCAATCACCCAGCAGTTTCAGTCCGCTGACATCAAAATCTAGTCTTCTTCGCGCAACTTCGCAGGTTCGATGATGCCCTTCAATGATTCCATAACCGGCAACAAATGAGGCTTGTTGAGCTCAATTTCTTGTCGAGACAATCCTTCCATCTCATGAGGAAATACAAGCCAGTCGTCAGTTTTGTGCGCACAGTAGTCGGGTAGAAAATCTGTGCGGTTTTTGCCAGGCTTAAAATACGCCGTGGCCACACGAACATCATGGGGTAAATTTTTTCGCGCTTTCTCTCGTAACTTATCAAGAATCGCTTTGACACTCAACCCCGTATCGAATACATCGTCAACGATAAGCAGCGAGTCTTCGGCGTTCATTTTACTGGTGAGATAACTCAAACCATGCACACGGACGCTGCCCTTTCGACGATTCAGGCCTGAGTACGATGACGTCCGTATAGATATGTGATCAGTAGACACTCCATAAAAATCGAGCAGCTCCTGCACCATGATCCCCACAGGTGTTCCACCCCGCCACACTCCCACAATATAATTAGGGCGAAAATCACTTGCCAGAATCTGCCGACCCAGCTCCAGAGAATCTTCCAACAACTGCTGTGCAGAGATGTAGACTTTTTCGTCAATGCTCATGAATTTACCTGTAAGAATTATTTTGTCGGTCGTGCTTTTTGTAAAGACTATCAGCTGGCCATCTGCGATGAAGCTATCTGAACTTCAGCTGCCAATGCTGCAAGCACATCTACAGGTGATTCAGCCTGGGTAATGGGTCGACCAATCACCAGATAATCACTGCCCGCAAGAATGGCATCGAACGGCGTTAACGTTCTACGCTGATCGTCGGGGCGACCACCATGGCTAGAGATACCCCCCAACTGAACGCCGCTGGACGAATCTGGCCGAACACCAGGCGTAATGGTTAGAAAATTGTTTTTCGCAATGGAGCGGATCAAGCCAACTTCATGAGGTGAGCAAACCACGCCGTCTAGCGCTGCGTGGCGCACCAAAGTGGCCAAACGCTCAACTTGCTCAGAGGGCTCGACATCCAGACCTGACGCTGCCAGCTCGGCTCGATCAAGGCTTGTCAGCACAGTGACCCCAACAACCCGGGTCCCTCCCCCTGTCGCAGCACTTCGATCATATTGACTCACAGCATCGCGTGCAGCCGTTAGCATCGCCGGCCCACCGCTGGCATGGACATTGACCATCCAAACACCTAGAGATGTGGCCGCCTCCAGCGCGCTCGCTACAGTATTGGGAATATCATGGAATTTGAGGTCCAGGAAGACATCGAAGCCTGCTTTCTGGCACGACTCAACCAAAGCTGGACCTGCCAGCGTGAACAGTTGATTACCAATTTTCAGACGTGTTAGCTCTGGCTCTAGGCGATCAATCAGTTCCTGAGCTTTTCTGATATCAGAAAAATCAAGAGCTGTAATTATTCTATTCATTCGCCTTCTACCCCGATGATGGTCGACACACTATCCCACTGCTCACAACTTGGGCAGCGCCAATGCATAACGTTACCCTGAAATCCACATTGGTTGCACCGATACGCTGGCTTATCTTCAACAACTTTATCCAGCAAATCGCAAATGACCTGCACCTTTTCCCGCTCTCCTGGTTTACTCAGCTCGACTTGATCTTGCGCCCAGTCACGCAACCCCTTCAATGATGGTCTTTTCAAGATTTGATCTTTGAAAAAACGATCCGCAAGCTGGTCATTATGCCGCTCAGCAATGACCGTCCGAGTACTTCTGATAACCGAATACGCATTGCGCTGTGCATGTATGCGCTTGAGGAACCGATCGAACTCGGCATCATCTCCAGCCTGCCGAAGAACCTCAAAGCGTCGATCAATAATTTCCGGCATGAGCTCGGGGCGAAGCGCTTCCACGCGTTCATACAGGGTACTTGCTTGGGAAAACTGCTTAGCCTCAAGCGCAAGCTCAGCCAGCATCATTGATGCACGCGCACAGGAATCGTCGTGCTCAAGCGCTTTCGCTAGTTGAGCGTTAGCCGCTTCGTTGCCTCCTTGCTTTATGGATTCGGACGCAAGCTCGCAATAATAATGCGCAACCCTGCGGCCAAAATAACTCTCCGTATCGCGTTCGGCATCCAATGCTACTTTGATCGCCTGATTCCAGTCACTCTCTCGCTCATGTAGTTGCAGCAAACTCTGGTATGCATCGCCTATACGATGTTCAGATTTAATCAATTTATTGAATTCTGCTTCCGACCTATCCAGCAACCCTGCCGAATCGTAGTCGCAAGCTAGCTCAAATCTGGCCGCCGCTCGAACATCTTCATCAAGCTCTCCGTTATCAATCACGCTTTGATGCATAAACACCGCGCGCTCCATATCGCCACGTTGTCGATAATGGTTTCCAAGAGCGATATGGGTTTCAGCGGCATTGCGATCGGTACTGGTCGCGCTATTGAACAGCTCAACAGGCGTATCCTGCTTGTCCGACAGCAGTACATTCAACCCTTGGTGAAATTCACTGGTGTAGTCCCAAAAAGCACGTGTTTTGCGCGCATCGTTGCGCTTTGCAGCAATCCAGCCAGCAGCTGCTGCAATCGGGAGCAATAACCACAATAAATCAGGAATGGACACGCGATAATTCTAGCGCAATGCAGGCTCTGTCACACTAATCAATCAGTGCTATGCGGCGATGAATAAATTAATCGTCAAGGGAATCATCGCCATGGTCGTCGGCTGAGTCGTTGACACCACCGGTACCATTATTAACCCTTTCACGAAGTTCTTTACCTGGCTTGAAATGAGGGACATGCTTGCCGCGCAATGCTACTGCATCGCCAGACTTTGGATTACGCCCCATTCTAGCGCCTCTAAAGTGCAGACTAAAGCTGCCAAATCCGCGAATCTCAATTCGCTCACCACTAGCCAGCTCCTGGCTCATTTTTTCAAGAATGCTTTTTACAGCGAGCTCTACATCCTTAGGCGGCAAATGACTCTGATTACGCGCTAGCGAATCGATGAGATCCGATTTAGTCAGACTGTTATCTGTACGGGGCCGTTCGCTCATATCCAACCTCTTTTCCCAGATTTAAAGGCCGGCGGGGCAACTGCTCCCGCCAACCTTATGTAAACCGAGTTAAACCTAATAACTCAGGAGTTTACTTGTCCTGCTTATTCATCTGCTCTTTCAACAGATCACCCAGTGTCGTACCAGCTGGCTCTTCAGAAGTATCGTTGTAATCACTCATCGCTTCTGCTTCGTCTGCATAGTCCTTCGCTTTAATGGACAGGCTCAGCATGCGTGATTTGCGATCGGTGCCGATAAATTTCGACTCAACCTCGTCACCTTCCTTGTAGTGCTGGCGAACATCTTCAACACGCTCACGAGAGATCTCGCTAGCTCGCAGAACACCTTCGACACCATCACCAAGATCAATGACCGCTTGCTTGGCATCTACTTCTTTAACGATACCTTTAACGATACTGCCTTTCGGGTTATCAGCAACGAACTGACCGAATGGATCACGATCGATTTGCTTCACACCCAGTGAGATGCGCTCACGCTCTGGATCGACTGCCAATACAACGGCTTCGATTTCATCGCCTTTCTTGTAGTTATGAACGGCTTCTTCGCCAGTCTCGTTCCAGGAAAGGTCG
>JBLHWG010000212.1:0-9046 GCA_047629055.1 Halioglobus sp.
CTTCCCCATTCTGGAAGGTCAGTCACTCGGCATTCTGCCACCGGGCGTGACAGAGGCTGGCAAGTTGCATTTGCCTAGGCTGTATTCGGCTTCTAGTCCGCGAGACGGAGAACGACCAGGGTTTCACAACGTGTCGCTGACGGTGAAGAGAGATGCCGATGGTATCTGTTCCAACTATTTGTGCGATTTGCTAAAAGGCGACACCGTCAACGTCATCGGCCCCTATGGCTCTACCTTTCTGTTGCCCACTGATCCAAATGCACGCCTATTAATGATTTGTACAGGCACAGGCTCGGCTCCTATGCGAGCATTCACAATGGGCCGTGAGCGCACAGTAGGCGCGAAACTTGGGGGCATGGTGATGTTCTTTGGAGCAAGAACTCCGGATGAGTTGCCCTATTTTGGGCCACTGGAAAAAATCCCTGATGCTCTATTACAAAAGCACCTCGTCTTTAGCCGCCTGGAGGGAAAAAAAGAATATGTTCAAGATCGAATGCGAGAACAGCAAAACGTTGTTGCTGAACTCATTCAGGATAGCAAGACGCATATCTATATTTGTGGACTCAAGGAGATGGAGCAAGGTGTTGAGGCAGCTTTTAGTGATATCAGCGCCACAATAGATACCGACTGGCACTTTTTGAAGAATACCCTACGTACCGAAGGTCGCTACCACGTGGAAACATACTGACTTGGAGAGTCGTCTAAACAGTGTTGTCAATCAACATCACCAAGCCACCAATACAGCCAAGCAACTTGATGAGAGTTCACAACGATTAATTCGTTTGGTGGGTGATCGCATTCGTGTTCTGCGCACTCGAATGAAATTCTCTAGGCGACAATTATCAGAACTATCCGGTGTATCGCAACGTTACCTTGCACAGTTGGAAGGTGGTGAGGGAAACATTTCTGTAGGTTTGCTCAAGCGCTTGGCCACAACTCTGAACATTCCCATTGAAGCTCTGGTTACTGAAGACGACTTATCAGCTGATGAACTGGCAAACCTACTAACGTTATATCGTCAGTCCGATTGGGATACGCGTGCTCGTGCGTTGCAGCAGCTAAACCCCGTTGGCACACGAGAGAAAAAGGCCCATCGTATCTGTCTGGTTGGTCTTCGAGGAGCTGGAAAATCGACACTGGGACAACAACTGGGCAAAGACCTGCAACTCCCCTACGTGGAACTCAACAAAGAGATCGAACGCATCGCTTGCGTGCCAGTGGGTGAACTAATTGCCTTGTATGGCCAGGAAGGCTATCGCAAGTTTGAAGCAGACGCACTTGAGGGCATTATAAACTCACAAGAACATCTGGTTCTGGAGGCCGCTGGTGGCATTGTTTCCAATACTGAAACCTACTATAAATTGCTTTCCCGTTTCCACACAGTCTGGATAAAGGCCTCGGCTGAAGAGCATATGTCGCGCGTCGCTGCTCAGGGAGATCTACGACCCATGCAGGACAATCCTCAAGCCATGGTGCAATTGAAATACATGCTAACCACTCGTGAAGCACTGTACGGAAAAGCTGAATACACCTTAAATACGGCGGGTAAATCATTGAGCGACAGTCAAGCAGAACTTCGGCAACTTATTGCAAATCACAACATCCTGGAAGAATCCTAATAATCATGACTGTGACGTTTAGACGCGATGGCTTCGTAGGCTATGTTCAAGTTAACAACCCACCTATGAACGCCACTGAGCCACCCGTGCGTAAAGGTTTACTGCACGCGGTTAAATGGGCAGAATCAGAAGGCCTAGATAGAGTAATTCTAAGCGGTGCCGGGCAATTCTTCGCAACGAGCGCTGATGTTAAAAACCCAGATGCAGCTCTCGTCGAGCCTGATTTACCCAATCTTCTCACGCACATTGAGAATAGTTACGTCCCCTGGATTGCCGCCATTGACGGTGATGCATTGGGTGCCGGCGCTGAGCTTGCCCTTGCGTGCCGCATGCGAATTATTACGCCATCTTCAAGCATTGGATTTTCTGAACTCACACCGGCTCTAACTCCAGGCACGCGAGGGACACAACGACTGCCTCGCCTAATTGGTTTTCAGAGTGCACTGGACATGCTCATCAATGGAGAACCGGTTAATGCAAGTTCAGCCAAAAAACTTGGATTAGTTGACGATGTTGATGAAGATCCCATTGATGAATCGTTTATGGTTAACACGGAGGAATTGCTGTGTAGGGTTCCTGCAGTCGAGTTACCAGCCCCTGTTATTGATGCATCCATAATGGAGGCAACTCTGGAGCGTATTAGCAAGAGTTACTGCGCAACCATTCAACCAGACATCGAATCGCTTGCACGCAGTATCGGTATCGCAACGGTTTTGAATGAAGTGCCTGTCGTGGTGGGTGTAAACGATGGCTTAATCACCAATCGAATTCTAGCGCGCTATGAGGAAACAGCCTATGCGGTATTACTGCACGGATCAACGCCCTGGGAGATTGACGAGGCCATGGTTGAATTCGGATTCGCAACGGGTCCCTATGAAACGCAAGACCTTGAAGGTTTGGACGTAGCGCTTGCAAATCGTCATACAAAGATTGTTAACAATGACCTGATGCGACGCTCTATTGCTATAGCAGAGCGCCTTGTGGAATTGGGCAAGCTTGGAAGGAAAACAGGTGCCGGTTGGTACCGTTATCCTGGTGGGAACGGTAAGGTTGATGACCCTATTGTTGCGGATATTGCCATTGAAGAGGCACACTTCGCCGAAATCAAACGCGTAGAGTATTCCGCGGATGAAATACGCGAACGACTACTGCTAAGCATGATCAACGAAGCCGCAAACATCCTTCATGAAGGTATTGCCCAAAGCGCTCAAGAATTAGACCTTGTTAGCATATTGGGATATGGCTTCCCCCATCTCACAGGAGGTTTAATGCATTACGCAGACAGCCTTGGGGTCGACCACATAATCAAGCTGTTATGCAAACTGCAAGAAGAAGATAAAACTGTGTGGAAGGTCAGCACCTTATTTGAGGAATGCGCGAATCAGGATATATCTATACGCCAGTGGTCTGGTGAATAAAGCAATACGCAGTTAGAAGTGTTCTTTAGAATATCAAGAATGCTCACTGAGCAACTGAATAACAATGCCAATTCCGAATGTAACTGGCATATTCAATATTCGCATAACTGGCCAGAAGGAAATTCACGGTTACCTGTGCACCGTTGGGTTCACCAAAACCAGGCGGACATTCAACGATGCTCAGACTCACAGATATACAATTTTTCTATTTAACGCTGGCCGACGCGGGTATCCCCAAACAAGCGACCCGCTTTGGGTGGCGAGCAGCGCCAATATTGAGGTGGAGCGCTTACAGTTGCGCCAAGCTCAGCAGCTGCATGCCACACCCAACGAGGGTTGTACAGAAACCCTCGAGCCAGCGCCACCATGTCAGCCTTCCCGTCCGCAATGATACTTTCGGCCTGATGAGAATCATCAATTAATCCCACAGCCATTACAGGCATTTCCACCACAGCTTTTATCGCCTGAGCAAAATGCACTTGGTATCCAGGCTTCAGTTCTATTTTCTGATTCTGCGATACTCCACCGCTAGACACATCAATCCAATCACAACCAATCTCTTGAAGTGCCTGGCTGAAAACAATCGCCTCATCTATATCCCAACTACTGGCGGTATCCCAATCGCTCGCCGATAGACGCAGTCCCAAAGGAAGGTGGTCGGGCCAGGCATCGCGCATGGCGGCAAAGACCTCAAGCGGATAGCGCATGCGGTTTTCTAGCGACCCACCATAGTGATCATCGCGCTGATTAGCGATTGGTGACAGGAACTGGTGCAACAAATAACCATGAGCGCAGTGCACCTCTACTGCATCAAAACCCACTCTTTCAGATCGCTTAACTGCTTCAACAAATTTTTTCTTGGTGGATTCTAGTTCTGATACGCCTAACGAATGAGGTAGCAATTCACCGTCCTTTTGTCCAATAGCACTTGGCGCGACCGCCTCCCACCCACCGTCTTTCAACGGTATTTGTGCTCCCGTATTCCACGGCTCGTAACTAGAACTCTTTCTTCCTGCATGCGAAAGTTGAATACACAATGGAGTCGTACTGGCGGGGTTTAAATCACGCAACCTAATCAACAATACAGATAGGGCAGCTTCATTTTCGTCGCTATACAAACCCACACACCCTGGCGTAATGCGCCCAATGTCTTCAACCCCTGTAGCCTCGATAATGAGCATGCCAGCAGAAGCCATAGCCAATTGACCGAGGTGTACGCTGTGCCAAGGCTGCACAGTGCCGTCAACTGCAGAATACTGGCACATCGGTGAGACTATGACCCTGTTAGGTAGAGTCAGCGATCGAAGAGTTAGAGGTTCGAATAGTTTGGACATTGCGTTGTAGTTTTGTTGTTAATGACTATGACGGTTAACGAGTACTTCAGGCAGAGACTTATTCATGATTTTTCGATCCAACTTGGAGCTCTAACCAAGTTGCAATTAGCGCCCATATATTAAAGCTACAGGCACTGAATAACCAAGTGCAATAATATCCAGAAATACACTAAAGGGTAAATCAAGAAGTGGGTAATCAGGCGGCGCTACACCGTATTTAGCTCGCAAATCAGGTTCATTAAGTAAGCCTGCGATATTAAGCCGACTACCACTCATAACCACTGGCTTTCTTTCGTGAGCAGGCTGACTGAGAGTGGACGTGGTTGCACAACCACCCACCGATATCGTCAGTGTTAGTGCGAGCATCGCTCTGCGTAACTTCCTATTGGAATCGTCCACAGTGGGTTTCCTAAGTGTCAGATAACGTGATCTTCGAGAAAGCCAATTTTACACCAAGAAATCCGAATGCCCCAGCATATATTCGTCGTATCCGCATAGGCACTGACGGACGTGTGATTGCACAATCTCTTGTTAGTGAGGCACTCGCCCCGTAGATAACGAATACTACAAACCAGCGTCGACTCGACTGCAGATATCCCCCTGTGTCGCAATTATTCAATACCGGTGACACTAAAAGCTCTACGCTGACTGTTTTCTGGAATTGACTAAAACAGTTGATGTATCGTCTTTTGCCGGCGACGCAGGCTCAAGCGACAGACACAGTTCTTTCGCCGTTAAATAAGCACCTGCGTCCCACCGCCCCTCAGGCTTGACGGCAAAATGCCTCAGGGATGCTGCCAATACAGCGCCCACTCTGGGTAATGAAAGAAGTATAAGGAGAGCACCGCCTAACATTTCACCAGCAAGGCAAATGAATGCAGCTCGCAACACTTTAGTGAGCGCCAGTCCGGAATTGAGTAATATTTTTTCATATCACCAGCTTCAAATTGTCACCACGCTCCATCAATCAATTCACGTGATAAGTGCGGAAATTATCGATATTTTTTGAAGATTTCTCTAACACTAGCACTCGAACTCGCTGCGTCTCTCATCGCTTTTTCCACTTTGACGTTAAGCTGTACCGTGATGCCATTAACCACCACATCTGACAATAATGCAGCGTTTACTTTATGGCGCAAACAAATTGTTGAATCTAATTCTCTGCCTTAAATCAGATGTCATCGTAACTCACTAAATTTCATATGGCGTTGCTAGAGACATACGAATCGACGTATGCCTTCTACTCATTTATGATACAAAAGCCATTTCCAAACGGATCTACACAGTGAGCAATTGATCCCCAATCGCCACTTTCGCCCCCTTCGTGCAACCCGCCAAATTCTAGCACTTTAGCGACTACTTCCTCAACATTTTCCCGAAGAAAATCCAAATGAACCGGTGTCCAATGCCGATCATAGCTACGAACATAATCGCTATCCTTTACGGGCACTGAGCCAGCCTTGCACTTCAGCAAATATATTTGTGCGTTGTCTGTGGTTAGCACAACCATTTTACCCCCTTGATCTCGGATTTTTTTACATCCAAGCGCTTCTACGTAAAAGGCCTCTGCTACCGCTAAGTCTGGAACGTCAATACTGACTGATAATTTGATCATGGGATTCACCAGGGGGCTTAAATTCTATAGCTGATTATATATACAGCACTCGAGTTAGATGTCAAGCCTCGCCGCGCTCAACCGCAACAAGGAGCTTTACGCTGATGGTGCCAGATCTGTCAGTCACATACTCACATCCAAATAACGTAGTTCTGAGCAACGGCTGTGAGCTGGAACCCTGCAACTTCGGATAGCTCATAGCTCCCGAGCTGAATATTCATCCATCGAGTAGGGATGCACCTCGTTCAATAATCCGGGTTGCCCTTGAACCCTATCAATCCACCGCTGAACAGCAGAATAGTCTGCTAGTGAAATTCCAGCATCCTCAGAGAGATGTACATAGGAAAACACTGACATATCGGCAATTGTATACTCGTGCCTTGTCAAGTATGATTTGTCGCGAAGCGTCCTATCGAGAATAGACAGAACTTTCACAGGTGCATTGTGCTTACTTGCCAACATCTCCTTGGATCTATTTTTGCCCTTTCCAGTAAGCAACCAATGACGCAGCGTGGCCACACTAGATTGCACATAGTCTGATTCGAAAATAACCACTGCAATACCTGCGTTTGCTGTTGCTTCTTTGATGGAAAATACCTCATTCCAGAAGCGAGATATACGAAAATGGCATTGGATTCAGCAATAGCAGTTCCGTCATCAAACTGTAGCGCTGGCACGGCGCCGGTAGGATTAATCGCAAGAAATTCAGCGTGCTGGCCATGTCCTTCAAATATGCTGACTATTTTTTGGTGTAAGGTCGCTCAAGGTGACTTAGGAGCAGACGTACCTTCCAGGCATTCCGGGAAGGCAGGTGACCATACAGAGTAAGCATAGCGCAAGCTCTTTACGTTTTAATGGCATTGCAGATTACTTAGCCCTGTGAAAAAACTCGTCCCATTTTGTGTTCTCAAATGACTAATATGTAGTATTAAGCCATATCAAATAAACAGAGTTTGTAGACATGTGTAGTATCCCAATGCGAATTACATACCTCTAAACCTTATTAACTATGGTTTGAAAAACACCTGAAATACTGGCAAACTTCACCCCAGCCTTACTGTCTTTTATTCTAGTGGGCTGTACTTGCTCTCCGTCAGATAATGACAGTGCGACCATCCTTCAGTAAAGAGTCTCAGTGGATGTAACGCGTGTGCAGATGAGACGGTTCTACCCCCATTTTCACTTGTCCTTCCTTGCGCTGCCCAGATCAATCTGTTTAGACCGTCTAAGTCGATTGCGTCCTCATTGAATTCTCGTTGAGATCTACGTCTCGACAAAACATCATTGAAACTGAGTTCGCTCATTTGCTACTCCGAGGGAGGTTGCCAAACTCAAAGAATACTCTTAGATTGTTGAAACATACAATGCCTCTACTTTATCTCTGGCCCACTGAGTTTTGCGTAAATATTTCAATGATGACTTGATCGATGGATCACTCTTGAAACAATTGATGCTGATTCTTTGAGCCAACCCATCCCAACCATAGTGATCTACCAAATTCGTAACAATCGTTTCAAGCGTAAGTCCATGTAATGGATCACTCGATTGGTCTCTACTCATACTCTATTGCTCTGAAAATTTACAGTACATAACGCCAAATGACACGCTCCAGTATCTACGATTCTGTATCGTGACAAAAACCCAACACGCAGCATCCACGGATCAGCGCTAATTATACTCGCGATTAGCACACACTTTCCTATACAGATCCGTTGAGTTATTCGCGCCGTAAGAGCTTGATGAACCTGACAACCGAACGTACTACTGCCTCACTGCACAGCCTGTTTGTCGGTGATGCTCTCTCCATGCCTGCGCACTGGTTTTATCGCACCTCAGACATCCTTCGCTATTTCCCGCCTCACGGCATAAGTAAAATGGAGGCCGCACCCGCGGACCACCCAAGTTCGATAATGTCGCTGCATTCAACGGATTCAGGGGGCAGGAGACGTGCGAAACCTTCCGGCTCTGCGAACGCGCAGTCCAGCGTAAATCATAAGCTCGATCTTCAGGGGGAAGTTGTGGGGGATATCATCCTCAAAGGTAAGCGTGAACTGTGGGGCGGAACCCGCACTCATTATCATCACGGATTGCCGGCAGGAGAAAACACTCTGAATGCCCACTGCGCAAGGTTAATGTTAAGGCACTTAGTTGAAAACGGAGGCTATGATAAAAAACTCTGGATTGACGACTACATTGCGTTTATGACCGCAGATCCTGCTCAGCATCCAGATACTTATGCAGAATCCTACCATCGGGGATTCTTTGCCAATCTTAAAAACGGCAAGGCACCAGACAAATGTGGTGCTGTAACTCACGACACGCCATCAATGGGAGCGTTGGTAACCATAGCACCGCTGGCTTTCGCTCTACTTAAAAATCACACTCTCGAACAAGCCCAATCCATCTGCTGTGAGCATATACAACTAACCCATCCTGATACAGACTTGATGAAAGTGGTTTGTACCTACGTCGAACTGCTGGAAAGCCTCCTTCTAGCAGAGGATCACCGACAAGAACAGGGTTCACACTCAGAGACCACCTCCTCTACTGTCGTTGATAAATTTATCAAGGCTGCTCGAGTAATCCCCGGTACTAAACTCAACGAGTTGTTGGAACAGAAACGTGGCGACTCGGCGGTAGTGGGCAGGCTTTATTCAACGGCGTGTTATATCACCGACTCGTGGCCGGCAGTTTGTTATTTAGGGGCGAAATATTTTATGTCGCCTGGCAAGGCAATGTTGATAAACACCAACCTGGGTGGAGAGAACGCGCACAGAGGATCGGTGTTAGGCAGTCTCGTTGGACTTGCCAGCAATCAATGTGATGAATCTCTTTTTGAGCAACTTTCAAATCGAGACTCTATTAGCCACGAGGTGCAAGAATTTGTCAAAACATTTTGCTCGAATTAACTCGGAGAATAAGGTAAACACATGAATACATCAACTACAAATCATCAAAAAACAATCATGTTTTATGATGGTGCATGCCCTTTGTGCTCTCGTGAAGTAGCTCACTATCGCCGAATAGACACCAACAACAACGTAAGCTGGCTAGATATCA